>DAOKYT010000028.1:24222-31292 GCA_035326025.1 Tepidiformaceae bacterium
CTCGGCCGGGCGCGCGTGCCTGGGTAGGCGGCCCGGCCTCAGGCAGGCTTGCGGGCGCGCATCACGGCGATGGGGATGCTGAAGCCCCACGGTTCGTCGCGGATCTCGAAGGCCGCCTCGACCCGGCTGTTCGCCTCGGCCATGAGGCGCCGCACGATGGCAATCTTCTCCGGCGGGCACTGCTGGCGCTTCACCCAGTCGGCGCCATCGAGCGGGAGGGCGAAACGGTCGAGCATTTCAGGTTCGAACCCGCCCGCGCGCAGCATGCGCATCCACTCCGAGCCACGGTAGTCGCGGACGTGGGAGGGGTCGCGCAGGAACTCGATGCAGTTGAGAAAAGTATCGAAAGCCGGCTCCTCCGGCGACACCGTATCGGCGACGATGAGGACACCCCCGGGACGAAGGACGCGGAAGGCCTCGCTGATCGCTCGGACAGGGTCGGCGTAGTGGTGGGCGCTGACCCGGCTGGTCACGACATCGGCCGTTTCACCTCCGAACGGCAGCCGTTCCACGTCGCCCACCTGGAACTCCACGTTCTTGAGCCCACGCTGGGCAGCCAGGGCAGTGGCCATTTCGGCCATTTCGGGAGTGACATCGATTCCCACGACGCGGGCGGCGTGAGGGGCGCAGGCGAGCGCCGTGTGTCCCGCGCCGGAGCCCATATCGACCACCACCTCGTTCCCGGTGAAGCCGGCTGCCTCCACGATGGTCCGGAGGTCCGGGCCGTTCGCGTGGTAGGAGAACGTGGCGTAGGCCTGCGCCACGGGTCCGAACTGTTTGCGAACCTGGTCGGTGGTCGATGTCATGCGGGTGCTCCGGAAGAAGTATTCCCAGCTTCCGGCCAAACAGGCCAGTCGTCCAGGATGTGCGTGCCATCGCTTCCTTAGCCCGGGGGCATGCATGGAGTCGCATCACCGGCGGTGGCCATCGGGGTCGCGCGGCCGCCGCCGGCGGGCTGGACCACGGGGTGGCGCCCTACCGGCTGGCGAACGCCTCGATGCGTTCGGCCAGGGCATGCTCGTGGATGGGGGCCTTCGCCACCTCGGCGCCATCCACCACGACCACGGGGATGTCGAACAGGTAGCGCTGGTGGAGCGCCTCGTCGGTCTCGATGTTCACGAGTTCGATGGCCAGGGGCACGCGCCGCGCGATGCGCCGGAGGAACAGCTCGGCCTGGTCGCAAAGGCTGCAGCCGGGCCTGCCATAGAGGGTGACCCGCAGGGGCGGGGGCATCAGGCTGGTGAGGGCGAGCCGGTGGGCTCGTCGTCGCGAGGCGGCAGGTCGCCCCAGACCCGCTCAGCGTACTCGGGTGTGATGGGGCCCGGCTTCCGGTAGAGGATGCCGGCGGCAATCACCGCGATGCCGAGGAGGATGCCGCTCGTGATCTGAGGCACCGGCACGTCCGCGATGGTCTGCTCATCGAACCGGAAGTAGGACAGGAAAAAGCGCATGATCCCGTACATGGCCACGTAGCTGCAGAAGACCCAGCCCGGCACGCGGATGAAGCGGCGAGCCACGAACAGGAGGATGGCAAGGATGATGAAGTCGCCGAGGAGCTCGTAGCCGCCAGCCACCGGGTGCACAGCGTAGGTATCGAGCGGGCGGAGGGGATCGTTCGGGTCCTGGTTGTTCAGCCAGTAGCGGTACTGTGGGCTGTCAGGGTGGAGATACTTCACGGCCCAGGGGAGGCCGCTCTTGTCCGCGAGGTGCTCGCCGTTGATGAGGTCGCCGATGCGGCCGATACCCTGGCCGAGGATCATGCCGGGCGCGGCGGCATCGAGGATGATCGCGATCGGCCACTTGTGGTAAAGCGCATAGAGCAGGCCGCCGAGCACGCCGCCGAGGAGTCCGCCGTAGAGCGTGATGCCCCCTTCGGTGATGCCGGTGACGATCTTCAGGGGATCGCCGGAGAAGCGGTCCCAGTGTTCGAACACGTAGAACAGGCGGGCGCCCACGATGGCCGATGGGACGCCAACGAGGGCGACCTCCTGGGCGACCTCCGGCGGGATGCCGTCCTTCTTGGCGATCCACACGGAGAGGGAGACGCCGGCGATGATGCCGATGGCCGTGAAGAGGCCGTGCCAGGTGAGGGTGAACGGCCCCACGTCGAACATGACCGGGTTGATATCGATGTTGATGGCGAGAAAAGGCAGCAGGGCGAGGCCACTCATGTGCCCATAAGCGTACAGGCGGCGTGGGATAGCCGCGATGCGGCTTTGAGCGATAGGGAAGGGGAGGGGAAAGAGGCCACACCCGCCGGGGCGCGAACGTCCCCGCCGCCAGCCACCCGGACGGTGTAGGCTTAGGCCCGTGAAAGAGGTACCGGCCACGGTGGCGTGGGTCCGGATGGCGGGCCGGGGCGCGCCGGCCAGCTGGCTGCTGGCGGAGCTCGACGCTATCCGCGAGGCCGGAGTCGCGCGGGTCGTGGTGCTGGATGCCGCCGGGGTCACCCCGGGCGACGCGGTGCAGATGGACCGCGCCCGGTTGCGGGCCCTGGCGCTGTTCGCGCTCCCTGTCGTGTGTTGCTTCGAGGATGCGCTCGGGCCGGCGATCGCTGCGGTCGCCCTTGCGGCCGACATCCGCGTGTGCGGCGCCGGGGCATCGCTGATGGCGCGGGCTGGCGATGTGCCCATGGCGGCCGGCGAACTGCTCAACGCCGGGCTGGTGACCAGGGTGATGCCGGCGGGCCGCGCAAGTGAGGAGGCGGGGCGGCTCGCCGCGGTGATCGCCTCGCGGGGGCCGATTGCCACCCGTCTCGCGAAGGAAGCGATCAGGCGCGGAGCGCACCAGCCGCTGGAACAGGCTCTGCGCTTCGAGACCGATTTGACCTTGCTCCTGCAGACGACCAAAGATCGCGCGGAGGGGGTCCGGGCGTTTCTCGAGAAGCGGCCCCCACTGTTTACAGGTGAGTGACCCATGATCGTGATGCTCGAAGAGGCTGAGGCCTGGTCGTTGATGATGCTCATCAGCGCCGTGGCCGTGGACAATGCGGACCTTTCGAACGAAGGGAAGGAAGCGATCCGGCGGTGGCGGAGCGATCGTGCCGAGGGCTCGCCGGCGCTGGCCAAGCTGACCGACGACCTGAACAAGGCGCTGAACGCGCACATCGATGCGAAATTCCTGCGGCGGGTGAAGAGCGGCGGCCGCTATGAGACGGTGAAGAAGTAATGGAAGTCCGATTTTCCGACGACGAGATTGCCGAGGCCCTCACGTTGCTGGTGAACCGCATGGCCGATGAAGCGGGGCTTTCAGACCGGGACCGGGCGATGTTGAAGCGCTGGCGCAGTTCGAAGATGAAGCTGGGCAGCGACGACATGGAGGACCTGGTGCGGAAGGCCAACGACGACTTCGCGCAGGGACTGCTGCGCCGCCAGCGGAGCCAGATCCGGAAGCCGGACTGGGTGGATTGAGGCGGCGGCTCACCCCGCGAGGTTGGGCCGGCGGTATGCTCGCGGCATATTCGCGCGCCAGGGCAGGCGCCTGACCCTCCCGGCGAGTTCCTCGAACCGCCGGAGACGGAGCCGCACACCGGGCTCATCGATGGCGTGATGGAGCGGAGCCGGCGGCCGAGAAGCCACACAGCCGGCCCCGGCCACGCATCGCGATGCTGCTCATGGAGCGTGCAGCCACGAAGGGCCGCTCCGCATGGCCCGAACCGGGGCTACGAATTCCGGACACTCCTGCGGGAACCTCCGTGTACCCGACCCTTCGTACCACCTGCCCGGGCACCTCGGCGAGGACTACCCCGCACGGGCGCCGGACCTGTGCGTGGAGGTGCGATCGAAGGGCCAGGCCGCTCCCGCGCGCCAGCACCGGCCTGCCTTCCCGCGGGAACAGGAGTGCCCCGCACGCTCCCGGTCGATCGGGAGACCCGCACCGTTGAAGCGCATGATCACGGGCGACCGTCGATCGCCCCGGGTGGTGAGGAACTCGTACTCGAAGGCCTCGGCGGCTTTCGCTTCCGTGTCGCTGGCCTGTTTGCCCGAGGTACCGCGGCCCCGTTACCGGCCGTACTTCTCCCGGAGCTTGCGCTCGACCAGGTCTGGTACCACGCCCTTCAAATCGCCGCCGAGGGAGGCAGCCTCCTTCACCAGCGTGGAGCTGACGAAGAAGTAATCGTTCGCGGGCACGAAGACCGTGGTTATGCCGGGCGCGAGGTGACGGTTCATGTTTGCCATCTGCAATTCGTACTCGAAGTCGCCCACCGCGCGGAGGCCACGCAGGATCACGCGGATGCCCTTGCTCCGGGCGTAGTCCACCAGGAGACCCCGGTCGAAGCGGTCGACTTCCACCCGCGCGTCATCCTTCACCGCGTCCTTGATCATCTCGATGCGTTCTTCGACGGAGAAAAGCGGCGCCTTGCTCGCGTTCGTGAGCACGGCGATGACGATCCGCTCGAACGCCACGAGCCCGGTCTGGATGATGGCGGCATGGCCGTTGGTGATCGGGTCGAAGCTGCCTGCATAGACTGCGCTGGCCACGGTTTCCTCACGGGGCGGCTGCCCGGTGGTTCACGATGCGCGAATGGCCCCACCCGCGCAAGCGCCCCGGGGCATCGTGGGCGGGCCAAACCAACGCTTCCCCCGCGTGGCGGTAAACTGGATGGGCAATGAAAGACCCGGTGCTCCTGGCCATCGACGATAGGGGCGTGGCGACGATTACGCTGAACCGGCCCGGGCGGCTGAATGCGATCAACATGGCCATGCGCGATCTGCTCTGGGAGTACTTCCGCGCTTGCCGCGATATCGAGGACGTCCAGGCGATCGTCTTCCGGGGCGAGGGGCGGGCGTTCAGCGCCGGGGCGGATATTTCGGAGTTCGGCACGGCGCCCTCGGTGATGGCGTCGCGCTCGGCGCGGCACGACCGCGACCTCTGGTGGGAGCTGCTGAATCACCGCTGCCTGACCATCGCCCTGATGCACGGCTTCTGCTACGGGGCCGGGCTGGAGCTTCCGTTGCTCTGCGACCTGCGGATTGCCGAGCGAGGCGCCTCGTTCGCCCTGCCGGAGGTGACGCTGGGCTACATCCCGAGCGCCTGTGGGACCCAGACGCTGCCGCGCCTCGCGCCGCAGGGTGTGGCGATGCACATGATCCTGACCGGCGAGCCGATCGGCGCGGATGAGGCGTTGCGCTGGGGGCTGGTGGATGAGGTGGTGGAGATCGGCGGCCTCGACGCCGCGCTTGAGCGCACCCTGGCCCGGACCGAGCGCGAGCAACTCTCGGCCCGGCGCCGCGCGATGGTGACACTGGCCGGCATCCCGGACGGTTCCCGAGGGAGCAGGGAGAGTCGATGACCCGGGTTCCCGGCGAGGGCGTGGAGAACGCGCGGCCGCCCGTCTTCCTGGGCTGCTTCACCGCCGTGGCCTTTCTCGTCCTGGTCTTCGGATTGGGGGCCTTCCTGATCGTGTTTCTCGAATCGGGAGCCGATACCGGCAAGGTGAGGCTCGAAGACGCCGAAGCCTACGCACCGGGCACGGTGGACTTCGTCGGTGAGGAGAACCTCTACCTGGTCCGCCTGCCGGGCGGTGACTTCCTGGCGCTATCGGACCTCGATGCAACCAACCGTGCGCGCCCGGAACGGCGCTGCCGGGTCGCGCCGCTGCCGGTCACCGATTCGAGGCTGCCAGACATCCTGGAGCGGTATGCGGGCCGGATGAGCGCGGCCGCCACCGGCACGACGCTCGTTTTTCGCGAGGAATGCGATGGCGCCACCTACGACCTGACAGGTCTGCGACTGGACGCGGAAGGCCGTAACCTGGACCGGTACCCGGTCTCAATCGACACGGCCGGCCACGTGGTGGTGGATACGTCGAAGCGTGAGTGCACCGAGCGGCGCGAGACGGGCCAGTACATCGGCGTGAAGTGCCAGTAAGCCCGCTGGTAGTCAATCCCCGCGGTGATGCGGTACGTTCCACGGGGAGGCGCACTATGGACACCCAGGACTGGTATCTCTTCGGGCACCTGGCAGGCGTATTCCTCTGGCTGGCGGCCGCCGGGTTGACCACCGGCACGGCCATCGCGGCGGGACGGGTGAAGGCAGCCACCACCGCGGTCACGCTGCTCGATATCCAGCGCCGTTCCGAGCTCATCGTGACTTCGGCCGGGGCGCTGCTGGCGGTGGTCTTCGGCACGCTGCTGGTGGATGAGGGCGGATTCGAATACGGCGACCCGTGGGTTTCGGCCGCGTACACGCTGCTCATCGTCGTGCTGGCCGTCGATCACGGCTACTTCATGCGGAAGAACCGGAAGATCCGGGCGGCGGCTGCGGCGCTCGGGAATGGCGAGGTGACGCCCGAAGTCAGCCAGCAGCTGAACGACCCGGTCATGACGGCGGTTGGAGCCTTGCTCGATGTGAGCTTCATCGTGTTCCTCTGGCTGATGATCGCGAAACCGGGCGGCTGAGCCGGACGCCGGACCACCCCATGAGTTCGAAGGCGTTGTCTCCGGCATCCGTCCTTGCCAGGCCGCCGCGGGATTCGAAGGGCCCGGCTCCGCGGGACGTGTCGGCGATGCCAAAGGCCCGCCATCGTCCCGGTGACCCTGAGGGGTCCATACCCCGCCCGGCTGACGCGCCGGGCCAGCACTGGCCAGGGCCGTCGGCCGTTTCCGGGGGCGCGCCTGCGGAGCGCCCCGGACGGATAGGAACATGCGGAAGCAGCTGGGATTGCGAGCTTACCGGGGAACCGAGCCGAAGAGCGCCGCGAGCGAGAGCGTGAACCCCGGAAGCGCGGGCGAGGCGATCGCGGCATCGCCCGGGAAGGGCTCGCCGTCGCGCCCCTCGTCGAAGACCTCGACAGTGCGCGATTCCGGGTGCACGAGCCAGCACACCTCGACACCGTTCCGGCGGTAGAAGCGGCATTTTTCGCGCAGTTCGCCCGGGGTTTCCTCGGGAGAGCGCACTTCCACGACCAGGGTGGGGATGCTGTCGTCGCCCGAGGGGCGGCCGGGCGCCCAGTAAGCGGCATCCGAGATGCGGCAGCTCGGGCCATGGGCGGGGCGGAGGGGGCGGTCGGGGCCGGAATCCCGACCGCACTGGAGTTGGGAGGGGAAGGGGGTTTGTACGATGAACCC
>DAOKYT010000029.1:0-30596 GCA_035326025.1 Tepidiformaceae bacterium
GGGTAGCGAGGGAGCTATAGGCGGGGGCTATGCGTGCATGGATGCTCAGCGCTCAGCGGCTATTCCCCTGGAGCCGCCCGTGCGCTCGAACGCCATGCCCTCGCGCGCCATGGAGACGTACGTGCCGGCGCCAATCACGACGTGGTCCAGCACCTCGATATCGAGCAGCTTGCCCGCGGCGATGAGGCCCTGCGTCACGGCCACGTCCTGGGGGCTCGGGCGGGGGTCGCCCGAGGGGTGATTGTGGGCGATCACGACCGAGACGGCATCGTGGATGATGGCTTCGCGGAAGGCCTCGGCCGGGCGGACCGCGACGGAGTTCGCCGCGCCGCCGTTTGCCGGGGAGATTGAGCCGAGCAGGCGGCCCCGGGTATCGAGGGGGAGGACATAGAACTCCTCGCGCCGGCGTCCGATGAGCCGGGGGCCCAGGAGCTGGAACACGGCATCGGGCCGCAACAGGACGGGGCGGTCCGTGGGATCGACCTGCTGGGCGCGGCGGCCGAGCTCGATGGCGGCGGCAATCTGCGCGGCCTTGGCCGGGCCGAGGCCGCGCGAGCGCTGGAGCACCTTCGCATCGGACCGGACGAGCCCGCTGAGCCCGCCAAGCGAGTCGAGCAGCCCCCGGGCCATGTCGACCACGTTTTCGCCGGGCAGGCCGGAGCGGAGGACGATGGCGATGAGCTCGGCATCGGAAAGGACGCCGGGGCCGTGTTTGAGGAGACGTTCGCGGGGCCGCTCATCGCCCGCCCATTCGCGGATGGTACGGTAGGCGGGCCGCTCGGATTCGGACATCGGCGGGATTGTACAGCAGGATGAGCCGCGCGCCGAGAGTCAGTCTCGACTGACTTGCTGAGTGGTGAGGTGGTAGGGCCTCGGGTTGGGCACTCCTCCCGGGGCAGTCGTCGCGGTCGGTACGGGCAGCGGTGTGGGGGAAGCGACCGGAGTGGGCGTTTGGGACGGTGGGCGCGTGGCGGTGGCAGTGGGTGTGGGGGTGGGCTCATCGTCGGAGAACACATAGGTTGCCAGCGTTACGCCGAAGCCCTCCGCATAGCCCTCGAGCGCATCGGTAACCTGGGGTGTGAAACGAACCGAGCGATTGAATGACTGGTTGCCACCAGAGACCACACTAAAGATAAACGAGTCTGCTCCCTGGAGAGCGAAAATCGGCGAACCGCTTTGGCCCTCGTAGATGTCCGCATCGGTGTAGAGATAGGTTTCGTCGACGAAGTAGTTCCATGTCTCGGAAGCCCACATCGTCCCGATGGACTTATCGCCGGGGTAGCCTGCCGTTCCCAGCAAGAATTCGGCCTTCGCGAAGAACGCATCGGAAGCAGAGGCCACAACCGGAAATGGTCCGATTGATGCGTCCCAATCGGTGATGTCGAGCACGATGATGCCGACGTCAAACGGTGACGGCGGGCCGTAGGGGTCGTTGGAAGCGCCGCGGCCATCCGCCCAGCCGTTCGGGACCGCCAGCTTCACGCCATAGCCGGTTCCGAACGGCCAGTCGGAGCCGGACTGGCCGGGGATCACGAGGACACTGGAGACATACGAACCACCACTGTAGATGCAGTGCGCCGCCGTGAGCACCAGCCGTGGACCCAAGAGCACGCCGCTGCAGGTGCCATCGATTTCATCGTACTCGTTGAACATCACCACCTGCGTGATGAGCCGGAACGGGTAGAGCGTTGTGTCGGTCACCTCCCAGCGTTCGTCTGGCGGAAACACCGTGGCCGCCCCAACGCTCCCACGGGGGAGACTCGCCGCCCCGTACACCGACTGGAGAGTGCGCCCGTCGCTAGGGCGAAGCTGGTGCTCCACGAAGGTAAACGGATTGTCTCGTTCCGATCCTGGACGGTCGAACGCTGCCCCGACGAAGAGCGGAGTGGCCATGAGCGCCAACAACAGGGGAAGGACCGGAAGACGTCGCATGCGATTCACCGCCCATGAGGAAGTCGCGCATTATAGGGAGACGGGTGCGTCAGACCCTGACGCGGTGGCGCTCTCTCACGATATTTCGGCAATCGTGAGTATTCCCGGCGGGGCGAGCGCCGCGCGTGCTACTGCCGCTGGATCGGCCCATCCCACTTCGGTTGCCCGGCCGGCGGCGTGGATTCGCTGGCCGGCGGCGGCTCCACCTTGTCGGCCCACACCAGCACGGCGGAGTGCGGGTAGAAGGTCGCCTCCACGTAGTCACCCTCCCGGATCTCCGCCAGGAGGAAGGCATCGCCGCGGAGGATCCGCTTTTCCAGCCGTATGTAATGGGAGCGCATCACGAGCGAGTCGTTCCGGGCCCAGCGGCGTGTCACGAAGCCCCGTTCCGTGCGCGGCCTGTCGAGGAAGTCGAGCAACGACTGGATCGCCTGGAACCCAAAGAGGATGGTCAGGATGGCGAGCACTGTCACCAGCACCCACGTCGACCCGTATTCGCGGTCCATGAAGAGGATGTCCGCGGTGTAGAACACCATGCCGGCCAGCGCCGCCAGGAAGAGCGGCATCCAGATGATGACCGACCGCAGCAGCTTGCCCCGCGCCGAGCGCAGCCAAACCTGCTTCTGGACCTCCGGGTCGTCGTGCCAGCTCATGGGAGCTGGATCTCCTCGCCCACCGGAAGCGTGTTCGGATCGAGCCCGGGGTTGAGCGCGACGATCGCGTCGACGGTCGTCCCGTTCTCCGCCGCGATGGAGGAGAGGGTGTCGCCTGCCCGCACCACATAGGTCCGTGGGCCCGCTGGCGGCGTGGCGGCCGCCGTGGGCGACCCCGCGGGCGATGGCGGCGTTGGCGGCGATGGGGAAGCGGCCGGGGTGGCCGCGGAGGTGGTGGTGGCTGCCGGGGTCCGGGTGACAGGCGGGGTCGGGGTGGCGGTCGCGCTCACGGCCGCGGTGTTTGTGGGCACGGGCCGGACCACGCCATTGTCGGTGGCCCGCTCGGGCGGGCGCAAGACCAGGAAGAGCGCCACGAGCGAGGCGATGACCAGGGTGAGCACCGATCCGCGGTAGACCAGCGCGCTGGGTGTGGCCGATTCGGGCGACATGCAGCGCAGGCACACGTCGTCGCCATGTTCGGCGCAATACAGCCGGCCGCAGGTCGGGCATTCGGCTTCGGCCGGGCGGTTGCAGTAGTAGCAGTCCGGTTCGGGCATATGTGTACCGCAAGGGTAGCGGGAGAGTGGAAAGAGGGAAGAGGGCAGAGGGCAGAGGAATGGCCGTCCGAACCGGGGCGGCCAGGGAGCGGCGCCCGGGAGTGGGGACGGGGAAGGAAAGGGCCCGGATCAGGCTGGCTCGATGGTTGCCGTGAGGCCGGCCGATTCGAGGCAGTCCCGGTAGTGTTCGGCCGTCTCCTTCGGGCATTCGATGACCGTTGCCTGGCCGTGGGTGTGGGCCGTCCACATGATCTGTTCGGCATCCTCCGGGGAGAGTGCCGGCACGCAGCGCAGGAGGGTGCGGACCACGTGGTCCATGCTGTTGTGGTCGTCGTTGTGGAGGATGACGCGGTAGGGCGGGATGAGCCGCCGCAGCACATCCTCATCGAGCGTGGTGGCCGGATCCGAAGCGGGGGCGGTTCCCATGCCCCACAGGATATCCCGGGAGGTTTGGATGCTGTCTGCGCGAAATCGGGGAAGTAAGGGTTTCCCCTGACAGACGCGTTAACCGCGCGCGGAGAACATTCGGCTAACTCCCGCGGAAATTGCCGGCGATGTTCGAAAGCAACAAGCCCGCGCACCGGGCACTCCCCCACGATCACGAGACACGCCGTCTCGCCATCACGACGCTGGCCTGCCGCGCCATCGCGCAGAAGCGCGAAGTGCAGCTGAACGATGTGCTCGGCCCCGAAGGTTCGGACTTGCTTTCGGACCTGATGGCCACGCTTGCCAACGAAACCTCGGCCCAGCTGATGCTCACGGAGCGGCTGCTCGGGCTCGGCTGGTCGTGGCAGGCCGTGCTCGAGGCGGTCTGGTACAACGAGGATGCCCTTCGCGAGGCAGCGGCCAGCGATTAGCTGCCTGGCCGGCGGGCGTCTCAGGTGCGCTGGCCGCCGGGGGCGCGGGGGCCGCCGAGCGGTTCGACCGGGGCTCCTTCGACCGACCGCCACCACCGGACGACACCCCGGCGGAAGCGATCCCAGCGCTCACGTTCGAGCAAGACGAGCAACCCGAACCCGATCAGGGCCGTGCCCGCGATGCCAAGCAGCAGCCAGTATGGGGTGGTGAACAGCCCGCCGGTCACCATCCGGACCGCCGTCGCGGTGAGGGTGAGGATGGCCGCGGCCACGAGCCACCTGCCGTGGAAGAGCAGGCCAACCGCGAGCAGCGCCAGGCCGATGCCCAGGAGTTCGAGGCCGAACTTCCCGCCGCCGGGTTCGAAGCTCTGCTCGGCCGGGGGCAGGACCAGGTGGAGCGCGCCGATGACCATCACCGCCTCGTGCACGTGCATATGGCGGCCAAGCAGCGGTGCCGACCGGCGAAAGGTGAGGGCGATAAGGATGAGGGAGATGCCGATGGGCGCCGTGTAGGCCTGCACGTTCCCGGGCTGGCGCGTGGCGATGGCCATCAACAGGGACGCGAGGAGGCCCGCGCTGCCGCCGATCCACACCCACCTTCGCTTCAGGCGGATGCCCTCGGCCGTGACCGCCGCCGAAAGCAGCCCCAGGACGGTCGCGGCGAGCGTCCATTCCCCGGTGGTCACCAGCACATCGCCGGGTTCGAGCCGGGCCTGCTCGCGCGAGAGCAGGATGCCGGAGACCGCGCCGGAGAGCAGCCACGGCGCCCAGGAGATGTACTCGATGACCAGGTTCGGTTCGGACGGTTCGCGGGTGTAGCGGCGGACGCTAAGGAGGGCCGTCCACTCGACGCTGGCGACGGCCGCGAAGGCCAGCGGGAGGTAGGCCATCTCGAGGTCCTGCCAGCGCCACCCGGCCCAGATCGCCAGGAGGAAGAACGAATTCGCGATCCCCAGCAGGGTCCAGCGGCGCGCCCCGGCAAAGCCGATCAGCGGCCCCAGTGTGGCCAGGCCCAGGACCGCGGTGAGCGTCCCGTACCCGGACTCGCCCGCTTCGGCGGCGATGAGCGAGGCGATAGCCGTGCCCACCAGCCCGGCTGGCGCGAACGTCCAGAGCGATGCCGGTGCGCGCCAGCGCGACCCGACGAGGCCCCAGCCGGCGAGCGAGAGCGCGGCGAACGTCCATGCCCGGCCGGCCCCTCCGAAATCGAGCAATCCGTTGAGCGAGGCGCCGGCGCCGAGGAGGAAGGCGAAGGCGCCCTGCGAGAGCACGCTCCACTCGGCCCTTCGGGCGCGGGGAGTTGGATCATCGGCGAACAAGGCGAAGATCGCGCCCCGCGAAGCGAGCGAGGCGACGGCAAGTAGCGCGGCGGCCGCCAGCTGGACGGCGGCGCCATGGGCGTGGTGGGTGGAGTCAACAGGGAGGACGGCAATCGACGCCACCGTCGCGAGGGCGACGGCATACCCCCAGCCCGCCAGGCCGAAGATGCGGTTCCGCTGCCACCATGAGGCGGTCGCGGTGATGGCCGCGGCCACGCCGAGGGCGGGGTAGGGCCACCACTGCGGCTCGGCCTCTGCGGCCCAGAGCGCCGTCGCGCCAAGCACCGAGGCCAGGAACGGCGGTGCCAGGGTGCTGGCATCGCAGACGCGGGCGGCGAAGGCGGTCCACGCGAGGAGGAGGACGCCGTAGCTCGCGGGGAGCTGCCAGCGCACCGGGTCGTCCGCGGCCACCAGGGCATGGGCGATGAGCAGCGCGCCCAGGGCGGGGAACACGGCCGCCAGCTGCCAGTTGCCACGGTTGGGCCGGTCGAGCAACGCGGGCAGCAGGTACCCGGCCGCGGCGGCGGCGGCCCACACGGTCAGCCAGCCGGGGCGCATATCGAAGGTGACCCAGGCCAGCGACGCTCCAAACGCTCCCGCCAGCGGTGGCAGGAGGGCGATGGCCTCGCGGCAGGCCCAGCGCCACCAGGCCGCGGCGAAGGCGGCTCCCATGAATGCCTGGCCATAGGCGACTGGCAGCGCCTCGCGGGCCGGGGCAGGGGCGGTATCGGCGAACTGCGCGGCCTGCGTGAAGACGACCCCGGCGCCCCCGGCAAGCGCGGCGACGGCGAGCCATGGCCGTGCCCACGCTTTCGCATCGAAGAGCGCCCAGGCGATGTAGCCGAAGGTGGCGGTGGTTGCGATAGCGCCGTACCAGGCGGGCTGGATCTCCCATTGGGCCCAGCCGGCGGTGATAGCCGTCATGGCCGCCAGGGCCGGAAGCACGCCCGGCGCGACCCGCCAGGCGTAGCGCCATGCCGCGAACGCAACTCCCGCGCCGCCGGCGAGGATGGCATAGGTCAGCGGGAGCGAGAGGGGTTCGGCCTCGGGGCGGGCCGCGACGGTCGCATGCGCCAGCGACAACGCGATGGCGCCCGCGACCATGCCGCAGCCCCACCAGGCGGTGCGCCGCTCCCGCGGTCCGAACCACGCGAGCACCAGGTAGCCGAGGGCTGCCGCGGCCGCGAAGGAGCCGTACCACTCGGGCTGGAGATCCCACCGGGCCCACGAGGCCGCGGCCGCGGTGGCGGCCGCCGAAGCCGGGATGACCCCGGGCGCGAGCCGCCACGACCACCGCCAGCGCAGGAACGACACGGCCGCGCCCAGGAGCACGAGGCCGTATGTCGCCGGGAGCGCCCAGCGTTGCGGGTCGTCGTCCAGCGCGATGGCGGCGTGGGCGAAGGGCGGGCCCAGCGCCGCGGTGATGGCGGCGGCGGACTGCCAGCCGCGGGTGCGGGCGGGCGTATCGAAGAAGGCCAGCGCCAGGTAGCCGAACGAGGCGATGACGGCGATGGCGCCATACCACCCGGTGCCCACCTCGCCCGATGCCCAGGCGGCGGTGGCGATCGTCATGCCGCCAAGGGGCGGGAGCGCGAGGGCCGCGGCGGCCCATCCCCAGCGGCCGAACGCGCCGCCGGTCGCGGCGAACGCCACCGCGTAGGTGGCCGGTAGCACGCCGCGGGCCGCCGCGGGATCGGCCGAGGCCGCGTGGGCGCCCAGGATCGCCAGGACACCGAACGTGGCCCCCACCGCCGCCCAGGCCCGGGCCCGGGCTTCGGGCTGGAAGTGCGCGACCACAAGGTACCCGGCGCCGGCGAGGGCAACGAACAGGGTCTGCCATTCGTAGTCCAGGCCGAAGGCCGCCCACCAGGCCGAGGCCGCCGTCGATGCGGCCAGCGGTGGCAGCGCCGCGAGCACGGGCGTATCGACACGCCAGCGAAGCCCGGCCGCCAACCCCGCGGTCGCCAGCCCGTAGGCCGCGGGCAGCGCGGCGTGGTGGTCGCCACCGAGGCCGGCCAGCAGGTGCGTCCAGGCGAGCGAGCCGGCGCCGGTGAGGATCGCCAGCCACAACAGCCCGGCCGCTGGCGCCCAGCGCCCGCGCAGGGCACCGGCGGTCACGTAGGCCGGCGCCGCCGCCAGCAGGTACCAGGCGCCCCACCACTCGCGCGGCAGGTTGATGACCGAGCCGAGCGCACCCCACGCGATGAGCGTCGCGGGGATGGCCGGCAGGAAGTAGAAGCGCCCGTATCCCCGGAAGGCGAGCAAGAAGTAGAGCGCGGCGCAGCTCGATGAGGCGATGAGCCAGAGGACATCGTTGGCCAGCTCGTCGTGGCTCAGGAGCTGCGTGCGGAGGGCGACGAAGTCGATCGGCACGAGGATCGCGCCGAGGGCAAGGAAGACCGGGGCGGCTTCCTTCACCCGCTCCCAGCGGTGCAGCAACAGCCCGAACACGAGGAAGCCGAGGGCGTAGCCGGTGAGCACGGTGAAGCGGATGCCGCCGCTGAGCTCTTCGCCCTGGTAGGCCACAAAGATGATCGCGGCGACGGAGAGCAGGAACGCCCCGACGTAGAGCAGGATGTCGGCCTGGCGCTCGGCCGCCCAGCCGATGACGGCGCGGCCGGCGCCGGCGGGCGCCGGGCGGGGCCCGGCAGCTCGGGGCCCGGCAGCTTTCGGGGGCCGGGGAGGAGCAGGGAGACGGACCTCCCGCGCGGGAACGGCAGCGGGAGGTGGCGTGACACGGGTCGCGGCGGGCGCGGGCGCGGACGGGGCGGGACGCAGCACGCCCAGGCGGCGTTCGTACTCCGCCTTCAGCCGCTGGTAGCTGGCGGCATCGATCAGGTCGCGCTGGCGGTCGCGCGCGAGCTCATTGAGGTATCGGGCCAGCGACTCGATGCTGTCCGGGCCCGTTGCCCGCCAGGGATGCCCACATTCGGGGCAGGTCCAGACCCCGGTGCCGAAACTGGCCCCGCAGGATTCGCAGTACCGGGAGATGCCCGGGCGAGCCGTCGCCGGTCCGGTGGATACGCCGGCGGGAACCGGCCTGGTGAACACGAACCAGCCCGCGCCGAGGAGCACCAGGCCGAGAAGGATCCAGACTCCGGCCTCGCCGGCGGCACCGTAGGCCATCGCGGCGCCCATGGCGATGAACGGTGAGCCGAGCATCAGAACCACGAAGGCCAGGATGAGCTTCACCGCCCAGTGCTGGTCGCGGAGCTGGCCGAAGAAGCCCAATTGCGGGGATTCGCCGGCATCGCTGCCCATGGCGCGGCCTCCTGGTCTGCCGCCGCATTGTGCGGCGCGGATTCAGGTCACGCCAAGGCCCGATGGGCCCCTGTCCCGGTGCTATCGGTCGCCGGTGGGCACGCGCTTGCTGTGTGTCAGTCGACGGCGTGGCTCTTGACGAGGATGACCGGCACTTCGGCGAGCTTGACGACACCCAGCGCGGTGCTGCCCGCAACCAGGTGGCGGCGCGCGCTGTGGCCGTGCGTGGCCGAAGCGATGGCGTCGGCGCCCACCTCGGCGGCGGCGCCGGCGATCGCGGTATCGATCCCGGCCCCGGGCGGGACGACCCGCACCATGGCGGCGGCCTCCACCCCGGCGGGGATGCGTTCGAGCAGCGGGCGGAGCTCGGTCATGCCGCGGGCCTCCGCCTCGGCCTCGGGTTCGAGCGCCCGCATGACCACCACCTGGAGCAGTGTCACCTTCGTCTTGCCGGGCGACAGGATGTCGCCGAGCCCCGGGATGACGCTCCGCGCATCGGGCGAACCGTCGGACGTGACCAGCAGGTGGTAGGCGCCGGTGTGCCCGGGTGCCGGAGGGCAGTCGCCAAGCGTCATCACCGGCAGGTCGGCGCGGGAGATGACTCCCATGGTCACGCTCCCGAAGAGCGCATGGCGGATGGCGCCGGTGCCCCGCGAGTCCATCGCGAGCAAGGTCGCCCCGAGCTCGTCGGCCGCGCCGTGGATGGCCGATGGGATGTCCTCGCCCCACTTTCGTTCGGCGATGTGGATCTCGCCGGCGATGGCGCGGGCGGCGAGCACTTCGCGCAGTTCGGCGGCCCAGCGCTCACGCACGCGGCCGGTGGCGTCCTCGAGCGCGGGCGCGACCTCTTTCGATGCATCGATGCGCGGGTCGAGCACGCGCATCAGCACCAGTTCGGCGCCCAGGGCGGTGGCAAACCGGGCCGCATGGGGGAGGACGCAGAGCGAGCGCTCGGAGCCGTCGGTCGTGACGAGGATCTTCATGGCCCTATTTCACCATGCCCGGCGGCCACCCGCGACGGGCGAGCGGCCCCTTGCGGGCGGCCGGATGGAACGCGCCGCTCATGGCAGGGGGTCCGGTTCGCCGGGAGGCAGGCCAACCTCGAACACGTTCAGCGTCATGGAGACCAGGCAGTAGTACCCCACAATGCCCACGAGCTCGACCAGTCCGCGCTCACCGAGCGCCGCCAGGGCATGGTCGTAGGTGGCCTGGCCGGCGCGGTTCGTGGCGAAGTATTCAGTCACCAACGCGTGGACGGCGCGCTGGGCCTCGTTGCGGAAGGCTGGCTGCGTTCCGCCGCGGATGGCTTCGATGATGTCGTCCGGGAGGCCGGCCTCGCGCGCCAGCCGGGCGTGCGCCCAGAACTCGAATTGCGCCTTCCAGTGCCTGGCGGTCAGGAGGATGGCGAATTCGGAGAGGTCGCGCGGGAGGCTGGTGCCAAAGCGGCAGTACTCGCCGAGCTTCTGCGCGGGGCCGGCGAGTCCAGGAGCGCGGAGCCAGGTTTCGAAGGGGCCACGGAGCCCGCCGCGCGGCCCGCTGATGATGGCATCGGCGACGGCCCGCTGGCCGGGCGTCAGGTCTTCGGGGTTGAGGGGGGCGAGACGGGCCATGCTCTCTCCAGGGTGAACGGGGTTGGCGCATTAAGGCGGCACGGGGCGACGGGTGTCCAGCGGGCCCCCGGTTCGTTGACATCGGGAGTGGCTCCAGTACGATCCGTGGGTACCACCCGAACAAGGATTCAACAGGGGCGGGCCGGCCGCGGCTCCGCCCTTCGTTTCACCACAGGACTTATGACACACGAAGTCGCGCGCCGCCTCTCCATCAGCGTTCAGCCAGTCCCCAAGCAGGACCCGGAAGCCCGCAAGAGGAACTTCGACGAGACGTACATCGGGTTCGACCTGAACGCGGCGAAGATCGAGGCATCGCGCTGCATCCAGTGCCCCTCGGCGCCGTGCCAGGAAGCGTGCCCGGTGAACAACGACATCCCCGGGGCGTTCGCCCTGCTCGAAGCGGGCGACATCCTCGGCGCGGCGAACAAGTTCAGGGAGACGAGCAACCTGCCCGAGATGTGCGGCCGGCTCTGCCCCCAGGAGAAGCTCTGCGAGGGGGCCTGCGTGGTGGGCTTCGCCATCCGCCCGGGCGGCCAGAAGGAGCCACCGGTGACCATCGGCAAGCTCGAGGCGTTCTGCACCGACTACCAGCGCCAGGAGCTGGGCGGCTACCCCATGCCGCGCTACCTGCCCGAACCCAGCGGCCGCCGCGTGGCCGTCATCGGTTCCGGCCCGGCCGGCCTGGCCGTCGCCGAACAGCTCGCCTTGCAGGGCCACGCGGTGACCGTCTACGAGGCCTGGCCCGAACCGGGCGGCGTGCTCGTATACGGCATCCCCAATTTCAAGATGCGCAAGAACATCGTCGATGAGTACATCGCGCATCTCGAAGCGCTCGGGGTGAAGTTCGTGTGCAACACCTACGCCGGGAGGGATGTGACCATCGACGGCCTCTTCGATTCGGGGTGCGATGCGGTCTTCCTTGGCACGGGGGCCGGAGTCGGCAACCAGATGGAGATCGAGGGCGAGTCCCTGCGGGGTGTCTACAGCGCCACCGAGTTCCTGGTCCGAGGCAACCTCGCGCCCGAGCAATTGCCGGAGCACTTCCGCGACCCACTGCCAAAGCTCACGAACGTCGTCGTCATCGGCGGCGGCGATACCTCCATGGACTGCGTGCGCACGGCCGTCCGGCTGGGCGCTCAGCATGTGACCTGCGTGTACCGCCGTACCGAGGCGGAGATGCTGGGCCGGGGGGAAGAACGCAAGAACGCGCGCGAAGAGGGAGTGGTGTTCGAGATGCTGACCCTGCCGACCCGCATCATCGGCGACGAGAGCGGCCATGTGAGCGCGGTCGAGTGCCAGCGCATGGAGCTTGGCGAACCGGACGAATCGGGGCGGAGGCGGCCCATCCCGGTGAAGGGCAGCGAGTTCATCATCCCGGCCGATGCGGTGGCCATCGCCATCGGCTATGGAGCCGACCCGGTGGTCCCGCAGACCACCAGCGGACTGAAGGCCGACCGCAAGGCGCTTATCCACGTCGACCGGCGCGGGCAGACTTCGCGGCCGGGCGTGTTCGCCGGGGGCGATAACGTGAACGGGGCCGACCTGGTGGTCACGGCGCTGGCCGACGGCCGCCGCGCGGCGCGCGCCATCGACGAATACCTGGGGACGTTGCCACCACCCCGCCCCCGGTAGTGCGCCGGCAGGAATTACACACGGTTTACATACGCGGGCTGTGGATGGCCCCTTCGGCGTTCGACCTATGTAAGTGAGAACACCAGGGGTTCACCCATGAACAAGCCCCCCATGCTGAGCGCCTTCCTGTTGCCCTCCGCGGAACAGAGCGAGCTCGGCTCGGTTGAGTCCTCGTTGCTGGTCCGGCTCATCCGGCCGGTGACGTTCGGCCTCTGGATCGTGGTGTTCTGCATCGAGGCCCAGAGGCTGATTAGCGGCAACGCATCGAACTTCCTGGTCGTCGGCCTCGTCACGCTGCTCTTCGCGGGCGCGCACGTCCAGTTCTGGTACGAGGAATCGGAGCAGGGCCGCCGCTTCCATCGCGCCCTCGACAAGATGCGCGGGCGGATTTACGAAGACGACCTCACCGGGCTGCCGAACAGCCGCCATTTCGTGTTCGAACTGCGCCGCCAGATGATGCGCTCGGTGCGCAATGGCCGCGCGTTCTCGCTGGTGCTTACCGACTTCGGCGGGTGGGACCGGGTGAAGGTTGCGGAGGACCGTTTCATGCCCACAGTGGGGCGCGCGATGCGCCAGAGCCTGGGTGAGGGTGATTTTGTCGCCCACCTCCAGGGGCCGGTCTTCGCGGCGATCATCGCCGATGACCGCGACCAGACGGCCGCCGAGAAGGCGGACAACCTGCTGCCCGCGCTCGGGGCCTGCATCCCCCTGGAGCACGCCAGCCACCTCTTCCCGGTCATTTCGCTGAGCGGGTATGAAGGCGAGCTCGAGGTGCGCGATTTTCTGCGGCGCGCCCAGCGCGACCTTGTGGCGGCGCGGTCCAACGGCCCACGAATCATCACGGGCGGCGGCGGCGAGCGGGTCAGCGCGCGGCCGGCAGTCGCCTGAACAGGGTCTCCTCCACCGCTCCCCTGGTGAGAGTTCGCAAAGCCCGCCCGGTCTGGCCACCGGCGGGCTTTTCGCTCTGGCGCGGGGCAGCAAAAGAGGGTTTCCCGGTGTGGAGCGGACACAACGCGGGAGAACCCTCGCCCTGCATGATGCACTATATGGCGGACGGTGTTAAGGGGCCGGCGAGCCCCAATCTTCAGGAAGGGTAAGGGGCTCCCACGCCGGGCCGGGCCGGGAGTCGCGGCCTCAGTGCCAGGCCGGCCACCAGGTGAGGCCCTCCGTCACGACCGGCCACGATGCCCGGGAGGCGGCCACGACGAGCGCCTGCCGGCCCAGGGAAAGCGGCGCCGCGCTTCACGCACGAGTGAGGCACCCATCGCGCCATCGCGATCACTACTTGCCGGGTGCACCTATGTTCGAGGCGGGCGCTGGGTTCAGCACCGGGATGGCCAGCTCGAGCAGCCGGACCGCGTAGACGGCCAGGCCCAGGAACAGCCCCGTGCCCATGAGCGGGGTAAAGGTGCGCTTGAGCGGGGCCGAATCGCCGAGCAGCCCAATCACGAAGCCGATGATGCCAATGTTCACGAGGATGAACACTGCCTGGTCCACCCGCTTCCCCCGCGCGCCCATCGTCATGGCCATGAGCATCGCGAGGATCGCGTTCGTCATCAGCCCGATGAATTGCGCGTGGTCGAGCGCGAGCAGGTGGTTCGATGGCACCTGGTCGAGGTCGCCCTCGTAGCGGATGACAAAGTACTGGGCCAGGCCAATGACGAATGCCAGCCCGGCGGCGGCCATGATGGCATGCCGCCCGGGGCTGGCTTCCGCAAGCGAGACCCGCCGGAATTGCGGCCAGAGCCGCTTTGCGAAGATGGCGAACCCGGCGACCTGGAGGAGGATGGCGATCGGCGCGAGCGCGGTCACATCGAGCAAGAGGCTGAGCATGAGCACAATCCCGCCGGCGAACGGGAATGCCATCTGGACGGCACCGATCCGCGTGGCCTTCGGCGGGTTCGGGAAGAAGAACGCCCATTCGGCCATGGCCAGGCCGACGGGTACGAGGAAGCCGACGACCATGGTCGCCGGGTGGGCATCCTGCCCGCCATCGGGGAGCCACTCGTCGCCGGTGGCGGCTTCCAGCCCCAGCAGCACCCCGAGCAATCCTCCCACGATCGAGGTGCCGAGGGCGGCAAGAAAGCCGAGATGCGGCACGCCGATTTCGACGCGCATCGCCCGGTAGATCACCCACGCCGTGACCGCCGCGATGATCGCCGTGGTTGCAATCCCGAGCGCGGGCCGCCAGCCGCCATAGGTGAGGGCGAAGGCGGCAACGTAGGCCACCACGGCGAGGATCGCCGCCGCGGTGAGCGAGCGGACGAGCTGCCGCTCGCGGCGGCCCAGGTCCGTTCCCTGGCCGAAGAGCCAGAGCGCCGCCGCGAACACGGCGAGCGTGAGCCACCCGAGCGTGCCACCGTGGACGTGCGAAAGGACGCGCCGCCGGTCGAAGTCAACCAGGTCGGTGCCGTTGAGGATGCCGATGCCCACGGTGTAGGCGAATAACGCCATGGCCGCGAGCAGCAGCATCCGGATCTCCGGCCAAAGCGCCGGGCGATCCTGGTGTGCCATTGCCATCTGCCCAGTCCCCCACTGTCGTGCCGTCGGCACCATGGTAGTTACGCGCCAGCGGCACGACAAGGCGGGCCGGGCTCTCCGCGGCGCACGAACATGGAAACGGCACATAAGAAACCCGACATTCGCGTCCATAGACCCCGCCATCCGTTCCGCCGATGCTTTAGGCACGAGGCCAACCCCCCGGGGGTGGCCGGCCGAATCCGCCGGGCGGGGCGGAGCGGGGGAACCAATCCTGGGGTGAATCCTTCCGGCAGCGGGAGGACGGGCACTTCCGCCCGAACCCGTCAGCTCACCTCGCAGGCCACGGAAGCGAAGCAACCGATGAGGCCGATTCGTGCACGTTTCCGTGCCCGTGGCGCTGCCTGCCCCCCGGCGTGCCGCGCTCCCCAGCCCCGCCGAAATCCGCACCAACGCCATCGCTGGCCTGGTGGCGGGCATCATCGCGCTGCCGCTTTCGATCGCGCTGGCGGTCGCTGTCGGGGTGCCGCCCATTGCGGGGCTCTACACGGCCGTGTTCGCCGGCGCCGCCGCGTCGATCTTCGGCGGCTCGCGATTCAACATCACCGGGCCGACGGCCGCCCTCGTCCCCCTCCTGAGCCACGTCGTGCTCGTCCACGGTCCCGCCGCCCTGCCGATGGCCGGCATGATGGCGGGTGTGCTGCTTCTGGTGATGAGCCGCCTCAAGTTCGGCGCCCTGGTGCGCTACATGCCCGGCACCGTCATCATCGGGTTCACCGCGGGCATCGCGCTGTCGATCATCTTCGGCCAGGTGAACACTTTCCTGGCTGTCAGCGGCACCGACCCGGGGCTCGAGCACTTCCACGCGAAGACCTGGGACACGCTCCAGCACCTGGGCAGCGTCGGCTGGACCACGCCGCTGGTGGGGTTGGCTTCCCTGGCGGTGCTGATCGGGTCGCCCCGCATTCCCCTGGTGGCCAGGGTGCCCGCGGCCCTCGTGGCGGTCGTGGCCGTCACCGCCGCCACCTGGGGTTTCGGCATCGAGACGCCCACCCTGGCGAGCAAGTACGGCGACCTCCCCCGCGATCTGCCGAAGCCTTCGCTCGGCTTCTGGGAGATGGGGATGTTCGTGGACCTCATCCAGCCGGCCATCGCCATCGCCATCCTCGGCGCCGTCGAATCGCTGCTGAGCGCGGTCGTCGCCGATGGGATGGCCTCGCAGCGCGTCCGCCACGACCCGAACGCGGAGCTGCGGGGGCAGGGCATCGCCAACCTGGTTGGGCCGGTGTTCGGCGCCATCCCGGCCACGGCGGCCATCGCCCGCACCGCCGCCAGCATCCGGGCGGGCGCCAGCTCACGCATGGCCGGGGTGTTTCACTCGCTCACGGTGCTCCTGCTGACGCTCGTGCTCGGGCCGCTGGCGGGCCACATCCCGATGACCACGCTGGCGGCCGTGCTGTTCGTGACTGCCTGGCGCATCGCCGAGGTACCGGAGGTTACGAAACTGGTCCGCCGGGCCCCGCGCGAGGACCTGGCCGTCCTCCTCGCGACGATTTTCATCACCCTGTTCTTCGACCTGACGTATGCCATCGGCTTCGGCGTGCTGGCCTCCACGGTGCTGCTGGTGCGGCGGCTCGTGCGGGTGCCAGCGGCGGCGGCGATGCTGCCCGATGCGAGCGGGCGGATTGCGCAGGTCTCGCCCGAGCTGGGGGACCTCATCAAGTCGCGGCCCGATATCGACTTCTTCACGGCCCAGGGGTTGCTGTCGTTCCACAGCGCCTCGGCGTTCGAATACCAGCTGCAGGGCGATGTGCAGCGGCCGCTCATCCTGCGGATGAAGGATGTGCACCACATCGACACCTCGGGCCTGCTCACGCTCGAAGGGATCATCGAGCACCGGCGCAACCACGGCGGCCGCATCATCCTGACGGCGATCCAGCCGGAGATCCGGCCGCTGCTCGAACGCTTCGGCATCCTGGAATTGCTCGGCCCCGGCAACGTATTCGAGCACACGAAGTGCGCCATCGCCTCGATCGACAACCCGGGCTACCACCCGGAACACGACGAGGCGGCCTGAGCCGGGGACGGCCGATGGCACCGCGGCCGCCGTGGTCTCGCGCGGCCGCTACCCGCCCGCCCCGGCCGGCGGACCGCATCTTCGCGGCGTGGGGCCAGGCGTAAGGCTTGAGCGTCCCGTGGCGGCGAGCGGCGCCCGCTCAGGCCAGGGGCTTGCGGGCGAAGACCGTCACGCCGCGCGTTTCGAACTCGGCCGCATCGGACTCATGTTTGCTGCCCGAGAACACATCGACCTCGTTCGACATCACCACGTCGCCGAAGCCCACGATCCCCAGGATCTGCCTCCACTCTGCTTCCAGCAGAGCGCCGGCAATTCAGCCACTCCAGAGCTCGATATCGTCCTTCGCCGATTGCGGGACCTCGCGGTGGACGAGAATATCGCCGACCTGGATGCGGCCGCCGGGCCTGAGCACCCGGTACATCTCGCGGAAGACCGCCTGCTTATCGGGGCAGAGATTGATGACCCCGTTGCTGATGACCACGCCGGCGGCCGCATCGGCGACCGGGAGGTTCTCGGCATAACCCTCGAGCACCGACACGTGGCTATAGCCCATGGCGCGGGCGCCGTCCTCCGCCTTCGCCCGCATCTCCGGTGTCATATCCACGGCGAGCACCCGCCCGGTGGGGCCCACATGTCCCGCGGCGATGAGCGTATCGAAGCCAGCGCCACAGCCGACATCGACGACCGTCTCGCCGGGAAGGAGGTCGCCGAAGAGGAAGGGATTGCCGGTCCCCGCGAACGATTCGACCGTGCCGGGTGGGAGCGATGCGACCACCCCGGCGGGATAGCCGAGCATGGCCGCCAGCGGGGCGCCGGTGTGGAAATGGAAGCCGAGCTCCGGGTTGATGGCGACGTCGCGGTACTTGCCGGCGATCCGCGCGCGCAGCTCTTCGCGGTTGACGGCGGCGACACCCGGTGGTGCGTTCATCGCGTCCTCCCTGGACGATAGCGTGCGCAGGTCCCGCGGTGCCGGGACGCCCGCCTGGCCTGGCGCGCGCCAGAGATTAGGCCGGCCATCGGGGGCGCGTCAATCCCTGCGTGTGAACCGGTTCACACCCGGTTCCGCATAGCTCACGTTCACTCAGCTGGCGCCGTGGTACTGCCTGCGGCCACACCGGTTACAGACCGAGACCCACGCCGACGGGCTGCCATCGGGGCGGAAGTTCGCGCCGAACGGGTAGCTCCAGCAGTGGTCGCACCAGGGCGAGCCGGGCAGCTCGCGCACGAAACGCACGGTCCGGGCGGCCGCCGATAGCAGCCCCCGGGGACTGGCGGGGCCGAGCCGGAGGGGGTTGAACAGCGTCATCGCGGTGTCCTCCTCGAAGTGGCGGTGGGAGTCACGAAGTCAACGGGTGATGCCGTCCGGGGTATCACGGGCGGCGCACGGAAATGGTCGCCCGTTCCCGTGGCCGCGGGGAGGGCCAATTCGCCGCGAGACACCCGGGCCGGCCGGGAATGCCTAGATTTCCGCCTCGACGGGCGCGTGTTCTTGGGCCGCCGGGAGCGGGGGCAGCTCGCGCGGGCTCTTGATGCCGAAATGCTCGAGGAAGCGCATGGTCGTGCGGTAAAGCTTCGGGCGGCCGGGGCCTTCGCCAGTGCCAGCGTTCTCGATCAGGCCGCGCTGTTCGAGGATGGCGACCAGGCGGTCGCTGTTGACGCCGCGGATTGCCTCGATCTCGGCGCGGGTGCAGGGCTGCTTGTAGGCGATGATGGTGAGCGTTTCGAGGGCGG
This sequence comes from Tepidiformaceae bacterium, assembly GCA_035326025.1. Taxonomy (GTDB): domain Bacteria; phylum Chloroflexota; class Dehalococcoidia; order Tepidiformales; family Tepidiformaceae; genus Amarobacter. The sequence goes on from DAOKYT010000029.1 coordinate 18,108, forward strand.
CGCGGGTGAGCCGCTGCCCGGGGCCGGTGCCCAGCATGTTCTCGATATATGGCGCGAACTCCGGGGCCGCGCCGAGCTGGTAGCGCTGCCCATCCTCGAGCACGCGCAGTCCGCGGGCCTCGTAGTCCGCGGCCAGCTGGTGCAGGGCTTTGCGGGCGGCGGCATCGCTCACGCCCGCCGCGCGGGCGAGCGCCGCCAGTGGCTGCGGCTCCTCGGCCACGAAGAGGAGGGCCTCCATCACCCACGGCAGCTCGTTGGTCGATGCAGGCCGTGGATGCGCGGGTTCAGTCATGCGGAGCGGGTTCCTCGTCGGCGGGCTGTTCGGAGGGGGCGGGCCCGGTGACCGTCGCAGGATACAGCGGGCGGGCGTCTTGTTCGAAACGCGGCCCGGGCACGGTCCCGGCGGGGCGCGCCGCCAGCTCGTCGTAGGAAATGCGGATCGTCGGCCGGCGCACGCTCGTCACGCCAACCTGGTCCTTCAGCACGGAGGCCACGCCATCGCCGAGGACGCGCGTGGCGTGGGCAATGCTCGCGCTCGGCTCGATCGTGGCATCAAGGTGGGTATTGACCGCGCCCGAGGACACGCGGACGGTGGGCGTGACCCGGCGGATCTCGGGCAGCCGTTCGAGCTCATCGCGCAGCAGCGTTTCGATGGCGCTGGCGGTCACCACCACCGTGCCGCCATCGGCCTGCTTCATCCGAAGCGTGCCACGGCTCGCCGCCTTCGAGGACCGGAGGATGGCGGCGAGCAGCGTGAGGAACCCGATCAGCGCGATTCCCGCGAGCACGGCGGTGGCGGCCCACTTCGCCCCATCGGAGGCGTTGACGAAGGCCTGGAGGTTGAAGTCGCCGACTTCGAGGTCGAGCTTCTTGTCCTGGTTCCAGGTGAGTGCGATGAGCCCACCGGCGGCGGCGAGGAGCAGCACGCTATAGCAGGCAAGCAGAATGCGGCGAGCAGTGTTCATACGGACTCCATGGGGGAGTACCCCCGCACTCCGTCATGGTACACCTCTCGAAGTACGGCCGGCGTAACGCGGTTCAACAAATTCGTGCCAGTTCCATACACGGGGATGTAGTTATCGGTGTGGCCGAACCAGATCGGCGCGCCGGCCACGCCCGCGGGGCGCTCGCTCTCCCAGAGGACAGGCCTCACCGTGCCCAGGTGCTCGCGCCGGAAGGCCAGCGAGAGCTCCTCGCCCAGCGCCAGGAGGCGCGCCATGCGCTCCTGCTTCACGGGTGGGGGCAGCTGGCCCGGGAGGCGTGCCGCCGTGGTCCGCGAGCGCTGCGAATAGGGGAAGCAGTGGAGCCGGGCGAACCCGGCCTCGCGGCAGAGCGCGAGGGTCGCCTCGAAGTCCTCCTCCGATTCACCCGGGAACCCGGCGATGACGTCGGTGGTGATGGCCGCGCCGGGGACGGCCGCCTTGATGCGGGCCGCCGCATCGATGAACCCGGCGGCCGTGTAGCGGCGGCGCATGGCGCGCAGGGTGGCCTCGCTGCCCGATTGCAGCGCCAGGTGGAAGTGGGGCATGAGGCGGGGGTCGTGCCAGAGGGCGAGGAGCTCCGGCGTGATGTCCTGGGGCTGGAGCGAGCTGAAGCGCAGGCGCGGGACTTCCGTGCCTTCGAGGATGCCGGAAATGAGGTGGTGCGGTTTGCGGGGCGGGTCGAGGTCCCGCCCCCATGCCCCCAGCTGGGTGCCGGTGATCACCACCTCGCGGGCGCCCGATTCGACGGCGCGGTTCACTTCGGCGGCCACGCGGGCGATCGAGCGCGACTCTTCGCGGCCGCGCGTTTGGGGCACGATGCAGAAGGCGCACACATCGTTGCAGCCTTCCTGGGCCTTCACGAAGGCGCGGGTGCCCAGGGGAGCGCCCTGCCGCGGCGCGGGCGCCGCCTCGCGTTCGCCCGAAAGGAAGGCGACGAGCTCGCGCTTATCGGAATCGCGGGTGCCCACCACCAGGTCCGCGCCCAGCGCGGCCGCGGCATCGAAGCCGGCGGACCGCGGGTAGCAACCGGTCACCGTGACCCGCGCTCCCGGGGCGATGCGGCGGACGGAGCGGATCAGCTTGCGCGACTTGGCATCGGCGACATGGGTGACCGAGCAGGTATTGATGACGTAGGCATCGGCCTCGCAGAGGCGATCGACCACCTGGTAGCCGGAGGCGCGGAGGCCGTGGGCGATCTCCTCGGAGTCGGCCAGGTTCAGCTTGCAGCCCAGCGTGAGGATGGCGGCGAGGCGTGGCATACGGTACAGGGTACGGGCCAGCGTGGGAGAGGGTGAAGGATCGGCAAGACGCCGGGGGCGAAAGTAGGGTACGGTAGAAGGGACGCCGGCCAGGTAAGAGCGCCGGCGTTGGTTTTCTCGATGGCCGCGCAGTCCGGCCTCTCTCCCCACAGCCTCGCGTTTCGTCTCGATTCGTCCGGTTCGTAGAGAGTGGGACCGGGTTCGCGCCTTCGCGAGGGCCGGCGGAACCGCGCCGACGTGGTCCGCCAGGAAGGGAAGAACGAAACCATGAACATCTATGTCGGTAACCTGAGTTACGACGCCACAGACAACGACCTCCAGACTGCATTTTCGGCGTACGGCAACGTGCGCACGGCACAGGTGGTGAAGGACCGGGAGACCGGCCGCTCGCGCGGCTTTGGTTTCGTGGAGATGGACAGCCAGGCCGAGGCGGAACTGGCGATTCGCGGGCTGAACGGAACCGACCTGCGGGGCCGCAGCCTCACGGTCAACCAGGCCAAGCCCCCGGCCGAACGCGGAGAGCGCCGCAGCGGCGGCGGCGGGTACGGCGGCGGTGGCGGTGGGGGGGGGGCTCGGGGGGGGGGGGCGGGCCCCCGCACCGGGCCCCCGGAACCGGCCCCCAGCGGCCCGCCCCCCCCGGGAGCGGGCCACCGCCCCATCCGGACCACGGTCCGGCGACGTCCATCGAAAGGAACAGCCGGTGACACGACCAACAGGCGCGGCAACGACCGATGGCGACCACATCCATCGCTGGCGAATCGAGGCCCAGGGCGGACCAACCTCGGCGGGAGCGTGCCTTTGCGGAGCGGAGCGGCAGTTCGCCAACTCCTGGGACCGCGAATCGAACACCTGGGCGGCCGCCAGGGGCCGGGGCAGCAAGCACGCCGGTACCCCGCGCGCCTAACCGCGCTCGCGCGCCCGGCCGCCGGGTTGAAAGGCCCGCCGCGAGGGCGCACCATGCAGGGCACGTTGACACGGAGGCACTCCCATGGGCGACGAACTGAGCCAGGCGCTGCGCGAGGCGCGGGAAGCAGCCACCGGGCCGGCGGACAGCATCATCGGGGCGCTGGCGAGTAAGGTCGGTGCCCGGGCGGGCGTACAGGCCGCCTTCGGCGACCCGATCGACCGCGACGGCGTGACCGTCATCCCCGTTGCCAAGGTCCGCTTCGGGTTCGGCGGTGGCTCCGGCCGGGGCATCGAGAAAGGCTCGGAGACGGGCGAAATCGGCGAAGGTTCCGGCGGAGGGGGCGGCGCGATGACCTCGCCGCTCGGCTTCATCGAAATCAAGGATGGCCGCGCCGAGTTCAAGCGCACCTACGACCCGGTCGCAGCGGTGCCCGTGATCCTGGCGGCCGGCTTCACCGGGTGGCTCGTGCTGCGCGCGCTCAGGCGCATCGTCCGCGGATAGGCCGCGGCGAAGGACGACGTGCAACGGACGAAGGACGAAGCGCGACGTTCGAAGCGCGGCCGGTGCGGAGCAACCCGGGGGGCGGCGAGCGCCGCATTCGTTGCCAGCGTGCTTCGTGACACATTTCACACGGATTTCACGCGCGCGGCGGCCGGACCGGGCGCGGGCGGCACTATACTGGCTTGGGTAAGACCTGGGTAAGAGGGGAAAAACACGCGCATGCGTACGGTCTTCCTGGTTACCCGCCACCCGGATGTGGCCCGGCTTGGGCCGGAACTGGAACGCGCCGGGTTCTCCGCCCCCGCCATCGCGCCCGAACGCCTGGCCACCGACGAAACCGGCCCCAGGGCTGATGTGGTCGTCCTCGACCTTCGCGACATTCCCCCTGCAGCGTTCAATATCCTGAGCGGCGCCTACACGGACGAGGGCACCATCCTGATCGCGCTCACCACCGTCGAGCATCTCGACCGGATCACGGTCGACCTGCCCATCGATGACTTCGCGCTCGTCGGCAGCCCGCCCGAGGAGCTGGCCCGCCGGATTGAACGCGCGCTGTGGCGTAAGCACGGCGTGGATAGCGAAAACTATGTGCGCTGCGGCGCGCTGGCCATCGACCTCTCGAACTACCGCGTAACCGTAGACGACGAGCCGCTGGTGATGACGTTCAAGGAATACGAACTCCTGCGATTCCTGGCGATGAACGCGGGCCGCGTCTTCACGCGCGAGCAGCTCCTGAACCGCGTCTGGGGATACGACTACTTCGGCGGCGCGCGCACGGTGGACGTCCACATCCGGCGCATCCGGGCGAAAATCGAGATCCGCGGGCACGCCTTCATCGAGACGGTGCGCAACGTCGGCTACCGTCTGGTCGCCGATGCGAAGAAAGAGCCGGGGGAGTAGGCCGCCGGCGTTCGCCATCGGAACACCGGCGACGGGTAAGCTTCACCCGCATGCCGCCCTCCACTCCAGGTTCCCTCGGCGAGGTCCTCCGCTATTTCTTCCGGCTCGGGTGCATCGCCTTCGGGGGCCCGGCCGCGCACATCGCCCTCATGCGCCGCGAACTCGTGAACCAGCGCCGCTGGGCCTCGGACCAGGAGTTCATGGACATGCTCGGGGTCACCAACCTGATCCCGGGCCCCAACTCCACCGAGATGACCATGCACCTGGGCGCCGGGCGGGCTGGCTGGCGCGGGCTCTGGCTGGCTGGCCTCGCGTTCATCCTGCCGGCCATCGTCATCGTCACCGCGCTCGCCTGGGCGTACGTGCGGTATGGCGACACCCCCGCGGGCGAGGGCATCATCCTTGGCATCCAGCCGTTCATCCTGGCGGTCATCATCCAGGCCATCTGGGGGCTGCGGGGCGCCGCGTTCAGAGGCTACGAAACCCTCCTCCTCGGGGCAGCCGTCGTTGGCCTCGCCATCGCCGGGATGAATGAGGTGGTGCTCCTGCTCGGCGCGGGGGCGGCGATGCTGACCGTGTCGCTCGCCATCTGGCTGCTCACGGGCCACAGCCGCCGGACGCTGCCGCCCCTCCCGCGGGCCGGCCAGCCGCTCAACCGCGTGCGGGGGCCCTTTCGCCGGCGCGACCTCGCCTTCCTGCCGTTTCCGGTGCCGTGGCCGGCCCTCTCGCTGGCGGCGAGCACGCCCGCGGCCTACTCGCTGGCCGAGCTCTTCCTGGCCTTCCTCAAGATCGGCGCGGTCCTCTACGGCAGCGGCTATGTCCTCCTGGCCTTCATGCAGTCGGAGTTCGTCGATAGCCGGGGCTGGCTCACTCAGCAGCAGCTGGTCGATGCGATCGCGGCGGGGCAGTTCACTCCGGGGCCGGTCTTCAGCACGGCGGCGTTCGCGGGCTACGTCCTCGACGGCCTGCCCGGGGCGCTCGCGGCATCGGCCGGGATCTTCCTGCCCTCGTTCATCTTCGTGACCCTCACGCACCCGCTCGTCCCGCGGCTGCGCCGGTCGCCCTGGGCGGCCCCATTCCTGGATGGCGTGAACGTTGCCGCGCTCGCGCTGATGGCGGTGGTCACGTTCCAGCTCGCGGGCGAGGTGCTCGACGGGTGGTACACCATCTCCCTCTTCCTCATCGGGGCGGCGGTGCTCATCCGCTTCAACCCGAACAGCGCCTGGCTCGTGCTCGCCGGTGTCGCGGCGGGCCTCCTCCACGCCGCCACCACGTAACGAATAGAGCGGCCCACCCCGGCGCACTTCGCACTTCGCCCTTCGCCCTTCGAATCACTTTTCCGCCGCCCGCATCGTCCAATAGTCCGCCAGCGCCTGGCGGATGACGGCGATGGCGTGGACCCGCCCCTGGAACGGGTCGACCACCACCTCTTTCTCCTCGAGCACCTTGTAGTCGAGGAAGAAGCGGTGGATCTCCGTCATGGCGTGGGGCGGCGCCTGTTCCAGCTCCTTGATGTGGTCCATCGCCGGGTCGTGCGCGTGGACGGCCAGGATCTTGTCGTCGGCCTTTCCCTGGTCCTTCATGTGCATCAGCCCAATCGGGCGGACGTGCATCAGCGTCATCGGGTGGACCGGCTCCTGGCCGAGCACCAGCACGTCCAGCGGGTCGCCGTCATCGCAGAAGCTGCGTGGGATGAAGCCGTAGTTGGCCGGGTAGCGGACCGAGCTGTAGAGGACGCGGTCGAGCTTGAGGATGCCGCTCGCCTTGTCGAGTTCGTACTTGTTCTTGCTGCCTGCCGGGATCTCGATGACCACCGGCAGATGCGTCTCGATCGCCTCGGGATCGACCGCGATGTCGTGCCACGGGTGCATGGCCCTGGGGTGCTCCGGTACTTGGGTTGATTCGAGTGTGGCACACGCACGCCTGCCGGCAATCGCCGGGTGTCACCAGGCGCTTTGGGCTGCGCCGCATCCGGACTACCGTCCGCGCCATGGCCACCCTTAGCGACATCCGAACCCGCCTCCGCATCGACCTCGGCGACCCCGCGAGCGACCGCTGGGACGACGCCACGCTCGACCGCCACATCGCCCACGCGCTCTCGGAGCTGAGCGCCGCCTGCCCGCGCGAGGTAACCGCCACGCTGGCGACCACGCCGGGCAGCCGCGAGCTCTCGCTCGCATCCATCGAGGGCCTCATCGAGGTGGAGGCCGCCGAATACCCGGCCGGCCACTTCCCGCCCTGCTACGTCCGGTTCGCCACGTGGGAAGGCTCGCTCACCCTGCAGACAGCAACCGCCCCCGATGGCGGCGACGCCCGCCTCTACTGCACCGTGGCGCACACGCTCGACGAGGCCGGGTCGACGCTCCCGGCCGGGCTCGAGGACGTGCTGGTACTCGGCGCCGCCGCCTATGCCGCGCTGGAACTATCGTCGGCCACCATCGAGCAGCTCAACCTGAACGGCGGCACGCCGGCGGCCTACGCGGCCATGGCGCGGGCGCGTTTCACGGCCTTCCACCAGATGGTGCACCACTACGGCCGCAAGAACCGTGTGCGGACGCGGACGCTCTACACGCCCGCCTGAATCCTCGCATCCACGCGGGGCAGGCCCGTATCCTTTGTCCATGGACCTCTCCCAATACCCGCTCCAGGCGATTGCCGAAAAGGCCGGCACGCCGTTCTACTTCTACGATGGCGCAATCCTGGACCAGAAATTCGCCGAGCTCGCCCGGCTGACCGATGGCGGCCGGGTGCGGTGCCGCTTCGCCGTCAAGGCGAACTCCGCCCGCAAAGTCCTGGAAACGGCCCGCGCCCACGGCATGTGGATCGACGCTGTCAGCGGCAACGAGGTGCTGCGGGCCAGGCGCGCCGGCTTCGCCATGGGCAACGAGCCGCCCGTCGTCATGTACACCGCCGACGTGTTCCGCGACAACGCGCTCCAGGTGGTGGTCGAGAACAACATCCTCCCGAACGTCGGCTCGCCGGGCATGATCCGCGAGCTGGCGGGCGCCGGTTACCGCGGGCCGATCGCCATCCGCATCAATCCCGGGTTCGGGCACGGCCACGTGCAGGCGTGCGATACAGGCGGCCCCTCCTCGAAGCACGGCATCTGGTACGAAGACCACGCGCAGGTGAAGGCCATGGCGGCCGAGGCCGGCTTCCCGGTGGTGGCGCTCCACGCTCACGTCGGCACGGGCCCGCAGGTGCGCGAGTTCAGCGAGAACATGAAGAAGCTGGTCGCGCTCTTCGGCCACCTGCTGCCGCAGTACCCCGACGCGCGCGCCGTCAACCTGGGCGGGGGCATCCCGCACCCGTACCGGCCGGGCGCCGAGCCCTACCCGCTCGATGAATTCCGCGACATCCTCCAGGAGGGCGTGCGCCAGCTCACGGCGGCCGCCGAGCGGCCCATCGGCATCGAGATCGAGCCGGGCCGCTACCCGGTGGCCGGCATGGCCCTGCTCGTGGCCCGCGTGAAGGACGTGAAGGCCACCCGCGCCAACGAAAAGGGCCCGGGCCACCAGTTCATCATGGTGGACGCGGGCTTCAACGACCTGGTCCGCCCGGCGATGTACGGCTCCTACCACCACATCTCCATCGTGGGCGCCGGCGAAGGGCGCGCGCCCGAACCGTTCGTGGTCGCGGGGCCGCTGTGCGAAAGCGGAGACGTGTTCACGCGCGACGACCAGGAGCTCCTGCAACCGCGCGACCTCCCGCGGCCGGAGCCGGGCGACCTCCTGGTGCTGCACGATGCGGGCGCCTATGGCGCGGCCATGTCATCGAACTACGTCTCGATGGGGCGGGCGGCCCAGGTGTACTGGGAGGATGGCCGGGCGACCCTGATTTCCCGGCGGGAGACGCTGGACGACATCGTCAGGATGGAGTGTGAGGAAGCGCTGTAGGCGCTGTCACGCATGCCAGCCGGTGGCATACTGGACCGCATGACAGCGCCAGTTCGAGTCTCGCTGGAAACATTCCTCGGCATGGAGGAAACGAAGCCCTACCTCGAGCTGATCGACGGGGAGGTGGTACCGAAGGCGATGCCCGGCCCGAAGCACTCGGCCGCGGTGGTCGAGCTGATCACGGAGCTCAGGAACTTCCTCCGGGGGCACCCCATCGCGCGCGTTGACACGGAACTGCGTCACCTGGACCGCCGCGAGGCTCGCGTCTACCTGCCCGATGTCTCGGTCACGCTCCGGGAGCGGCCGGACGAGGCCAGCGCACCAATGGAGGTCCCGCCCGACCTGGCCGTCGAGGTGCTCTCTCCGGACGACCGTGCCGGGCGAGTCGCCGAGCGCGTCGACTTCTACCTTCGCGCCGGGACACGGCTGGTGTGGGTTATCGACCCCGAGTTGGAGACGGTCTCGGTGTATCGGCCCGAAGCAGCGCCAACATTCCATCGGCGGCCCGCGATCCTCGATGCCGCGCCGGTGCTTCCCGGGTTCAGGCTGGACCTGGGAGCATACTTCAAGGCGATCCGGGAGGCATAGCCCGGCGCCCACTTCGCGATCCCGGAGTAGCAGGCAACGGCGCTCGGGCGACAGGCATCACAGCGCGCCATCGCTGGCGCGCCGCGGAAATACTCCATGGCTCACGCCTCGTCCCTCCCGTGCGCCTTTGGCGCGTGCGCGATACCCTCGAACTCGATGGCTGAACCGCTGCGCGCCGCCGTTATCGGGCTCGGGTCGATGGGCGCGAACCATGCCCGCGTCCTCGGCGATACCCCCGGCGTCGAGCTCGTCGCGGTGGCCGATGCCGACCCGGAGCGTGTGAAGAAGGCCATCGGCGGACGGCCCATCCCCGGTTTCCCCGATGCCGCCACCCTCCTGCGCGAAACGCGGCCGGCGCTGGTCTCCATCGTCGTGCCCACCCAGCTGCACGAGGCCGTCGCGATCGAGGCGATCGCGGCAGGGGCCAACGTCCTGGTCGAAAAGCCGATCGCTGCCTCGTTGCCGGCGGCCGCGCGCATCGCCCGCGCCGCCGAGGCTGCCGGGGTGCTCCTCACGGTCGGCCATATCGAGCGCTTCAACCCGGCCATCGGCGAATTGAAGAAGCGGCTCGAGGCGGGCCAGGGCGGGCGGGTGCTCCAGCTCCGCGCGCGCCGGGTCGGCCCCTTCCCCCACCGCATCCGCGATGTGGGCGTCATCCATGACCTCGGCCCCCACGACATCGACATCATGCGCTACCTGCTCGGCGACGAGATCGAGCGCGTCTACGCCGAATCGCGCAGCCACATCGCCACCGGCAACGAGGACCTGTTCGCCGGCTTCGTCGACTTCCGCGGGGGCGCGATGGGCCTGCTCGACATCAACTGGCTCACGCCGATGAAGGAGCGCACGCTCACGGTGCTGTGCGAGCGCGGCATGTTCGTGGCCGACTACGCGGCGCAATCGCTGGCGTTCCACGAAAACTACGCCGCCGCCGCGCGCGAAGGCAGTTACGCGAGCGTGACCGAGGGCCCGATGACCCGCTACCCGATCGCGAACCGCGAACCGCTGCGGGTGGAGCTCGAAGCCTTCCGCGACGCGGTGGCGAGTGGCGGCCCCGCGCCAGTGAGCGCGCGCGACGGCATGGCCGCGCTGGCCGTGGCCGAGGCACTGGTGCGTTCCAGCGAGACCGGCATGCCGGTGCGGGTCGACGAGGTGGCGGCCGCGCCATGAACGTCGCCGTCGTCGGCATCGGGCGCATCGGGCTGCCGGTCGCGGCGACCATCGCCTCGAAGGGCCACCGGGTGTTCGGCTGCGACGTGAACGCGGCCCTGGTCGAACGCGTGAACGGCGCCGGGAACCCCATCCCCGATGAGGCGGGCCTCGACGCGATGCTGCGCGAGGTGGTGGCCTCGGGGAACTTCACCGCCACCACCGATACGGCGGGGGCGGTCGCGCAGTGCCAGGTGGTGCTCTTCGCGGTGCGCGTCGATATCGACGGCGAGGGGCGGGCCGACCTCCAGTACCTGCTCTCCGCGGCCGACGACGTTGCCCGCGCGATCCAGCCGGGCACGCTCTGCATCTTCGATACCACGCTGCCCGTGGGTACCACGCGAAAGGTGCTCGCGCCCCGGCTCGAAGCCGCCGGCAAGAAGCTCGGGGTCGACTTCCATGTCGCCTTCAGCCCCGAGCGGTTGCTTATGGGCCGCGTCATCGAAGACCTGACCAAGTACCCGAAGGTAGTCGGTGGGGTGGACGCGGAAGGCGGGGCGCGCGCGGCCGCGTTCTACCGCGAAGTGTTCGGCGGCGAGGTGATGGAGCTCGCCAGCGCCGAGGCCGCCGAGCTTTCGAAGCTGGCCGAGGGCGCCTACCGCGACCTGAACATCGCCCTGGCGAACGAGCTCGCGATGATCGCCGACGTCCACGGCATCGATGTGGCGGAGGTGATCCGGGCGGCGAACTCGCAGCCGTATTCCCACATCCACGTGCCGGGCACGGGCGTCGGCGGACACTGCATCCCGGTCTACCCGCGCTTCCTGATGCAGGGCGAGGGCCCGAGCGCGCTTTCCGCGCTCGGGCGGCAGGTGAACGACGCGATGCCGGGCTACGTGGCCGGCCGCGTGGCGGACCTCCTGGGCGGGCTCGCAGGCAGGCGGGTGCTCATCCTCGGGCTCACCTTCCGGCCAGATGTGGCGGTGACGTTCCACACGAACGCGGTCGACCTGCTGCGGGAGTTCCGCGAGCGCGGCGCGGTGGTAGTGGGGCACGACGCGCTGTTGAGCGACGCAGGGGTGCGCGAACTCGGGTTCGAGCCCGCGCCGCAGCCCCTGGCCGGGTACGACGTGGCGGTGGTGCACGCGAACCACCGCGCGTATGCAGCCCTGGACTGGGGCAGCGTTGCGCCGCTCATCGTCGACGCGCGGAACGCGCTCGACCGGGCGGCGGTGGAGGCCACGGGGGCGCGCTACCTGGGCGTGGGGCGGCCGATCTCGCGGGCCTGACGGCCGTGTATCAGGCGAAGACGGGGAGCCCGAGTCCGGCATCACCGATGAGCTGCTCAACCTTGCGTGCAAACGGCACGCCGCCGAGTTCCACGCCCTCGCTCGCATCGATGAACTCGATGCCGACGACCGCACCGTCCTCTGAGTAGTCGATGAGGCGCATGTCATCCAGCCGATGTGTCTTCGCGACCTTTGCGTTCGGGGCCAGCCGGACATAGAGCACATCGGCCTCGCGGTCGTAGTCAACGGATACCTCAGCCATGGGTCGCCTCCAGAGTCACTCGTCGCCTTCCCAGACTACAGTCTTCACGAATGGTGGGCTGGAACCTCGCGCGACGTACACCTTTAGATTTCGGCCCTGATGCGCGTGCCGGGGCCGATGGTGGCGACGCGCCTGTTCACGAGCCGAGCGCCAGTCCCCCGCGCTCTTCGCGCTGAGCGAACGTTCCTCCGGGATGGGCCCGGGTACCTCGAACAGTTGCCGCCGGGATGATACGCTGTTGGGCGTTCGCACCCGGGCGGGTGTGGTTCAATGGCAGAACGCGACCTTCCCAAGGTTGAGACGAGGGTTCGATTCCCTTCGCCCGCTCCAGTCCCCCGGCCTCCGTCGGTCGCGCGGGATCCCGGGCACCCATCGAGACTGGCGCGTGGCGGCGTTGAGGCCGACCAATCCGCCGATGGCGCTCCACACAACCGGGTGCTGCCCCCAACGGAATCTGATTGACATACGCGGCGCGGAGGAAGGGGCGAGATCGTCCCGGAACCCAACCGGCGGCCCGGCAGCGCCTCGCGCCGGGCGCCACCCGCCAGGGACTGACGCTGTGTCCCGCTGGCTGGATGGACCATGGGGGCGGAACACAGCGTCATCACGATCCAGGACTCCGTTCTGAAGGACTTCTTGATCGATGCGCTGGAGCACGCTGGAGCTGCCCGCGATGCGATTATCGCGGCGCTTCAAGAACGGGGCTCCCGGGCGGAACGACGCCCGGCTCCCTCGCTCCGCCTTAGAACACCAGG
>DAOKYT010000030.1:0-4776 GCA_035326025.1 Tepidiformaceae bacterium
GGCGCCGCTGGGGAGGAAGATGGGCTCGGCCTGGGATCTGGCCTATGCCCGCTCTTCCTCCACTCAGACGAAGCGAAGTTCATCACCGGCGTTTCGCTTCCGGTCGATGGGGGCGCGAGCGTCTCCTGAGCGCTACTTCCTCCGGAAGAGGCGCGCCACGGCCGAGGCCGCGCCAGTGACGGACTCGAGCGTGCGGGCCAGAGTGCCCCGGTCCCGGACCGCGCGGGCTGGCTCGGCGCGCGCGGCCAGCGGCCGGCGCAGGCTCGCGAGGGTCTCGAGGTCGAGGTCGGTCGAGTAGTCTGGCTCGTCGCCGGGATGCACCGTGGCCAGCGCGGGGCTACCGGGCCCTCGTCGAGTGGCAGCGAACCACGCCAGGACGGTCAGCACGAAGAGGAAGCCGAGGCCGAGGACGCCCACGTTCGGGCCACCGGGTGTGAGCGGCCGGGTAGTGCCGGCCACCGGCACCTTCGGGGTGGGCGTGGCGGTTGGCGTGGAGGTCGGTGGCGGTGGCGTGGTCGTTGCGGTCGGTGTCGCCGTTGGGGGTGTGGTCGGGGTCGCGGTGGGCGTAGGTGTGCGGTGCCCGACGATCACGGTGAAATCTGCCGCGACCTGGCAGGAGCACTTGAAGTCGGTGAAGAAGACGGGGTAGGTGCCGCTCAGGGCATAGGGAATGGTGAAGGTGAAGGTGGCCTCGCCGTTGGCATCGGTGGTGCCGGTCGCGAGGACGGGGTCGCCGGGGATCTTGAAGATGACGGTGATGGGGTCGTTCGGCGGCGCCCCGCTGAGCTTCGCCTCGACGACGGTGCCGACGATGCCGGAGGTGGGGTTGAGGGTGACCTTCTTTTCCGCGGCGAGGGTGGGGGTGGCGACGGCGGCGAGGCCGATGACAGTCGCTGCCACGAAGGCGAGCAGCGCTCCGAAACGTACCGTCATAACGTTCACTCCAACTTTATGTGGGATAAAGAGCGTAGTCCTCTTCTCTCTGCATAGCAACCCGGTAAAGACCCTATGTTCCGGGTACGTATAAGAACGTTTGTTCTATACTCTCCGCATTGTGGCCGGGTACATAGAACTCCACGCCCACTCTTGCTGGTCGCTCCGCGAAGGCGCGAGCACGACCGATGAGCTGATCGACCGGGCCCTGGCACTGGGCTACCCGGCGATGGCGCTGACGGATCACGACAACCTGTACGGTGCGATGGAGTACGCGAAGGCGGCGCGGGAGCGCGGGCTGAAGCCGATCACGGGGTGTGAGCTGACGGTGAGGGAGGAGGGAGGAGGGAGGAGGGAGGAGGGAGGAGTTGCCCCGCCGCCCCGCCCCGGGGCACTCGCGACTCGGGACTCTCGACTCGCAGCCACGTCCCACCTGACGGTGCTGGCGCAGGATGTGGAGGGGTACCGGAACCTGTGCCGGCTGCTGAGCCGGGCGTACCGGGTGCATGGCAAGGACGCCCCGGTGGTGGAGCGCGAGTGGCTGTTCGAGCATAACGCGGGGCTGATCGTGCTCTCGGGGTGCCGGGATTCGGAGCTGGCGCGGCTGGCCGTCGCGGATTCGCGGCAGGCGGCGGACCTCGCCGGGGAGTATCGCGATGTGCTTGGCGATCGCTATTACGTGGAGTTGCAGCACCACGACGTGTTCGGCGATACGGAGCGGGTGGCGGCCCTGGCGGCGGTGGCGGAACGCTGCGGGATCGAGGTGGTGGCGACGAACAACGTGCACTACCACGTGCGTACGCGGCACCGGCTGAACGATGTGCTGGTGGCGGTGCGTCACCGGCTGACGCTCGATAGCTCGCACCGCGAGCGGCGGCCGAACTCGGAGTTCTTCCTCAAGAGCGCGGAGGAGATGGCGCGCCGCTTCGAACGCTATCCGCGCGCGGTTTCGAACACGCTGATGATCGCGGAGCGCTGCGCGTTCGACCTGACGCGCGACCTGCCGTACCGCCTGCCCGATTACCCGGTGCCGGAGGGGGCGACGCCCGATAGCTTCCTGCGGGGCGTGTGCGAGCGGGCGTTCCGGCGAAAGTACCCGCCAACCGACCCGTTCGGGGCCGAGGCGCGCGACCGCCTCGAACGCGAGCTGGCGCTCATCGCGAAGCACGGGCTGGCCGGGTTCTTCCTGGTGTACTGGGACCTGCTCCAGCTGGTGAACGAGATTGCGGTGGAGGTGCGCGGACGGGACCCGCGCCTCCAGCCGGACGAGCGGCCGGTGGGCCGCGGGAGAGGGTCGTCGGTCAGCTCGATCGTGTGCTATCTCATCGGCCTTTCGCACATCGACCCGGTGCGGAACAAGCTCTACCTCGAACGGTTCCTGAACGAGGAGCTGCACTCGCTCCCCGATATCGACCTGGACTTTCCGCGGGATATCCGCGACGAGGTGCTGCGTCGCATCTACGACCGTTACGGCGACGAGCACGCGGCCATCGTGGCGGCGTTCCCGACGTACCGGTTCCGGAGCGCGGTGCTCGATATTGGCAAGGCGCTGGGCCTGCCGGAGCCGGTGCTGGCGAAGCTGAACAAGCTCGGCGGGCCCTATTCGAACGCCACGGCGATCGCCGCGGAGATGCGCAAGGTGCCAGAGCTGCGGCAGCTGGTGGATGCGCCAATCTGGCGCGACATGGTCGAGCTGGCGGGCCAGGTGGCGGGCTTCCCGCGCCACATCGGCCAGCACGTCGGTGGCGTGATCGTATCGGCCGAGCCGCTGTCCTCGGTGGTACCGGTCGAGCCCGCGCGGATGGACGGGCGGTTCGTGTGCCAGTGGGACAAGGATTCGGCCGACGATGCCCGCTTCGTGAAGATCGACTTCCTGGCGCTGGGCATGCTCTCGGCGGTCGATGAATGCCTGGGGATCATCGAGGAGGAGCATGGCGTGCGGGTGGACCTGGGACGGGTGCCGCACGATAGCCCGGAGATCTACGCCTCCATCCGCGCGGGCGACACGATGGGCGTGTTCCAGATCGAGAGCCGGGCGCAGGTGCAGACGCTGCCGCGGACGCAGCCGAACAACCTGGACGACCTGGCGGTGCAGGTGGCGATCATCCGGCCGGGGCCGATCATGGCGGGGGCGTTCCGGCCATATATGGAATACCGCGAGCGGCTGGCACGGGGCGAGGCGATCGCGGTGGACTACGGCCACCCGGAGCTGGGGCCGCTGCTGGAACACTGCCTGGGCGAGACGCTGGGGCACGTGCTCTACCAGGACCAGGTGCTGCAAATCTCGTGCGCGGTGGCGGGCTTCACGCCGGGGCAGGCCGACCGCCTGCGCCGGGCCATGAGCCGCAAGCGCTCATCCGATGCCATGCAGGCGCTCGCGGCGGAGTTCCATGCCGGGGCGGAGCGCATGGGCGTGAGCCACGAGGCGGCGAAGGTGGCCTTCGACAAGATGGCGGCGTTCGCGGCATTTGGGTTCCCGAAGAGCCACGCGGTGGCGTTCGCGCTGCTGGCGTATGAGTCGGCGTGGCTGCGCTATCACTACCCGGCGGCGTACTACTGCTCGCTCTTCAACGCCCGGCCGATGGGGTTCTATTCGATGGAAGTGCTGACGCAGGACGCGGCGCGGCACGGGATCGCGACGCTCCCGCCTTCGATCAACGCGAGCCGGGCGGGCGCCTGGCCCGAAGGCGGCGATATCCGGCTGGGGCTGCAGCAGGTGAAAGGCCTGGGTGGCGGCTGGCAGGATATCCGCCAGCACCCGCGGGGCCAGGGGTACATCACGCTGCCGGAGCGCATCGTGGCCGAGCGCCAGGCGAACGGGCCGTACCGTTCCCTTCGCGACCTGCTGGTGCGTGCGCGCCTGGGCAAGGAGCAGGCGGAGATGCTCATCCGGGCGGGCGCGCTCGAGGAGTTCGGGTTGCCCCGGCGGGAGCTGCTCTGGCAGCTGGGACTGCTCACGGAAGCGGCGGTGCCCGCCAGGGCCGCCGCCCGCGAAAACCAGCTGGCGCTGCCGCTGCCGGTGGAGCAGGACATGGCCGAACTGCCCGCGCTCACGGCCTGGGAAGAGCTGGCCTGGGACCACGAGAAGATGGGGTTGAGCCCTGGCCGCCACCCGATGGCGCTGGTGCGGCCACTGCTCCACGAGGGGCTCATCACGAGCCGGCACCTGGGCGGGGTGGGCAACCCGAACCGGCTGCCGCAGGGGATGATCGTGGAGATGGCGGGCATGGTGGTCACGCGCCAGCGGCCGGCAACCGCCAGCGGTGTGATGTTCATGCTGCTGGAGGACGAGTTCGGGCTGGCGAACCTGGTGGTCTACACAGCGCTCCAGGAGCGGCAGCGCGAGCTCGTGCGGGCCACCCCGTTCGTCATCGTGCGGGGGCGGGTCGATAACGAACAGAGCGGGTTCCCGAACATCATCGCCGAGCACTTCCGGCCGTGTCCGCTGCCGGGCTTCATCGAGCGGCCCGAATCGCACGACTTCGGCTAAGGCTGGCGCTCAAGGCCAGCTCCTCGGCGATGGCGCCGCCCACGACCGGGATGGCGCGCTCGATGGTGGCCGGGCCGGCGGCGGTGAGGTGGCGTGTGGTACGCTCCGTGCATGCAACGGACGATCCAGGCAATCATCCGGCCCGGCGAGCAGTCGGGGTATGTCGCGGAGTGCGCGCAACTCAGCGTGGTGACCCAGGGTGAGACGCTGGATGAGGTAGCGGCGAATCTGAAAGAGGCCGTGGAGCTGGCGCTGGAGGGAGAGGACCTGGCAGCGCTGGGGCTTGCGGCTGAGCCGGCGATCGTTGTTACGTTCGAGCTGGAACCGGCGATTGCGTAGGCTTCGGCGTTTGT
>DAOKYT010000030.1:4876-30573 GCA_035326025.1 Tepidiformaceae bacterium
TATCAAGCTACGGCGTGTGACCGCGGACCGCGGGAAGCAGACGCTCGTCGTGCCGAACCATCGCGAGATCGATACCGGGACATGCCGCGCGATACTCCGCCAGGCGGAGCGTTACATACCGCTGGTTGAACTGGAGCCGCTGTTCTTCGCGGAATAGGTAGCGAGGCCACGGCCATGGATGCGGATTAGCCCGCGCGGCCGCGGAGAAGGGTGCCGCCTTCGCGCGGGCCTTCGTAGGACTGGGCGTACCAGGTGCCAGTCACCAGGTCGCGGAAGAGTGTGAGGCGGCGGCCGGATTCGAGTTCGGCGACGAAGTAGCGCCGGGCGATCTCGTCGCGCCACCATTCGTCGTCGATGCGCCAGCTATCGGCGATGGCGCGAATGCGCTGGTAGCGGCCCTGCCAGGCGATGGCGGCGGGCTCGCCGGTGGGGGTGGCCTCGACGGCGGCCGGTTTGGGCTGGTTCAGGAGCCGAAGGCCACCAGGGCCAGCTGGCGTTCGGGGATTCTCGACCATGGTTGGACCTCCACGATGCGGTAGACCTGGGGGCCGCCGGCGCGCGCGGAGAGTTGCGCGATCGCCTGTTCGAGCTCGCGCTGGCGGCGGGGGCCAACCTGCCAGAGGTTGGCCTGGTGGGCGTATTCGCTGCAGATGCCGGAGAGGGCGATGCCCACGCTGATGGCGGCAGCCTCGAGAGCGAGCCGATCGAGCTTGCTCCGCAGGACGAAGAGCATGTGGCCGGCGTCGCTCGTGGGTTCGCGGAAGACGGCCCGGCGGGCCACCTGTTCGCCGCTCTCGAGCCCGAGCCACCAGTCGAGCCGGCGGATGGCCTGGCCGCTGATATCGGGGTGGGCGAGGGCGCGGTGGAGGAGCGCTTCGGTGCCGGCCATGAGCGGCTCGATGGAGGCGGCGGGGGCGGGGAGGTCCATCTCCCCGGTGATCCGCGCTTCTTCGCGGCGGGCGACGATGCGGGAGTGGTCACGGCCGTTGGCGAGGTCCCAGGCGCGTCGGCCGTCGGGGCCGAACTGGGCCTGGAGTGCGGAGAGCGGGATGGCGGCAACCTGGCCGACCCGATCGAGGCCAAAAAGACGCAGGCGCACGTGCATCACGGGGTCGACGGGGAGGACTTCGACGGGGAGGTGGGCGAGGAAATCGCGCTCCTGGCCCGGCGGCACGCGGACCCAGCCGCTTTTGGGGGTGGCCGCCGGCGGGCGGGGTTGGGAAGCGGTGGCGCCCACCAGGGGGAGCGCGGTCGCCGCGGCGTGGGCAGGGAAGACGGTGGTGGCGGCGCCCAGCCATGCTCCCAGGCCGGTCTCGGCCTGGACCGATTCGAGAAGTTCGGCGAGGTACTGCTCGTCGCTCATCCGGGCGAGGCGGGCGAGGCCCCGGACCTCGAAGTGGATGTGGCCGGGGGCGATGAGCTCGACCAGGGGGCTACGGGCCAGGACGACATCAGCCAGGCGCGCGGCTTCGGCGTGCGCGAAGGATTCCTGGAGGGGGAGGAAGACAGCGCCTGGACAGAGCGCGAGCGCACGCCGGAGGGTGGTGCCGATGGTTACACCGGCGGCGGCGGCCTCGGCTGAACAGGCGGTGACCTGGGCGTGCTCTTCGGGGGCGCCGCCAACCACGACCGGGCGGCTGGCCAGGGCGGGGTGGTCGCGCCGGGCGAGGGCAATGAGGAAGTCGGGGACCTGGAGGCAGGCAGCGTCCATCGGATCTGCGATGTTAGAACATCTGTTCTAGTCTGTGGAGATCCGGAGTGTGAAGATTTCGGCGAGGGCGTCAGTCGAGAGGCGGCGCTCCCGCGATGGCGTCAACATCGGCCGATGACGGCGCGGAAGTGACGCCCGCGGCCTGGAGGGTGGCTTCGAACGAGGCGATGGCGACTTCGATCTGGCTATCGTCGGGAACCTTTGTGGTGAGGACCTGGAGGGCGATGTTGGGCGCGAACATGGCGCGGACGAACCAGTTGCTGCCGTAGCGGGCGCCGATCCGGAGGAGCTCGTAGCTGATGCCGGCGACGAGCGGCATGAAGACGATGCGGGAAGCCGTCCGGATGATGAGGCCTTCATCGACCAGGAGATCGAAGATGAAGAAGGTGATAAGCGCCACGAAGACGACGATGAGGAGGAAGCTGGTGCCGCAGCGCGTGTGCTCTTTCGGGAAGGGACGGACTTCGCCAGGCGTGAGGGGGCGGCCGGCCTCGTAGGCGTGAATGGTCATGTGTTCGGCGCCGTGGTACTGGAAGACGCGGCGGATATCGGGGATGAGGCCGATGAGGGCGATGTAGCCGACGAACAGGACCAGGCGGAGGACGCCTTCGACGGCGACAATCCAGAAGCGGTGGACATCGAAAGCTTCGAGGAGGTTGGCCAGGAGGATGGGGCCGGCGAAGAAGACGCCGACGACGAAGAGGATGGCCAGCGCCATCGTCCCCCAGAGGACTTTTTCGGGGAACTCGACCTGTTCGCCGTTTTCGTCGACTTCTTCTTCGAAGGCGATGCGGGAGGAGTAGTTGAGGGCGCGCATGCCGAGCGCCATGGTTTCCCAGAGGACGACGACGCCGCGGAGGAAGGGGATTCGGCGGGAGCGGCCGGTGTAGATGCCGGTCAGGCGCTCCGAATGGGTGACGATGTGGCCCTTCGGGTGGCGGACGGCGACGGCCATATGTTCGGGCCCGCGGATCATGACGCCTTCGATGACGGCCTGGCCACCGAAATAGACGTTGGCGGGCTGGGAAGACGTCGCGTCCGTCATGGGTGCTCCAAAAGAAAAGGGGCGCACGCGGCGCCCCCGTATTGTGCGGTGTTCGCTGGTTAGCTGCGCCGCTGGAAGCGCCGGTTGAAGCGCTCGACGCGGCCGGCGGTGTCGACGATGCGCTGTTCGCCCGTGAAGAACGGGTGGCAAACATTGCAGACATCGAGGTGCATGGTCGGCTTCGTCGATCGGGTCTTGATCTCGTTGCCGCAGGAGCAATGGATCGTGGCTTCCTGGTAGTTCGGGTGGATCCCGGGCTTCATCGCTTCTTCCTTAGCTTTCGGCCTGTGCGTAGACGCTGATCTTCTTGCGGCGGCCCTTGGCGAACGGTTCGAACTTCACCTTCCCATCGATGAGGGAAAAGATCGTGTAGTCGCGCCCGAGGCCGACGTTGTTGCCGGGGTGGAAGCGGGTGCCGCGCTGGCGCAGGATGATCGAGCCGGGCTTCACGACTTCGCCATCGAAATGCTTGACGCCGAGGCGCTGCGCGTTGCTATCGCGCCCGTTCTTGGAGCTGGAAACGCCTTTCTTGTGCGCCATTGTGCCTAACCCTTCGAAATGGACTCGACCACAAGCCGCGTGACTGGCTGGCGGTGGCCGAACTTGCGGCGGTACCGGATCTTGTTCTTGTACTTCATGAACGTGAGCTTTGGCGCGCGCCCATGCTGGGTGATGCGCGCCTGGACCGAGGCGCCCGCCACGAGCGGCCTGCCGATGGTCACGTTCGGCCCATCGAGGACCATCATGACATCCAGGTTCACCGTATCGCCGGGCTCGCCCTCGATGCGGTTCATTTCAAACTCTTGCCCCTCGACGAGGCGCAACTGACGCCCATCGGCGCGTACGATCGCTTCCATCTCTCACTCCAAGAAATCCGTGGACAGCTTTCCAGTGTGATGCTGCCCACGGATTCAGTCAACGACGCGGCATCGCCGGTGGGCGCCTACCCGTCGGTGCGGGATTGGTTGCCACCCTCCCAGGCGAGGCCCGGGGCGGGCTTGGGATCGAACGACGGGCGCCGGGGCGCCTCATCGCTGGCCGCCGGCGGCGCGGCCGGTTCGGGCTTCGCCTCCAGGTCGGAGGGCGGCCACGGGTCGTTCGGGTCGCTGTTCAGGAGGCGCGTCAGCGTTTCCCCTTCAAGCGTCTCGACTTCCATGAGCACGTTGGCGAGCTTATCGAGGAGCGCCCGGTGTTCCTTGAGGATGCTCGTTGCAACCTCGTGGGCGTCGTCGATGAGGGTGCGCACCTCGTCGTCGATGCTCTCGGCCACCTTTTCGCTGTAGTCGCGGGTCTCGGAGATTTCGCGCCCGAGGAAGACGAGCTCCTCGGCTTTGCCGAAGGTCCGGGGTCCCAGTTTCTTGCTCATGCCCCAGCGGGTGACCATGGAGCGGGCAATGCGGGTGACCTGCTGGATGTCGCTCGATGGGCCGGTGGAGGCTTCGCCGAAGACGAGTTCTTCGGCGGCGAGCCCGCCGAGGGCGCTGGCCATGCGGTCCTTGAACATCGCGGGCGTGTGGTAGCTGGTGTCCTCGCCGATGAAGCGAGTGTGGCCGCCGCTCATGCCGCGGGAGACGATGGTGACCTTGTGCACCGGGTCGTGGTGCTTGAGGAAGTGGGCGACGATGGTGTGCCCGCCTTCGTGGTAGGCCGTGACCTTCTTTTCGAGCTCGGACATCACCTTGCTCTTGCGCTCGGGGCCGAGCATGACACGGTCGACCGCCTCCTCGAACTCCTTCATGGTGATGATCTTCTTGTTGCGGCGGGCGGCGAGGATGGCCGCCTCGTTGACCAGGTTGGCAAGGTCGGCGCCGCTGAACCCGGCGGTCGCCTTCGAGAGGACCGAGAGCTTCACGTCGTCGGCGATGGGCTTGCCCTTGGCGTGGACAGCGAGGATGGCCTCCCGGCCCTTCACGTCGGGGGCATCGAGGATGACCTTGCGGTCGAAGCGGCCAGGCCGCAGGAGGGCGGGGTCGAGGATATCGGGCCGGTTGGTGGCCGCGATCACGATCACGTTGGTGCCGGTATCGAAGCCGTCCATCTCCACCAGGATCTGGTTGAGGGTCTGCTCGCGCTCGTCGTGGCTGCCGCCGAGGCCGGCGCCGCGCTGGCGGCCGACGGCATCGATTTCGTCGACGAACACGATGCAGGGGGCGTTCTTCTTGGCCTGGTCGAAGAGGTCGCGGACGCGGCTCGCGCCAACGCCAACGAACATCTCGACGAATTCGGAGCCGGAAATGCTGAAGAAGGGCACTCCGGCCTCGCCCGCGACGGCGCGCGAGAGGAGGGTCTTCCCGGTGCCGGGAGGGCCCACCAGGAGCACGCCCTTGGGGATGCGGGCGCCGAGGGCGGCGAACTTCTCCGGGTACTTGAGGAACTCGACGACTTCGGCCAGCTCTTCCTTGGATTCATCCACCCCGGCGACATCGGCGAAGGTGACCGTCACCTTGCTGCCGGTGAACAGGCGCGCCCGGCTCTTGCCGAAGCTCATGGCCTGGGAGTTGGAGCCCTGGGCCTGGCGCATGATCAGCAGGAGGAAGAGGCCGAAGAGCAGGAACGGGAGGATGTTCAGGAGCAGGCCGAGCCATGGGCCAAAGCCCGAGCTGTCCTTGTATTCGAGGTCAACGGCGGCGACCCCCGCGCCTGAGCCGGCGGGGCGGCTCAGCGCCACGCCCGCATCGGCCAGGAGTTTCTCGATCTCCGAGTTGGGGCCGATCTTCGAGGACTTGACCTCGGGCTCGGCATCGCCGCTGGTTGTGACGTAGGTGACGGTCAGGTTCCTGCCGTCGACTTCGATTTTCTGGACGAGGCCGTTCTTGGCATCTTCGACAACCTGGCCATACCCGACCTTCTGGTGGTCATCACCGCTCGAGAAGAATGCGAACACGATGGCGATGACTGCGACGAGAATGAGCAGGTAGATGAAACTGTTGCGTAGCCAGCGGGAATACAAAGGCGATCTCCGGTTTCGCGGACGGGGACCCGCGCCAATAGTGCGAGTATAGCAGACGGGCAAAGCCCCACCCGGCGGTGGTGGTAAGCGCGCCTATACTCGGGCCGCGCGCCCGGCTCCTCTCTGGAAGGTCGCCAGTGGGGGCGCATTGGCGCAGGGGCAGGCGAAGCGGAAGAGGGCGAAATCGGTGGCGCGAGTCTCCCATTTCGCCCGCAACCCTTACGCTGCTCCTATGCGCTGGTGCGCGGAGGAGTCGTCATGAAGCTCGCGTTCGTCGGAGGCACCGGTCCGGAGGGGCTGGGCCTCGCCATGCGGTTCGCCCGGGCCGGTCACGAAGTCGCCATTGGTTCGCGTTCGGCGGAACGCGGCCGGGAAGGCGCGCAAAAAGTGATCGAGGTGGTGCCCTCGGCGAAGGCCACCGGTGGGGACAACGCCGGCGTGGTGGGCGATGCGGACGTGGTGTTCCTGACGTTCCCCTATGCCGCGCAGCAAACGACCCTGCAGGCGCTCGGTGCGGCGCTCGATGGCAAGATCGTGTGCAACGTGGTGGCGCCGCTCGAGTTCCAGCAGGGGGTCGGCGCCGTCGCGCTGAACGTACCGGGGAACAGCGCCCTGCAGGAGGCCATCCAGCAGCTGCCCAACGCGCGGGTGGTCTCGGCGTTCCAGAACCTGAGCGCCGAGGAACTCCAGCACGTGGACCACCCGATCGAGGCTGATGTGCTGGTCTCCGGCCGCGATGTGGAGGCGAAACAGGTGATCATCGGTCTGGCGAACCAGATCGATGGCGCCAGGGGAATCGATGCTGGCGGGCCTTCGCAGAGCCGGTACGTGGAAATGATGACCTCCCTGCTCATCAACCTCAACCGCAAGCACAAGACTCAGACGAGTATCCGGATCGTCGGGTTGTAGGCGCTTCGGCGCTTACGCCCGGGGCGAGCCTCGGCCACAATGGCCGCACTCTTCCTCCATTACTAAAGGGGGCGCGCATGCCTGGAATTTCCATCTTCGGCATCCCTGGACTCCCCGAGATCACGGCCGGGACAGACCTTGCCGGGAGCATCTTCGCGGCCGCCGCTGCCGCGGGGACACCGCTTGAGTCGCGCGACATCCTGGTCATCACGTCCAAGGTCGTCTCGAAGGCGGAGGGGCGCGTGGTTGAGCTGGCGAGTGTCGATGTCTCCCCGTTCGCCCGCCAGTACGCGGAGAAGTGGGACAAGGAGCCGGCCGTCATCGAACTCGTACTGCGCGAGTCGCGGCGGGTGGTGCGGCAGGTGGGGCCAGTGCTGATTACCGAAACGCGCCACGGCTTCGTCTGCGCCAACGCGGGTATCGACCAGTCGAGTTCGGGTGGGCACGGGCTCGCGGTCCTGTTGCCCGTGGACCCCGATGCCAGCGCGATGCGGGTGCGGCGGGCCCTTCAGGCAAGGGGGCTTGATATCGCCGTGATCATCTCCGACACGTTCGGCCGCCCCTGGCGGGAGGCCCAGACCGATGTCGCGATCGGGATCGCGGGGATGCAGCCCGTGACGAGCTACATCGGGCAGGTCGACCCGCACGGGCACGAGTTCCGGGTGCAGGCGCTCTGCACGGCGGATGAGGTGGCTGGCGCGGCGGAACTGGTCAAGGGGAACCTTTCCCGCGTGCCCTGCGCGGTGGTGCGGGGGCTGCCATGGGAGCCCGATGACACGGCGACGATGCAGTCAATCATCCGCGATTCGGAGCGGGACCTGTTCAGGTAGGGCTAGACCCGTGGGCGGATCGTCTCGACGACCGAGCTTCCGCGCTGCAGCTGGCGCGGATTCAGCGTCACGAGCCGATCGCCCAGGGTTTCGGCGACCGCGAAGTAGATGGCGTCGCTCCCCCGGAGCTGATGTTCGGCTGCGAGGGTGGCCGCGCGCTCGGCCAGCGGCAGGGCAACGGGCAGCAGTTCGAACAGGGGCGAATGGCGTACATGCGCCTCGACATCCCGGGCCAGCTGCTTATCGCCCGTACCGGCCGCGATCGCGGCCGAGACTTCGGCGAGTACCGTCACGGGCGCGCGCAGCGGCTCCCCGTCGGCCACGGCTTCCCGGAACCATGCGACCGTGGAGTGGTGGAGGCGGTCGCGCGTGTTGAACAGCGAGATGAGGACGCTCGCGTCGAGGGTCGCCACGTCAGTCCTCCTCGCCGAGGCGGATGCGCGGCCGGCGCGGCGCGGGCGGTTCGGCGCCGTCATCGACATCCGGCACGCTCATCCAGGCATCGCCAACCGCGCTGGCCAGGCGCTCGATGGCGGCGATCTCGGAGACAGCCTGGGACCGCTGCATGCCGGCGATATCGCGGTCGGAGTAGGGGCGAAGGGTAGCGACGGGCTGGCCGTTCACGGTAATGACATAAAGCGCGTGCTGATCGCGGACTGCCCGGACAATCTGGGTGGCCTCGTTCTTCAGCTGGCGGACGCCGATAGTCTTCACGGCCGTGGTGCGCTCCCCGGAAAGTAGCCACATAGTGGCCACTTCTGCCGTAATCGGTCAACTCCCGGCCCCGCCCGTCGCGCGGCGGAACAGGAGCTCGTATGCTTGCGCGCATGCCTTCCCTGATGGATATCCGAGTCGAACGCAACGTTGCCGTTCCGATGCGCGACGGCACCATCCTGCGGGCCGACGTGTTTCGGCCCGAGCCCGAGGGCAACTATCCCGTCTTGCTCACGCGCACGCCCTACAACAAGTCGATGGCGAACCTTTCCTACGGCTGGCTGCAACCGGTACGGCCCGCCAGCGAAGGCTATGTCGTGGTCGTCCAGGACGTGCGCGGCCGGTTCGAATCGGACGGACGGTTTCACCCGTTCCACCAGGAGCTCGGCGATGGCTTCGATACGGTGGAGTGGTGCGCCCGCCAGCCGTGGAGCAACGGCCGCGTGGGCATGTACGGGATTTCGTACCTGGGGGCGACGCAGTGGCTGGCCGCTTCGGCGCAGCCCCCGAACCTGCAGTGCATCTTCCCGTCGCTCACGGCTTCCGACTACTTCGACGGGTGGACGTATCGCGGCGGGGCGTTCGAACTTGGATTCAACCTGACCTGGACGGCGTTGCTCCTGGCATTGCCCGAGGTGCCGCGCCTGGGCCTCGAAACGGGCGAACTGCAGCGTGTCATGGCGGGTCTTGCGGGAGTGGTGTGGGACCACTGGCCGGCTCTCCGCCACCTGCCGATCAGCGAGCTGCCCGCGTTCGCGCACGAGGCCGTGGCGCCCTACTACCGGGAGTGGCTGGAACACCCCACGCGCGATGCGTACTGGGAACCGGTCAGCATCGAGGCGGCACACCCCCGCATCCACACGCCGGCGTATAACCTCGGCGGCTGGTACGACCTGTTCATCCGGGGCACTTTGCGGAATTTCAGCGGCATGCGCGCGAACGGCCCGACCGAGGTCGCCCGCAACGGGCAGAAACTGATCGTGGGGCCGTGGTCGCACGGTGCGCCACTGACCGCCTCGGTAGGGCAAACGGTGTTCGGGCAGGCCGCGCAGGTGCTGCTGGAAGACCTGCATATGAACTGGTTCGACCGCTGGCTGCGCGACCGCGATACCGGGATCGACGCGGAGCCCCCGGTGCGCGTGTTCACGATGGGGACGAACACCTGGGACACCTACTCGGACTGGCCGCCGCGCGAATCGGTACCCACCAGGTACTACCTGCATTCGAACGGGGCGGCGGCAACGGCTCGCGGGGACGGCGTGCTCTCGACCGATGCCCCCGGCGCCGAGCGCCCGGATCGCTTCGTCTACGACCCATTGAACCCGTGCCCGACTCGCGGTGGCGCACTGTTCCCCTATCCGCTCGACGTGCCGCCCGGCCCGTTCGACCAGGGCGATATCGAGGCGCGCCCCGATGTGCTCTGCTACACGACGCCGGTGCTCGATCGGGATGTGCAGGTGACCGGGACGATCGAGGCGCGGCTCTGGGTAGCCAGCTCGTGCCGGGATACCGATTTCACCGCGAAGCTTGTCGACGTGCACCCCGGCGGCACGGCGATGAACCTCACCGACGGGGTCATCCGGGCGCGCTACCACCGCGGTTTCGAGCAGCCCGAGCTGTTGCAGCCGGGTGTGCCCGTCGAGGTGGCGATCGACATGGCGGGGACCTCGAATGTGTTCCGGGCGGGCCACCGCATCCGGCTCGAGGTGAGCAGCTCGAACTTCCCCAGGTTCGACCGGAACACCAACACGGGCGCCCTCATCGCGACGGACCATGGCCTGGAAGTTGCGCTGAACACGGTGTTCCACGACGCGGCGCACCCCAGCTATCTCACCCTGCCGGTCATCCCGCGGCCATGAGCGAGACGGTCCGCGTGAACCTGGTGCGGCCCGGCGCCCGCATCCCCGCGCGCGCTACGGAGTTCGCTTCGGGGTTCGATATCCATGCCTGCATCGATAGGCCGGTGGTGGTGGGCCAGCACCCGGTGATGATCCCGACCGGGATCGTCCTGGAAGTGCCGTGGGGGCTCGATGCCCAGTTCCGCCCGCGGAGCGGGCTGGCCCGCCAGGGTGTGCTCGCCACATTCGGGACGCTCGACGCGGACTACCGGGGCGAAATCATGATCACGCTCTACACGATGGCGCCGGACATCGAACACACGGTCCACCACGGCGATCGGATCGCCCAGCTCGTCTTCACGAGACTGGCGGAGGTTGCCTTCGAGGAGGCCGCGGAGCTTACGGAGACGGCCCGCGGGGCTGGCGGGCATGGCAGCACCGGCCGCTGAAGGCGTCCCGGCGAAGTGGAACATAAAGGCGAATCCGGTATCGTGTGAAAGTTACGCCCACAGAGGTTCTTGCAATGGCTTACGAACTTGACGCGCTTGTGCCCAACGAAGCGCGAGAGAATGTCCCGGATTTCAACAGCGGCGACACGGTCCGCGTCCACGCGAAGGTCGTCGAAGGCGATAAGGAGCGCATCCAGGTGTTCGAGGGGGTCGTCATCCGCAAGCGGATGAAGGGCCTCGTCTCGAACTTCACCGTGCGGAAGATCGCCAGCGGCGTCGGTGTCGAGCGGACGTTCCCGGTCAACAGTCCGCGCGTCGACAAGATCGAGGTGGTACGCCGTGGCAAGGTGCGCCGCAAGAACCTGTACTATCTGCGCGGCCTGACGGGCAAGGCGGCCCGCATCAAGGAGAAGCGCTTCTAGAGCGCCTGCCTGGTAATCCGTTCAACGGCCCCGGCGGATCCGCCGGGGCCGTTCGTGTGAGTGACCGCCGGTTGCCTACTTGCCCGGGGCGCCGGGTGCCTGTTCGGCCCGCACGGGACCACCGGTGGCGGTGGCGCCCTGGGGTACCTGGCCGGCGGGCCCGCCCCGGACCGTTCGGCGCAGCGGCAACTCCGGCATCAATACGGCGAAGAGGGCGCAGACGAGCGCCGCACCGAATGCCGCGATGTAGATGTTCTTGACTGCCCGGACGACGCTCTCGCTTTGGGTAGCCTCGGCGCGCGCGAGGATGGCCTCGCCGCCGTCCAGCGCCAGCACGTATTGTTCGATGCGCGCATAAGCCTGTTCGTTCAGCTTCACGGTTGGGTCGTCGAGCTGGGCGGTGATCGCCGGTCCCACGGCCGCGCGATCTTCGGCACTGAAGCGGTCCTCGAACTGGGAATGGTAGGTGTTCGCGAGGATCGCGCCGAATACGGCGATGCCGAGCACGCCGCCGATCTGGCGGAAGAACTGGCTCGAAGAGCTGGCGACGCCAATGTACTGGTAGCTCACGGCGTTCTGGACGACGAGCGACATCGTGGGCAGGACGAGGCCGAAACCAAGGCCCAGGACGATCATCATCGCGCTGATGTGCCAGAGCTTCGTTTCCAGACTGAGCTGCGTCAGCATCCCCAGGGAAACGGTGATGAGGACTGTCCCAAGGAAGGTCTGCCACTTGTACTTACCGGTGCGCGAAATGACCTGTCCTCCAACGACGCTGGTCAGGAGCACGCCGAGGCTTTGCGGGGTGCTGATGACGCCGGAGGTCGTTGCCGATGCATCGAGAGCGGTCTGCACGTAGATGCCCAGGAACTGGAACGCCCCGAAAACGCCAACCCCGAAGGTGAAGACGATCAGGTTCGACATGAGGAAAACGCGATTGCGGAAGAGGTGGAGGGGCAGGATGGGCTCGGGGTGGCGGGCTTCCTGCCAGATGAAGAACCCGAGAACGACGGCGGAACCGCCGAGCAGGCCGATGATCTCGCTTGATCCCCAGGCGTACTTGTCACCAGCCCAGACGAGCGCGAGGAGTGCCATGACGGAGGAAGCCGAGAGGAGGGCGGCGCCCACGAAGTCGAGCTTCGGCCGGCCCGACCGCTCCCTGCAGGGCAGGTTGAAGTAGATCGCCGGCATCGCCACCAGGCTCACCGGGATGTTGATGTAGAACACCCACCGCCAGCTCAGGTTATCGGTGAGGAAGCCGCCGAACGCCGGACCGAGGATGCTGGCGAGGCTGAACATACCGGTAAAAAGGCCGATGTACTTGCCCCGCTCGGCTGGCGAGAAGAGGTCACCCATGGTGGCGAAGACGGACGCGAAGATCACGCCGCCGCCAAGGCCCTGCACGGCCCGCATCCAGATGAGGACCGGCATGTTCGGGGCGGCGCCACAGGCAGCCGAGGAGACCATGAAAACGAAGACGCCACCGACCAGGAACAGCTTGCGTCCGTAGATGTCACCGAGCTTTCCCACGAGCGGGATGATGACCGTTGAAGTGAGCATGTAGCTGGTGAACAGCCACGAGAGGAGACCGAAGCCACCGAGGTCTGCGAGGATCCGCGGCGTGGCGGTCGAGACCACGGTCTGATCGAGCGCGCCGACAAAGAGGCAGACCATGAGGCTGCCGAGGAGCAGCCACCTCTGGCGGCGGTCGAGGGTTTCGCCGAGCGGGATACCGGCGGATGCTTCCATTGTTGCCCCCAAAACATTCACGTGCGCGTGAGGTAAGCCAGGAGCGTACAGAGTCCCCCCGAATCGAACAATTGGGGCCAATTCCGCCCTCCTCCGCTGTTCGGTAGCGGGCCTCCCGGCTACGGTGGAAGAGAAGACGCCGGCGCCCGCCGGCACGCCCACGGTCTCCATCGAGGTACCCGGATGATCGAAACTCCCGCGCCCACGGGCGCACGTGCCACGTTGCGCGAGGAAGTGCGCCGCCGGCGCACGTTCGCCATCATCTCGCACCCCGACGCCGGCAAGACGACACTCACGGAGAAGTTCCTCCTGTACGGCGGCGCGGTCGAAGAGGCGGGGTCGGTCCGCGCGAGGGGCAACGCGCGACGGTCGACTTCCGACTGGATGGCGATGGAGCGCCAGCGCGGCATCTCGGTCACCTCCACCGCGTTGCAGTTCGACGCGTTCGGCTGCCGCTTCAACCTGCTCGACACGCCGGGCCACCAGGATTTCAGCGAGGACACCTACAGGACTCTCGCCGCGGTTGATAGCGCGGTGATGGTGCTGGATAGCGCGAAGGGCATCGAGGCGCAGACGCGCAAGCTGTTCGACGTGTGCCGGATGCGGAAGATCCCGGTGCTCACGTTCATCAACAAGCTCGACCACCCGGGCCGCGAGCCACTGGAGCTGCTCGATGAGATCGAGCGGGTCCTGGGGATGCTGGCCGTGCCCATGAACTGGCCCATCGGCGACGGTCCCACCTTCAGGGGCGTGTATGACCTGGTCAACCACGCCGTCCTGCTGTTCGAACGGACCGAGGGTGGCCGCTACCGCGCGCCGGTGACCGTGGGAAGCCTGGATGGCCCCAGGCTGACGGCCATCCTCGGCGACAGGGGACACCTCGAGCTGCGCGAGCAAATCGACCTGATCCACGGAGTGACGCCGGAATTCGACCGGGAGGCGTTCCGGCGTGGCGAGATGACGCCCGTGTTCTTCGGGAGCGCGCTCAATAGCTTCGGCGTCGAGCCGTTTGTGGAGGCGCTGGCGAACCTGGCGCCCGCGCCAGGGCCGCGCTTATCGGACGCCGGCGCGGTGGCGCCCGACTCGGAAGAGTTCTCCGGGATCATCTTCAAGATCCAGGCAAACATGGACCCGCACCACCGGGACCGGATGGCGTTCCTCCGGGTGTGTTCGGGGCGGTTCGAAAAGGACATGACCGTGTACCACCCGCGGCTGGGGCGGAGCATCCGCGTGACCCGGCCGCACCGGCTGTTCGCGCGGGAACGCGAGACGGTGGAGGAGGCCTACGCGGGCGACGTCATCGGCCTCGTGAACCCGGGACTGTTCCTCATCGGCGACACGCTGACATCGAGCAAGAACCTGCGCTACGAGCCGATCCCGCGATTCGAGCCAGAGTGTTTCGCGCAGCTGGAGAGCTTCAGCTTCGCGAAATCGAAGCAGTTCCAGCGCGGCCTCGATCAACTCGAGGAAGAAGGCGCGGTGCGGGTATTCTGGCCGCTCGATGGCGCGCGGACGCCGGTGCTGGGGGCCGTCGGGACGCTCCAGTTCGAGGTCGTTGCATCGCGACTCGAGACCGAGTACGGGGTTGAATCGAAGGTGGTGCTCATGGAGCACACGGTGGCGAAGCGCGTGATCCCGCCGCCGGGGGGCCAGGTCCAGTGGCCGCGCTCGTCGATGCGCGTCCGCGACCGGCATGGCGACCTGGTGGCCATCTTTCCTTCTTCGTGGGAGGAGGACTACTGCCGGAAACAGAATCCCGAACTGGGTCTCGAACCGCTGGCGTAGCGCCGCGTCAGCATTCAAGGATGGCCCGGCCCGGTACCGCGGCAGGCGCGCGGGATTCTACGCCGGTGGCTGGCGGCCCGGGCCGCACCAGAGGAGCTCGATGCGACCGCCGCCGGCGTACGCGATGGCAGCCTGGCCGAAAGCGGCTGCAAGGGCGGCCGCGTCGTCCCGCGACATGCCGATGACCGCGAATGATGGCTCGACATGGGTGCCTGCCGGGTCGCGCCCGCGGCCATGGAAGAACCGCAGTCCGCGGCGACCCAGCTCGGCTTCGAGCCTGGAGTTGGCGGCGCGGTTGGCGGCTTCGCCAGGACGCTCCATTCCCGGGTTGTAGGCAGTGATCAGGGCAAGCGGAAGCGGGAGGCCGGGCGGAGGAGAATCGCCGATGCGGAATCGCACGGGCCCCCGCGGCAGGTCGATCTCATAGATGGCATCGCGGTAGGCGCGATCGAGGACCGGTTCACGTTCCATGGGCGAATCGCCATGAATGCTACCGTGTTTGCAGGGGCGGAGGAGCGTCAGCCCAACGCGAGGGCCCGGTGGCCGGCCGCGCTGTTGAGCAGTCGCGCCCCGGTCTGGAGGGATGCGCGGGGCCGGCTGGCGCACCTGGAGCTGGCGGCCATGGCAGACTGCGCTTGTGACAACCCTGTCGTGGTTGCTGGTGGCGTGGGGCACCGCGTTCGCGATCAGCATCGTCCCGGCGTTCATGCCGCCCATGTGGGCCGTGCTCACCGCCTTCCGGGTGGGCACCGGTGTGCCACTGGTGCCACTGGCGATCGGCGCGGCGATAGGGGGGGCCGCCGGGCGCTTCGTGCTCGCCGGGCTGACGCGATGGGTGGTGGCTCCGGCGCTTCCGGAAGCCTCCAGGAAGAACGCTGAGGCATTGGGGGCGTGGTTCGAGCGGCACAGCCAGGGCAAGCGGCGGCGGGCGGTGTTGTTTGCGGCGGCGTACACGGGCGGCCCCTTCCCGAGCAACGCGCTGTTCATCGCCGCGGGTGCGGGTCGGATCCCCGCGGCACCGCTTGCGGTGGGCTACGCGATGGCCCACCTTGTCACCGATCTGCTCTGGGTGTGGGTGGGCGCGACTGCCGCCACGAGCGCGCGCGAACTCCTCGCCGGCACCTTCACCGACTGGTGGAGCCTGCTCCTGCAGGTCGGCGGGCTGGCCGTCGTGCTGGCCGTGTTCCGGCTGCCGTGGGATCGCTGGCTCATGGGCGGGCCACAGGAGTGAGCCGGCGACCCTGCCCGGCGGCCTCGACATCGGGACCGACGACGATGACCGGTACCTTCGAGTGGCGGATGACGGCGCTGGCGGTGCTTCCCAGTAACGCCTGGCCCAGGCCCGACCGGCCGTGCGTGCTGAGGGCCACGAAATCCGGCTTCTCCTCGCTGACGAATTCGGCGATGGCCTCGGCGGCGTTTTCGCCGAATGCGGCCCGCACGTTCACGTCGATGCCCGCGAGGTAGCGCGCGGCCAGGTCGCGCAGCGCATCCTCGGTGCCTGTTCTCGCCGCTTCGAGTGCCTGGCCGCGGCTTACCGCGACCATTGGCGCCGGGGCGATGTGCGCGCCGCCGAGCGAAGGTGCGCTGGCCAGGCCCGACGCGGGCGCGGGCGGACGGCCCGGTTCGGAGATCACTTCGTGCGACTCTCGAGGGTCGACCACCGAGAGCAGCCACGTCTCGGCGCCCCAGGCACGAATCCATGGCGCGAGGGCGGCGATGGCGCGTTCGGAAAGTGGGCTTCCATCGGAGGTCACGACGATTCGCATGGCGGTGCTCCTTTGCCGCCACGCTAACAGGGGTCTGGCGCGATCATGAGGGCCCACCGGCCCCTTTCGTGGGGGCAGCGTGACCCTGCGTGGTGGAGCGGGGAGCGCGGGCGGCCCGCTCCACCACGCAGGCTGTCTTAGCTGTAAACGAATTCCGCGCCATCCAGATCGATGGCCGGGAGCTCATCCTTTTCGCGCCAATAGTCCTGGGTATGCTGCCATTCGCGTTTGCTCCCGCGCTTGGGGAGGAGGTGCATGGCGCGCATCAGATAGCCCGGGTTGAAGTTCTCTTCATCGATCCAGGGCAGGAGTTCCATGTCCCTGTCCTCCGGGCGAAGGGCGACTTCGACCTGCCTCGCGCCGCGTTTCTCCATGTGCGCGAGCAAGCGGCAGACGAAGTCGGCGACCAGGTCGGCCCGGAGAGTCCAGCTTGCCCGGAAGTAGCCGAACACCCAGACCAGGTTCGGGAGGCCGGTGAACATCATGCCCCGGTAGGTCACCGTGTCGGAGAAGACGAGCGGCCTGCCATCGATGGTGAAGTCGATATCGCCGAGGACGTTCATGTTGAAGCCCGTGGCCGTGACGACGATGTCGGCTTTAAGTTCCTCGCCGGACTTGAGGAGGATGCCACGCTCGGTGAAGCGTTCGATTTCGTCGGTGACGACAGAAGCCTTGCCGGCGCGGATGCCCCGGAAGATA
Source organism: Tepidiformaceae bacterium (assembly GCA_035326025.1). Taxonomy (GTDB): domain Bacteria; phylum Chloroflexota; class Dehalococcoidia; order Tepidiformales; family Tepidiformaceae; genus Amarobacter. The sequence continues at coordinate 21,747 of DAOKYT010000030.1, forward strand.
TCGCCATCGGGCACAAAGGCGATGCGCTGGCGCCAGGGCCGGTAGCGCGGGGTGAAGTGTGTTTCGACATCGAAATCGGGGCCGAGATAGGCGCGGACCATCCCGATGAGTTCGCGCTTCACGGCCTCGGGCTCTTCGAACGAGCGCTGCGTGAACTTCGCCTGGTCGAACAGGATCTTCCGCCGGACGATCTCGTGGATCCAGGACTCATCAACCTGGAGCTCGCGGAGGGTATCGGCGAGGTCGTTGGCGTTGCGCCCGGGGATGAAGTAGGTGGGTGATCGCTGGAGCATGGTTACGTGTCCGCACTCGTTGGCGATCGCCGGGATGACCGTGGCGGCTGTGGCGCCGGAGCCGATGACGACGACGTTCTTGCCGGCGAGATCGATATCCTGTGGCCACGTCTGCGGGTGGACGATCTGCCCCTGGAATCGGTCCATGCCCGGCCACTCGGGTGTATACCCTTCTGAATGCCGGTAGTAGCCCTGGCACATCCAGAGGAAGTTGGTGGTGAACCGCCGGGCCTCGCCCGTGTCCGACTGTGTCGCCTCGATGGTCCAGAGCTTGTCCTGGCTCGACCAGGTGGCGCGGTCGATACGGTGGCGGTAGCGAATGTGGCGGCCGAGGCCGTTCTCTTCGATCACCTCGCCCATGTACTTGCGAATCTCCTCCGCCGTGGCGATCGGCGTGCCCGTCCACGGCTTGAAGCGGTAGCCGAAGGTGTAGAGATCGCTATCCGAGCGGATTCCGGGGTACTTGTGGGTCCACCAGGTGCCGCCGAAGGTTTCCTGCGCTTCGAGGACGACGAAGGTGGTGCCCGGGCGCTGATGGGTGAGGTGGTAGGCGGCGCCGACGCCGGAGATGCCGGCCCCGACGATGAGGACATCGAAGTGCTCGGTGCTCGCCGGCTGGGGGCGAGCGAGGGTTTCGGATTGTGTCATGAACTCCTACCTGTCCGTGTGAAAACCAGTTTCTGCCGTACGCGCGGGACGATGCCACCGCGGGCCGTTCCGTGCAAAGGTCCGGATGGCCTATTGCCCGCGGGCCGTTCGGACGGGCGGGAGTTACGCGGGTAATTCGATGAAATCGGCCGGAACGTGAGGGTTAGAAGCGGCTCCACTGCCAGTAGCGGCCCAGCGGGACGCGCAGGATGACCAGGTCGTGCGAGGTGCCGTCGCGGCCGCGATAGGCGTCCTTGAGCGAGCCGGCCTCGACGCCGCCCAGGGCCTTAATGGCCTCCACCGCGTCTTCCTGGGTATCGCGCACGAACTCGGCCTGGACCAATTCGAGCTCGGCGTCCCACGCGATATCGATAAGCTCTTTCATGAGGGCGGTGCCGAGGCCCCGCCCCCGGTATTCGGGGTCGACGACCACACGGATCTCGGCGTAGTGGCTGCGCGCATCGCCGCGATGGCGAATGAGCACGGCGTCGGCGCACACGCGGTCGCCGTCGAAGGCAAGGAGCGGCAGGGCGCGGTCGTAGTCGAGGTGTTGCGCCCAGCTGTCGATGACGGACTCGGAGGCGACATCGTCCTTCAGGAAGTAGCGCTCGTCGTCGGGGATGCGGCGGAAGAAAGCGAGAAGGGCCGGGCCGTCGTCGCGAGTCATGGGGCGGACGGTAATTTGCGGGCCGGAGGAGACCTGGAGAGTCTTCGGATAGCCAGAGAGCTTGTAGACGGCCATGGCCTGTACGCCTTTCTCACCCGACGGGGTGTGCCGAAAGGGAGGATGGACCCGGCAGCACCGGATGGCTACGGCCGGAAGGCCCCGGCACGGTGGCCGGGGTGGCCGGTCGCGCTGGTGGGCTCAGGCGGCAAGACCGTCCACGCGGCCGGCCGCGGCCCCGGGCGGGCCGGGAGAGCCGAACAGGTATCCCTGGACGGCATGGATCAGGCCGGGGTTCCCCCGGAGAGCCGTCGCCGTCGACAAGGTTCGCACGAGGTCGAACATCGCGGTGTCCTCGATGCCCTCGGCGATCACGGTGGTGCCTGATTCGGATGCGAAGGCCAGGATGGCCATGAGAGCCCCGCGATCCCGGTCGCCGGTGGCCGCTGCCATCGTCACCTCCTGATCGACCTTGATGAAATCGACCCGGCTGCGCCGGAGGAGTTGCAGGCCGTTGTTACCCGCGCCCACATCGTCGAGGGCGACCATGAATCCGTGCGCCCTGAGGCCTGCGATGGCCTCGGCGACCACCTCGTGCGGGACGAGTGACCGCTCGGTGATTTCGAGGACGACCCGTGCAGGCTCGATACCGAGCGCGGTGATTTCGTTGGTCAGTTCGCCGGGCGAGAAGTGATGGTGGGTGAGTGAGTAGGGCGAGAGATTGAGGAAGACCGTGGCGTTGCACGGGAGCGACCGCGCGCCCGCCAGGACCGTTCGCCGGAAGAGCCGGTCCAGTTCGGCGGAGTGTCCGATGTGCTCGGCGAGTTCGAACGCCTGTTCCGGGCCGAGAATGCCGTAGTCGGGGTGGAGCCGCGTGAGCCCTTCGTAACCGAGCAGGGATGAACCGTCGATGCGCCAGATGGGCTGGAATACCGCCGAGGTACGCCCCTCCCGCAGCAGGCGGCGGAGCGCCTTGCGCTTGACCTCGGGGAAGAGCGGCCCGCTGGCTTGCCGTTCCTCGTAAAGCACCACGACGTTGCGTCCGCACAGCTTCGCTTCGTACAGGGCGGCGTCAGCCTGTTCGACCATGAGCGACGTATCCGGCCTCCGGGCATCGAGAGGGGCCACGCCCGCGCTCACGGTGACGCCCTCCTGCAGTGACCCGGCGGTGGAGCCGCGAATGCGCTCCGCCAGGTCGAACGCCGCGACAGCATCCAACCCGTGCGCCAGGATGGCAAACTCGTCGCCGCCGATGCGAAAGCGGCCGGCGCCGGGCGGAGCCATGTCGCTCAGCATCCGGGCGAAACGCGACAGGACGGCATCGCCCCGGGCATGGCCGAAGGTATCGTTGACGGTCTTGAACTCGTCCAGGTCGAGCATGAGGAGCGTGACGGGAGCCATCCCGCCCCGGCCCTGCAGCCGTCCGACCGCTTCCTCGAAGGCGCGGCGGTTGCCGAGGTTGGTGACGGGATCGGTCGTGCTCAGGCGCCGGAGCTGGTCGTTTTCGGCGGCCACCCGGGCTTCGCGCCGCCCGAACGCGAGGGTCAGCAACAACAGTACAGCAACAAGCAGGACGCCCGAGCCGTAGAGGCCGAGGGAGAGCCAGAGCGCGACAGCCTCCTCCCGTTCGCGCGCGACTATGGCGGCGGCGGCGGCCGTTTCCTTCTCGCGGGCCATGTGGCGCATGACGATGGTGACCGGGTTGGGGAGGAGCGCCGGGTCGCCAGCAACCGTCTCCGGGTCGACCAATTGCGAAGCGAGACTGGTCTCACCCAACCCGCCGTTCACGAGGGACGCATACAGCGCGGCGTAGGCCCGGGCGTATTGTGCGGTGAGCTCCTCGATAGGAGGCGCGGGGTTCTCTCGCAGGCGGGCGAAGATCTCAATGATCGGCACAATGTACGCCCCCGCCCATCCGCCAAACCGCCGGTCGCGGGGATCTGGCGAGGCGGCGATGGCCGCAAGCGCGGAGTCGAGCTCGGCGTGGACCTTGGCCTGTTGTTCGAGGGCGCCCGAGTCCGGGCTGGCCACACCGAGCGAGATGAGGATCCCGCCCCGTTCGGCAGCCTCGCTCGCGCCCGTGTAGAGCGTGGACATCCGCTGGGCGTCGAGCACCCGGGCGGTCAGGCGAGCGTCGGTCTGGTGGTTCCAGTACGTCAGGGCGCCCAGGGCGGCTATCACCACCACGAGGGCGAGTGCCGTGACGCTGCTCACGCGGACAGGCACCCTGACCTGGCAAAAGACTGCCCAAAGGTGACGGATCGCTCCTGGCCACGGCATCGCGAGCTTCCCCTCCGGATTTCGCGGGTGCGCTCCTCCCTGGTTGGCGGCCGGCGTTTCCGCCGCTCAACCGTGGCCTGCCCTGGGTGCGCGTTCCCTGAGCCGGTTTTCGGCAGCGCGCGACGCGGCGCCAGTGGTGGAGGCAGCGTGGTGGCGCGCAAGACTGGACGATGGACGAACGGGGAAGAAGGGCTGGCCGGTCAACGGTGAGCCGCGACTGGCTGGGGACGGAGGAGTCGAACCCCCACATACAGATCCAGAATCTGCTGTCCTACCATTAGACGAGTCCCCAGCAGGAACTCCTAGGGTACCATGCCCGGCCCGGAACACTCCAGCCGGGCGGGCCGTCAGCCGAGGCGTGCGCGAGCAGTGCGAAGCCGCTGAAGTGTCCGTTCGCGTCCCAGCAGTTCGAGCGAATCGAAGAGCGGGATGCCCTGGGGGCGGCCCATCTCGGCGACATAAAGCACCGGCACAAACTTCCGCAGCTTCATTCCGAGCGTGGCCTCCATGCCGCGGATCGCGGCTTCGATCGCGTCGCGGTCCCACCGCTCTTGCGGGATGGCATCGAGGGCGACCAGCGCGCCATCGACCGCCTTTAGCGCGACCTCGGCATCGCCCCCCACCCGCTCCGTGAGGGCATCGAGTTCGTACTCGGGCGCCTCGTAGCCGAAAAGAAATTCGACCATGCCCGCGATCTCGTCGAGCCGGCTGACGCGCTCCTTCAGCAGCGGCGCCACCGACTTCACGATGTCCGGGTCGATGGGGCGCTTCACCGACTCGGGGAGCTGGCGCGCGCACCACTCGGTGATGGTGGCCTCCCACCGGCCATCGTCCATGGCGCGGATGTAATGGCCGTTCAGGTGGTTGAGCCGTTCGATATCGAAGACCGCCGGGTTTGGCACCACCCGCGCGAGATCGAAGTGCCGCTTCAACTCCCCGGCGCCGAGGATGGAGGTGTGGTCGTCGAGCGACCACCCAAGCAACGCGAGGAAGTTGACCATCGCTTCGGGCAGGTAGCCCTTGTCGCGGTAGTCCAACACGGCGGTATCGCCGCTGCGCTTCGAAAGCTTCTTGTGGTCCGGGCCGAGGATGAGCGGGAGGTGCGCCCACCCCGGCGGCTCCCAGCCCAGCGCCTCGTAAAGCTGGATGTGCTTGGGCGCGCTCGAAATCCACTCGTCGCCCCGGATGCAGTGCGTGATCTCCATCTCGGTGTCATCGACGATGAGGGCGAGGTGGTAGGTGGGGTAGCCATCGGACTTCAGCATCACGAAGTCGTCCTGCAGGCTGTTCTCGAAGACGACGTCGCCGCGGATGATGTCGTGGAGCACCGTTTGGCCTTCACGGTCCATGGCGAAGCGAATGACATACGGTTCGCGCCGGGCGCTGGCCTCCGATTCGTCGCGGCTGAGGGCGCGGCAGAGGCCGTCGTATCCGGGTGGCCGTTTCGCCGCGGCCTGGGCGGCGCGCAGCTGGTCGAGCCGTTCGGCGGTGCAGAAGCAGCGGTAGGCGCGCCCGCGGTCCATGAGCGTCTCGGCGGCCTTACGGTAGAGCGGCAGCCGCTGGGACTGGAAGTAGGGGGCATGCGGCCCGCCGATGTCCGGTCCCTCATCCCAGTCGATGCCCAGCCAGCGCAGGCTTTCCATGATGGCGCCGACCGACGTTTCGACGAGGCGATTGCGGTCGGTGTCCTCGATACGCAGCAGGAACTGGCCGCCGTTCGCGCGGGCGTAGGCCCAGCTGAACAGGGCCGAGCGGATGTTGCCAATGTGCGGATCGCCGGTGGGGCTCGGCGCGTAGCGGGTGCGGATGGGGCGCGAGGATTCAGTCACGGTTGCAAACTCAACTGGTCGCCGCGTCGAGGGTGGGCGGCACGGGCTGGGAGTAGTGCGAGGCTACCTGTTCGGCGCCGATTGAGCGAATCGCGGCGGCCATGTCGCCGGGCACCGGCGCGGTCACCGTGAGCGTGCCGCCCGATGGGTGGGGGACCGCGATACGGTAGGCGTGGAGGAGCTGGCGGCCACCAGGCGCGCGCCTGCCATAGACCCCATCGTTCGCGACCGGGCAGCCGATGGCTGCCAGGTGGACACGGATCTGGTGGGTGCGGCCGGTCTCGGGGTGGACTTCGAGCAGCGAGCGCTCACCATCGGAGGCAACCACTTCGTACCCCGTGCGCGAGGCCCGGCCGGAACGCGTTACCGCCATGCGCGTGCGGTCGCCGGGGTGGCGGTCGATCGGGGCATCGACCACGGCGCGGGGCTGGGGAGGCTTGCCCTCGACGATAGCCAGGTAGGTTTTGCGGGTCGTGCGTTCCTCGAAGGCGCGGCTGAGCGCGGCCTGGGCGGCCGGCGTCTTCGCCAGGAGGAGGACGCCCGAGGTGTCCTTGTCGAGGCGGTGGACGATGCCCGGGCGCTCGGCGTCGAAGCCGGCGGCGGCAGGGCCGAGCTGTTCGAGCCACCAGCCGGCGACGCTGGGGCCGGTATCGCCCGGGGCGCCGTGGACGGCGAGGCCCGGCGGCTTATCGATCGCCGAAACCACCCCGTCGTCGTAGAGGAGGGGGAGGTCGAGGCCGCTCGGCATGGCGGCATGCTCTGTCGCGGGCACTTCGAACTCGAGGAGGTCGCCTTCCTGGACCGTCGCCGACTTGCGGACGACCTCGCCGTTGACGCGGACGTTGCCGGCTTCGATGAGGCGCTGGATGCGCGCGCGAGAAAGCCCGGGTACCGCGCGCGCAAGCACCGCATCGAGCCGGCCGGTTTCGCTGGCGGTCAGCTCTCTCGTTTCGGCTCGTCCGTCGTGTCGAACATCAGTGCCCATATCAGGAAGAACACACCAATCGTGATGGCCGAATCGGCCACGTTGAACGCCGGGAAGTTCGGCACCTTGACGAAATCGACGACGCGCCCTTCAGCCACGCGGTCGATGAGATTGCCCACGGCGCCCCCGAGCATGAGGGCCAGCCCGAGCCGCATCACCGGGTGGGCGAAGCCGGGGTTGAAGAGGTAGACCAGGATGGCGACCATCCCGACGACGCTGGTGATGACGAGGAGCGGTCCCGCGCCCTGGAACATGCCGAAGGCGGCGCCGCTGTTGGTCACGTGGACGATCTTGAGCGGCCAGACCACGGAGACGGCCTCGCCGCGCTCGAGCCATTCACGGATGGTCCATTTCGTGAGCTGGTCGAGGCCCACGATGGCCGCGGCAAGCGCCAGGAACCAGCCATCACGCGGCCGAATGGCGAGGCGGGGGCCGGTGGCCGGGCGGGTGTCGGCGTCCTGCATCGTTCCAGTGTAACGGCGCGATGCGCTGCCGTAAGGCAACACGCCTTGTCGGTGCCTGATACCACCGGCTACGCTGGTGTGCACACCGCGGACGGATGACGCCAGGAGACTCGGAACGATGACCATGCAGGGCACGAAAGAGGTGCGCCCCGACGGGAAGCTCCGGCTGCCCCCGGGCCAGCACCTGACCACCGGCTGGCCGGTGCTGCACTACGGCAGCATCCCGCGCATCGACCTCGATTCGTGGAGGTTCCACGTCTGGGGGCTGGTGGAGGAGGAAAAGACCTTCACCTGGGACGAGTTCAACGCGCTCGGCGACATCACCGATACGAGTGATATCCACTGCGTGACCACGTGGAGCAAGTACGACAACACCTGGCAGGGTGTGCCGTTCAGGGCGCTGCTGGATGTGATTAAGCTCAAGCCCGAAGCGAAGTACGCCATGCTTCACAGCTACGGCGGTTACACCACCAACGTGCCGTTGGAGGACCTGATGCGCGAGGGCGTGTTGTTCGCGCGGACGCACAACGGCGAGGAGCTGACGAAGGAGCACGGCTGGCCGTTGCGGCTGGTGATCCCGCACCTGTACTTTTGGAAAAGCGCGAAGTGGATAGGGGGAATCCAGTTCCTGGACCACGACCGGCCCGGCTTCTGGGAGACCTACGGCTACCACATCTACGGTGATCCCTGGCGCGAGGAGCGGTACGCGTAGGTGGCCGTTGGCCCTTGGCCGTTTGCCCCAAGTTCATCGCCCCAGCGTGCCACGGAGATTGAGCGCCCAGAGCGCGAGGAGGGCTCCGGCCATCACCAGCAGGCTGGAAACGAGGAGGGCGACTGGCGGCACCCAGCCCAGGCGGTCCGGCGCGCGCGGCGCGAGGACTCCCCTCACCGTCACCAGGGCGGTTCCGGCCGCCAGGGCCAGGGCGACGCCGGTAACCAGCGCTGGCCACGCGATGGTATTCGTCATGTTCCCCTCCGGCCACTCCGCTCCGGAGTGCCACTTGTGTCATACCACAAATCCGAGGGCGGTTCTATCACACGAGCGTAAACGTGGCCGTAGGCCGGTGGCTGCTGCTGGGGATAGTCGGCGCCGCACAGCGAACGCTGCCGTCCCTCACTTCTCGGCACCCTGTCGCGGGACGAACTCGTCGATGAATTCCCTGCAGTTTTTGAGGAAGGCCCGCGCGCGAGCGTCACAGTACACGACCCACGACGGCTGGGAAGGGCCCTCGGTCCCGATGACGCCAACGAGAACGTGGCGCGTCTCGCCACTGGCGCGGTCCGCGCGGCTGCCCTCGAATTCCAAAACGATGCCCCCCTCCTTCTGGCGGGTTGTAGAGGGTCCGAGGTCCGCGTCCTCTAGCCTGGCTCGCCACGTGGCCTCGACGGCTTCCAGCGGTGCCTCAGCGTTCCTGAAGACACCGAGCCCGCCCTCCGGAGGGCTCGCCCCTTCAGGCCCGGCCGTGAGGACTGGATAGACGTCCTGGTCTTGTGGGGCGGCGGATGGGACGGCAACGCGCCAGCCGGCGGGCACCGTGACTTCGAACTCGTCGAGCCGCTCCACCGTGACCGAACCGTCGTCGGCGCCGCAGGCGGCACTCAGGACGGCCGCCACGAACAGGCCTGCCAGCGGCACCAACCGGCATCTCGTGGCTCCACCGGCG
>DAOKYT010000031.1:0-30105 GCA_035326025.1 Tepidiformaceae bacterium
GCTGCTGGTTGAGCTGGCTGTGGGCGGCCTGGAGGCGCATGGTGAAGGTGGTGGTAGCGTGCACGAGGGCTGTCCGCGCGGCGGGGGACTCGGGGTCGTTGGTGAGGTCGTGCCAGGCGGCCCAGAACTTGCCGAGCAGCGAGGAGATGCCATCGTCGGACGGGTCGTTGAAGACGACCTCGGCGTTGCGGAGGGGGCGGGCGAAGGCGCTGTACTGGCCCTGGCTGGAGAAAGCCTGGCGGGCCTGGAAGTCCATGAAGAGGTCGCGAATGCGGTTGACGTCCCTGGCATCGACACCGAAGCCGGGGCGGCCAAGGAGGTTATCGCGTGAGAAATGGTCGCTTCCATCGAGGCCGATAGGGCGGAGGAGGACGCGCTGGCGGGAGAAGCCGGGGGTCTGGGCGTTGGCGATGTTGTGGGAGGCGACATCGACGGCAAGCTGGTGTGCACGAAGTGCCTTGACCGCGGTATCGAGTCCGATGGAGAGGCCCACGCGATCCTCCTAAGCGCTGCGCGAGACGAACCCGCTGCCGTCGCGGGCGGTTCGCTTCCCCTGGGCCCCGTAGGTGGGGGAAGTGAAGCCGCCGAGCATGTTTGTCCAGCGTTCGCGCAGCTTCATGGCGTTCAGGAGCAGGTTGGCATTGCGCTCCTGGGCGTCCTTGAGTTCGTGCGCGCGGACCGAGAGGGCGAGGCGGGCCTCGGCGAAGCCGGGGATGCCGAGATCGTCGGCAAGCGAGAGCAGTTCCTCGATGGGGCGGTCTTCGGCGCCGATGGTTCTAAGCAGATTCAAACGCTCGGATTCGAGGGCCTCGATGGCGTTGGCGGCCTCGATCATGGCGGCACTGGTCGCGGTGATGCGCTCGAAATTCGATTCGAGCAGGGCGGATTGTTCCTCGAGTGCCAGGGCGAGGAGCATGGAGAGGTAGCGTTCCTCGTGGATGAGGAGTTCGAGCACGCGTTCGAGGACGTGCGGGGCGGCCATGTCAGGCGTTCCCGAGGCCGTTGGCGACGAGGCGCTCGGCGATTTCGCGAGCGCTGGAGCTGTAGGTGCCGTTGGCGATTGCGGCCTTGAGCGCCGCGACTTTCTCGGCGCGCACGTCGCGCGAATCGGCGACTGCCCGGGCGGCCTCGGCGACGATCCGCCCGCGGTTCGAGAGGTTGAGCACGTCCTGGCGGCCACGGGCCTTGAGGGCTGCCTCGGCTTCGGCGGAACCCGGGGCAGCCGAGGCGGCGCCGGCGGCGGAGGCCGGGTTCATGTTGGCGCCGGAGAGGTTGAGCCCATCGATGCGTGCCATGGCGAGCACTCCTACTGGGTGAGTTTGGTGGCGATGGCGAGCATCTCATCGCCGACGGCGAAGGTTTTCGCACAGGCGGAATAGGCGCGCTGGGCGATGATCATCGCGGTGAATTCCTGTGCCACATCGACATTGGAGCTTTCGAGGGCACCGGGCCGCAATGCGGCGAAACCCTCAGAACCGGCGGTGCCAACCGTCAATTCGCCGCTGTTCGCGGTGTCGCGGTAGAGGCCGTCGCCGAGGACTTCGAGGCCCGGCGGATTGGCGAACGAGGCGAGCGAGACCTGGCCGACGGCCTCGCGTTGGCCTTCGGGGTTGAGCGCCGAGATGTTGCCGAAGGCATCGACGGCGGGGGATGTCCAGCCTCCAGGGAGGACGATCGCCTCGCCAGTGGAGGCATCGACGACGGGGCGGCCACCGAACGCGACGATCGTGCCATCAACATCGGCATCGAGCGCACCGAAGCGCGTGAAGACGATCGAGCCGCCGGGTTCCCGGACGCGGAGGAACGACGCGTCTTCGATCGCGAGGTGGAGCGGGTTGCCGGTAGGCTGCACCGAGGCCGGGTCGAGGAGCAGGTCGACGGTTGTCCGGGCGACGCCGAAGCGGCCACCCTCGGGCTCCTGGAGCGGGTCGATGGTGCCTTCGTGGAGGGCACGGAACTTCTTGAAGGCGGCGGTGTTGACGTTGGCCAGGTTGTGGCCGACGGCATCGAGGACGTCCTGGTTGTGGGCCATGCCGCTGGCGGCGGCTCCAAGGATGGTGGGCATGGGTTACGCTCCGAGCCGGCCGATTTCGCCGGCGGCCTGGTCGAGGGTCCCGTCGAGGCGGGCGAGGACGGCCTGGTTGGCCTGGTAGGTGCGCTGGACGGCGAGGAGGGAGGTCAGCTCCTCGACGAGATTGGTGTTCGAGCCTTCGAGGAATCCCTGGCGGATGCCGCCATTGACCGGGGTACCGGTGGCTTCCGAGCGGAAGTAGGACTCGCCGGAGCGGACGAGCTGGCCCGGGGCGAAATCGAGGACGGCCAGCCGGGCCACTTCGTCCTGGCCATCGAGGATGGTCCCGCCGGCGGTGATCGAGACGGTTGAGGGCGGGAGCGAGATGCGCTGGCCCCGCGCATCGAGCACGAAGTAGCCGTGACTGGTGACCAGGTTGCCTTCGCCATCGCGGCTGAAGCGGCCATCGCGGGTGTAGAAGGTAGCGCCGCCGGGGCCTTCGACCTGGAAGAAGCCGTCGCCGAGAGCGAGATCGAGCTCGTTGCCGGTTGGGGTGAGGATGCCGCCGGTGAAGTCGGTGGCGAATTCGGCGATGAAGGTGCCGGTGCCGATCTGGCCGACGACGGCCTGGATACGGGCGGAGATGGGGGCGGGCACCGGCGCCTGCTGGGAGATGAGGACATCCTCGAAGGGCGCAAGGGAGGCGTGCTCGCGCTTAAAGCCCACGGTGTTGGCGTTGGCGATGTTGTTGGCCAGGACATCCTGGTAGCGCCACGCGGCCTCGAGGGCGGTGAAGGCGCTGTAGAGACCCTTGATCATTGGCGTGCCCTCCGGCGGTGAAGACTGAGGAAGATGAGCGCGAGACCACCGGCGGCGCCGGCGGCCATGAGCGTGCGGCCGAGCCGCTGGGTGGTGGTGAGTGGGGGGTTTTCGCCGGTCTCGGGAAGGGAGCCGGGCCGGATGTCGCCGCCGGCGGCACCGGAAGCATCGGAGATGACGGTGAAGCGGCCGGCGATGGAGCGGTCGGACGGCATCGTGTCTGGCGGGGAGGCCGGGCCGCGCGCGGCGACCACGAAGAGATCGTAGTTGTAGCTGGCGAGGCCGGATAGCTTTGTCTCGAGCGCCCCGATGCCCGCGGCATCGACGCTGATTTGCCCCACGAAGAAGGGCGCGGCATCGCCACCGGTGAGCCAGCCTTCGTAGGTGTAGCCCTCGGCTGGCGGGAGGTTCTTCACATCGACGCGGGCGTAGGCTTCGGCGAAGGAGAATTCGAGGACGCCTTCGGCATCGTGGGGGCCGAAGTTGGAGACACCTTCGAGGTAGATGAGCTTGACGAGTTGAGGCACGCCGTTTGCACGCGCGCCCGGCGCGGCGAACGCGGCTGGCACGAGCAGCAAGAACGCTGCGATCGTGGCGGCGAGGCGCGCGGGCATCAGCCGGCGATCCCCTGGCGGCGGAGGAGCAGGCGAACCTCTTCCTCACTCTTTCGCATGCGGCGGGCGAGCGCGGCAACATCGACACCGGTCTCGGCGACGCGGGCGGCAAGCGAGGTGGCCGGCGCGGCGGGGCGGGGCGCAGGCGCCGATCGGTAGGCTGCCTCGGCGGCTCGCGCGGAGGCCGCGTGAGCCGAATCGTGAGTGGCGGGCGCGTGGCGCATGCGGGCGGAAGGGTGGCGGCGCCGGACGCTGCTCGCGCTCTTGAGCGCGTGGAGCTGGGTGTAGAGATAGAAGATGGCTCCGAGGCAGACCAGCTGGGAGATGGCGAGGAGGGCAATCGCGTCGTTCATTTCGATACCTCAGGCGTTGCGTTCGCGTGCCAGGCGGGCGCGCAGGCGGCCAAGCGCGCGCCCATGGAGCTGGCAGACCCGGGATTCGGAGATTTCGAGGATCTGGGCGATTTCCTTCATGGTCATTTCATCGCGGTAGTAGAGGCTGACGATGAGCCACTCGCGTTCGGGGAGGGTTTTGATAGCGCCGGTGAGGGCATCGATGAGCTGGCGCTTTTCGAGGCGCCGGGTGAAGTCCTCCTCGTTGGGGTCGGCGGGGAGCTCGGTGGGGGCGGAGCCATCGTCGTTCGCATCGCGATCCAGGAGGCCATCGAGCGAGACGGTGACCCAGCTGCAATCGATGAGGGCCTGGTTGTACTGGTCGATGGTGAGGCCCATGAGTTCGGCGGCTTCTTCGTCGGTGGGCTCGCGGCCGTGTTCGAGGGTGAAGGAGACGTGGATGGCCTCGAGCTTCTTGGCTTTCTGGCGGACCGAGCGAGGGAGCCGGTCGAGCGAGCGGAGGGCATCGATGATGGCGCCGCGGATGCGGCTGATGGCATACGTTTCGAACTTGACGCCCTTGCTGCCGTCGAAGCGGTCGAGGGCCTCGATGAGGCCGATGGTGCCGTAGCTGAGGATGTCCTCGTAGTCGAGGATTGCGGGGAGGCCAATGGCGAGGCGGCCAACGACGTACTTGACGAGCGGCGCGTATTGCCTGATGGCGGCGTCGCGGTCGGAGAGGGCGGCCGGGGCTTCACTTGCAAGGGCCATGGGACAGCTCCTTCACGGGCTACTCAGGGGATTCGGTGGCTTCGGGTTCGGCGGGCAGCCCGGGTTCCTCGGCCGGCGGGGACGGGGGCGGAGTGGTGAGGAGGACGGCCTCGGCGCCAAAGGCCATCACGGTGACGAGGAGAAAGAAGAAGACGGCCCGGAGCAGCGCCTGGTCGAGGGCGACGCCAGAACGGGTAGCGAGCCAGACGCTGAGGGCGGCAACGGAGAGCGCGAGCCAGACTCCGTAACGGGCGATGGTGTAGGGCGGGAAGGTCATAGTTGTCCCCGCCTCCGCATTTCGAGCTGGCGCCGCATCATGTAGCGGGCGATGACGTCTCGGTCGGCACGCGAGATATCGGTGAATTCGCAGTGGATGCGGTGCATGCGGTTGCCCGCTGCCGGCTCGCGGACCTGGGTGACGCGAAGGCGAGCGTGGATTTCGCCAGCCTCGGGGAGGGTGGCGTGCAGGCCGATGCGCTCGCCAGCCATGACGAGCTTGCGGCTGGTGATGCAGCAACCCCCTTCGCTAAGGTCGACGATGATGCCATCCAGGGGCTCTTCGGATGCGGGTTCGGCGGCGTCGATGACGAGGCGATAGAGCGACCCTGGCTTAATGGCGACGGGGAGCCGGAAGTTGCGGCGGCGCTCCATGCTTTCGACGGAGCCGGGGAGCCGCAGATATTCGTGCATGCCATCGGGGCTGTGGCCGACGACTTCGGTCACGAAGAGCCAGCGTTTGCGCTGGTGGATGTAGTGGGCATGGACGAGGGTGCCGGCGGGGAACGGGCGAGGCCGCAGACCGCGCATGGGGACGAGGATGGCGATGCGATCATGGTCGACATCCTCGACGCGGGTGACGTGGGTTTCGCCCTCGCGCCCGGAGGAGACATCGAGCCGCAACGTGATGCCTGGCAGCAGTCCCTGGGCCATGAAGGGATTCTTACGCTGTGGCGACGAGGCGCCCATTGGTCGTCTCCCGTGAACTCGTAGTGAAGACCCCTGATGCGAGCGTGAGGGGGTCCGCAACAGCGATGCCGGTGGCGACATCGCGTCCCGAGGATAGAAAAGCGAGGCCGAGCCGGGTCTCCATCACCATGGAGAGAACGGGTGCCAGGCCGGTGACAAGATCGGTATGGGTAAGGACAGCGCCGGCGCAGGCGGCGGCATCGAAGGCCATGACCTGGGAGGCGAGGATGGCGGCATCCCAGTGGGCGGGGAGGGCGAGGTAGGCGAAATGCTGGACCCCGGGGATCGGTGGGGGAGCCCAGCGGCCGGGCGGGACATCGACGAAGATGCAGGCGCCGCGGGGTGCGCGGGTGACGGCGTGCACGAGCTCCTGGGGTGAGAATGCTTCGAACACGGGGATGCCGATGGCTTCGCCATAGGCGTGGACCTGGGCGGGCCCGCCGGTGTGCGAGGTATCGGCGGCGACGAGGATGGCGGCGCGGCCGGCATCGGCGCAGTCGAGCGCCATGCGCATAAGGGCTGTCGTCCGCCCGGAGCCAGCCGGGCCCTGGATGGTGATGATGGCGGTGTGGCCCTCGGAGGGATAGGCAACGTCGAGGGAGAGGAGTGCGGCTTCGAGGGCGCGGGCGGGGTCGCCTTCGGCGGGCGATGCGGCAGCCACGAGGCGCGCCGCCTCGGGAGAGAAGCCCGCGGAGACGAGCAGGCCAGCCACTCCGGGCTCGACCGGGCTGAATGGTGACGCGGCGGCGGGTGCGGTGGCCGGCGCCGGTCCGGGCTCACGAGGAGGGCGCCCGCGGGTGACGATACGGGGCCGTTCGCCCCACTGGACGGCCGGAGGCGGGGGCTCGGCAGGTGGCGGCGTAAACGGCGCCAGCGCATCGCGGGGCGGGAGGCCGGGGCCGGCGGTGGGCGCCTGGACGAAGCCTTCGAGCCAATCGGGGGCCGGGCCCTGGGAACCCGGCAGGGGGCGTGGGGTAGGGGTGGCCGGGCCAACAGACTCACGAGCGGCGAGGTCTTCGAGGTCGCCCACGGTGAGAGGCTTACCGTCGTATTCGGCGCGGGCGAGGGCGCCTTCCACCAGTGACTGCTGGAGTGCGAACGGGAGCCCCGAATCGCCGGATGCGGGTGCGGCGAGGACCTCGATGAGGGGGTCGGCGCCCTCGCGGAGGAGCGAGCGGGTGCGGACGATGACGGCATCGGGGCCGAGTTCGCTCCGGACGCGGGCGAAGATGCGGGCGGTGTCGTTACCGATGTAGCGTTTCGTTTCCAACGTTCACCTCGATGTTGCCGACGGCTTCGACGGCGGTCTGGGGCGTGACTTCGGCAAAGGAGAGGACGACGACGTTCGGGAGGCGGCGTTCGAGCAGCCTGCGGAACGCGAGCCGGATGCGGGAGGAGCAGAGGATGATCGGGTCGCGCCCGGCGGCGGCGACACGTTCGACCTCGGTGCTGACGACGCCGATGAGCCGCTGGACCTGCCACGGTGCCATGGCGACCTGGCTGCCGTGGTCGGATTGCTGGATAGAAGAGGCGATCTCGTCCTCGGTGCGGGCACCGACGGTGATGACGTGGAGCGTGCCTGAGTCATCGGCGTACTGGCGGCTGATCTGGCGGGCGAGTGAGGCGCGGGCATATTCGGTGAGGAGGTCGATATCCCGAGTGACGCGAGCCTGGGTGGCGAGCGTCTCGCAGATGGTGACGAGGTCGCGGATGGAGACGCGCTCGGCGAGGAGGTTCTGGAGGACCTCCTGGACCTCGCCAACGGTGAGGGTGGTGGGGACGAGGTCTTCGACGAGGGCCGGGTATTCGCCGCGCAGGTTTTCGAGCAGGTTCTGGGTGTCCTGGCGGCTGAGGAGATCGGGCGCAAAGCGCTTGACGAGCTCGGTGAGGTGGGTAGCGAGGACAGACTCGGCATCGACGACGGTGTAGCCGAGGAGCTCGGCGCGCTCGCGGTAGGCGGGCGTGATCCAGCGGGCCGGGAGGCCGAAGGCGGGCTCGTGGGTTTCGATGCCCGGGATGTCGCCCTCGGCGGTGCCGGGGTCCATGGCGAGGAACTGGCCGGGCTGGAGGGTGCCGCGGGCGATTTCGACGCCGCGGAGCTTGACGACGTAGGCGTTTGGCGCGTGCTGGAGGTTATCGCGGACGCGGACGGTGGGGAGGACGATGCCGAGTTCGAGAGCGAGCTGGCGGCGGATCATGGTGATGCGGCGGAGGAGGCCGCCACCGGCCTGCTCATCGACGATGGGGATGAGGCCATAGCCGACTTCGACTTCGAGCGGGTCGACATTCATCATCTGGATGACCTGTTGCGGGCCGAGCTGTTCGGGCTCGGGTTCGGCGATGGGGATCGCGGCGAGGGCGGCGAGCTGTTCGGCCTTCTGCGAGCGGGTGATGAGGTAGCCGCCGCCGGCGGAGATGCCGGCGACCATGAAGAACGGCAGTTTGGGGAGGCCGGGCATCATGCCGAAGGCGGCGAGCATGGCGCCGGCGACATAGAGTGGGCGCGCCTGCACAGTCATCTGGCTGAACATCTGGCTGCCGAGGTTCGTTTCGCCGGCGGCGCGGGTGACGATAATGCCGGTGGCGGTGGAGATGAGGAGGGCGGGCAACTGGGAGACGAGTCCATCGCCGACGGTGAGCGTGGCGTAGCGGTTGAGGGCCTCGGTGGCGCCGGTGCCCTGCTGGAAGACGCCGATGCTGAGGCCGCCGATGATGTTCACGATGATGATGACGATGCCGGCGATGGCATCGCCCTTGACGAACTTGCTGGCGCCATCCATGGCTCCATAGAAATCGGCTTCCTGGCCGATGGCCCGGCGGCGTTCGCGTGCCTGGTTCTCATCGATGAGGCCGGCGTTGAGGTCGGCGTCGATGGCCATTTGCTTGCCGGGCATGGCGTCGAGAGTGAAGCGCGCGGCGACTTCGGCGACGCGGCCGGCGCCGTTGGTGATCACGACAAACTGGATGACGACCAGGATGAGGAAGACCACGATGCCGACGACCAGGTTCCCGCCGACCACGAAGTGGCCGAACGAATCGACGACCGAGCCGGCATCGGCCTGGAGGAGGATGAGGCGGGAGGTGGAGACATTCAGGGCGAGGCGGAAGAGGGTGGTGACCAGGAGGAGCGAGGGGAAGACCGAGAACTTGAGGGGTTCATCGGTGTAAACAGCGACCAGGAGGATGATGACGGACGCCGCGACGTTGACCGTGAGGAGGAGGTCGAGGAGCGCGGGCGGCAGGGGGATGATCATCATCCCGACGATGACGATGATGCCCGCGGCCAGGAGCACGTCGGTCTGACCGAGGAGGCGGCCGAACCCGAACGAGGAGGAGGCGGGGGCGCGGACGGTCACAGGTTACCTCCGAGGCTGGCCGCGGCGGTCCGGCGGCGGGTGAAGGGCTTTTTGGCGCGGAGGGCGTAGACCCAGGCGAGCACCTCGGCGACAGCGTGGAAGAGGCTGGCGGGGACGTACTGGCCGATGGGGACCGCCTTGTGAAGGGCGCGGGCGAGGGGCGGCTCTTCGAGCACGGGGACGCCCGCCTTCATGGCGACATCGCGGATGCGGAAGGCGAGATGGTCCTGGCCCTTGGCGACCACCATGGGCGCCTGCATGGTGACCGGGTCGTACTTGAGGGCGACGGCGAAGTGGGTGGGGTTCGTGACGACCACATCGGCGGTCTTGACGGCAGCGATCATGCGGTTCATGAGCTGCTGGCGGCGGCGGCGGATGGCGGCCTTGATCTGGGGGTCGCCGTCGTTCTCCTTCATTTCCTGTTTGAGCTCTTCCCTGGTCATCATCAGGCGCTTGATGTGCTGGCGGCGCTGCCATGCGAAGTCGGCGATGGCCATGACGAAGAGGACAGCGGTCGCGCGAAGCGCAATATCGGAGCCCAGCCGGGCGAGGCGCGCAGTGGAATCGGCGACACCGTAGCGGGGGAGCGACGCAAGCTCGGCCAGCTGGCCTGCGAGGGTGACGTAGACCACGACGCCGACGACCACAAACTTGAAGAGGGACTTGCCGAGGCGGACGAGGCCCTCAATGGAAACGATGCGCCTGGCGCCAGAAGCGGGGTTCACCCGGGAGAAGTTGGGTTTGAGGCCGTTGCCGCTGAGGAGGAGGCCCGTCTGTCCGACGTTGAGGAGGACGCCGGCCGCGGCGATCAGCCCGAGGAGTGGGAGGATGGCGAGGAGGGCGTGCTGGAACACGTCGCGGCCGTACTGCTGGGCGCTCTCGCGGGTGAGCTCCTGGGTGGTGGGATTGCCCAGGCCTTCGCGGAGGAGGTCGCGCATGTTCCACCAGAGGCCGGGGCCGAGGAAGCGGACGCCGGCAACGGCGACCAGGAGCGCGCCGATCTGGACGACTTCGTCGCTCTTTGCGACGTTGCCCTTCTTGCGGGCGTCCTGGAGCCGCTTTGGTGTTGGCGCCTCAGTCCGTTCGCCGGCCATCTAGCGGGCACCTCCCAGGAGGGCCTGGCTCGAACCGGCGAGGGAGGCGCCGAGGACGCCGTTCATCAGGGTCATGGTGGCGGGGAGCGCGGCGCCGAGGACCAGCACGCCGACACCGATCTTGACCGGTGCGCCGACGATGAGGACCTGCATCTGGGGCACGGTGCGCGAGACGATGCCCATTCCGATGTCGGTGAGTGTCAGCGCGGCCATCACGGGCATGGCAAGGCGGACAGCGGTGACAGTGAGCCCGGCGATGAGCGAGGTGATGCCGGATGGGTTGAGGGCGAACGGATCGAAGGTGCCAAGGGGAATGGCGCGAGTGGTCTCGGCGAGGGTCTCCACGGTGAGGTGGTGGCCGTTGATGGTGAAGAACACCAGGGTGACGAGCAGCGAATAGAACTGGTCGAAGACGCCGAACTCGGTGCCGGTAATCGGGTCGAAGACGGCACCGAGACCGAAGCCCATCTGGATGCCGATGACACGCGAGGCCATTTGCAAGCCGATGAAGACGATGTTCATGACGAGGCCGAGGGCGAGGCCGAAGACGGTCTCGCGGAGGGCGTGGTCGACGAGGATGCCGAAGTGCCGCGGCGGAGGAGGGCCGGAATCACCCTGGAGCGGGACGAGGACGAGGGCCATAAAGACGGCGAACCCGATGCGAGTGTAGGCGGGGATGCCCTTGTGGCTGAGGAGCGGGGACGAGACCAGCATCGCCGAAGTCCGGAGGAGGAGGAGCAGGAAGGCGTAGGCCAGCTGGGGCGAAAGGGTCAGTTCCATCTGGTCATCGCCCGTAGGCCGCCATGTTGGCGAAGAGCCCGGCGGAGAAATCAAGGAGTGTGCCCATCATCCAGGGGCCGAAGAGCAGCATGGCGACGAAGACGCCGATGAGCTTCGGGACGAAGGTGAGGGTCGCCTCGTTCACCTGGGTGACGGCCTGGATGATGCTTACGACGACGCCGATGACGAGGGTGGTGGCGAGGATGGGCGCGCCCACGAGGAGGGAGACGGTAAGGGCTTCCTTCATCAGTCCGAGGACAACTGCTTCGTTCATGCGAAGCTCCCCACGAGTGAGCCGACGATGAGGTACCAGCCATCGACGAGGACGAAGAGGAGGATTTTGAAGGGGAGCGAAACGATGACGGGCGGAAGCATCATCATGCCCATGCTGAGCAGGGCCGAGGAGACGATGAGGTCGATGATGAGGAAGGGCACGAACATGACGAAGCCCATCTGGAAGGCGGTCTTGAGCTCGGAGATCGTGAAGGCGGGGACGAGCACGTAGGTCGGGACGTCATCGACCGTCTCGGGCCTGGGGGAGTTCGAGAGCTTGAGGAAGAGGCCGAGGTCCTGTTCGCGGGTCTGCTCGAGCATGAACGCGCGGAGGGGTGCTTCGCCGCGGTTGTAGGCTTCCTGTTGCGCGATGGTGCCGTTGAGGTACGGCTGGACGGCCTCTTCGTTGATGGTCTTGATGGCCGGAGCCATGACGAAGGCGGTGAGGAACAGGGCGAGGCCGATGAGCACCTGGTTCGGCGGGAGCTGGGGAATGCCGATGGCGTTCCGCACGAGTGAGAGCACGACGATGATGCGGGTGAAGGAGGTGACCATCACGAGGATGGCGGGCGCGAGCGAGAGGACGGTGATGAGGAGGAGGAGCTGGATTGCGGATGAGACGTTCTGGGGGTCCCCGGTATCGATGGTGGGGGCGGCCTGGGCCGGCTGGACGGGGGTGGCCTGGGCGACACAGCCGGTGAGGCTCACCAGCGCGAGGGCCAGGAGTGCGAGGACGAGAAGATGCCGGCGCCTTGAGGTTTGGCGGAGGTGCTGGCGGAATCCCACGCGGGCCCCCGGTGGAGGAAGTGGGGTCCAGCGTAGGCCGGCCAGTCTGTGCTCAGTATTGGGGGAACCCCCCTCGGATAGGGACGAAACCCTCAGGGGCTGGCGGGGGCATACCCGCATTCGCGGGGGCGGGAGCGCCGAGGCGAGGGCGGCGGCTCAGTCAGGCTCGATGCCGGCGATGGCTTCGGAGCGGCGCGGGGGAGCGTTGCGCGAATTGCGCCGCATGGACTGGAAAAGCTCGGCGGCGAACTGGCTGAGAGGCTGGCCGGAGGTATTCGCTGATTCCGCGAGGACGAGGCCGGCCTCGTCGGCGGTGAGCTCGTTCAGGAGCGTGAGCTGCTGGGGTGTGGCGCCGACGGCGATGACCCGGTCGCCGAGGGCGACCAGGTGGATGGTGCGGCCGTTGCTGATGGCGAGGGTATCGATGACGCGGAGGAAGCCGGTTGTGCTACGGGGCCCCGCCGCCTTCCTGCCCCACCAGCGGAGGCCCACGATGGAGACGGCAATGATGATGATGACGAGCCCGAGGCGCCATGCGAGCGAGATGAGCTCGCCACCGCCGAGGCTGAAGCCCGTCGAGGAATCCGGGCCGGAGGACGTTTCCTGGCCGGCCGCGGGGCCGGCGGTGAGCGAGCTGGACTGGTCCGGGCGCAGGACAGGGCTCTCGGCGGCGGACGGCCCCGATGGCGCGAACATCGAAACGAAGAGGAGGGCACAGAGCATGGCGCCAGCGATCACGGCGAGCCAGGTCAGGCGTTTCCGGGTCTTCGGGTCGTTCACCCGACGCGTTCCTCCTGCTCGACGCCGCGACGGACCACTTCGACGACGCGAATGCCGAAATTCTCATCGACAACGACCACTTCGCCGCGGGCGATGAGGCGGTCGTTGACGAGGATGTCGACGGGCTCTCCAGCGATACGGTCGAGCTCGATGACCGATCCGGGGCCAAGTCCGAGGACTTCGGCGACGGTCAGCTCGGTCCGGCCGAGCTCGACCGTTACGTTCATCTGGAGGCCGGCGAGGAGGTCGATGCCACTGCGAGCGGCGGGCGCCGGGGCCTCGACGAGTGGCGCGAACCTGGCACGGGCGGCGGAGCCGATGGGCGTGGGCTCGCGGGAGGCCGGCGCCGGGCCCGGAGGCGGGGGAGGCGGCGGCGAGGCGGGTTGCGGTTCGAACGAGGTGTCCACATCGAGGAGTTCGGCCGCTTCCAGTTCTTCTTGAGTGAGGCCGAGGCTAAACTCGGGCGCGGCGGCCGGTCCGCTGGCCTGGTCCGAAGCGAGCGCGCCCTCCATGGCCGCGGCCATGATGTCGAGGAAGGTCCCGGGCAGGATGAGCGTGAGATCGAGGTCGCGGGCGCCGGCGATTGTGCCGCGCAGGAGGAGGCATGGGTCATCGAGCGTGGCCAGCGTCGCGGGCATGGTGTTTGCGGTTATGTCGTCGATGGCCAGGATGAGGCCCGCGGGCGAACGTCCGAATACGGAGGCATTGAGAGACTGGATGACCTGGCCAAGGACGGTTGAGGCGATGACGATGGTCTGCTGCTCTTCGTCGTCCGGGTTATCGGCCCGGGATTCGAGGTAGGCGGCGGCGGCGGCGGTCTCGATAACGAGGTAGGCGGTAGCGGCCTGGTCCTGGTCGGTGGAGAGTTCGAGGGGAATCGCGAGATGCGGGCGGGTGAATTCGCCGGTGATCTCGGCGGGCATGACGAGGCGGCCATCGACCCCGGAGATGGACGGGTGTCCGCCCTGGAGAGCCCGGAGCGCGGAGGCGGCGGCACTCCATGCGTCGCGGCCGGTGGCATCGAGCGTGACCGCCTGGGCGGGGGAGAGCAGCTGGCCGAGGACTTCAGCCGGGTCGGACATGGGGGCGCCTCACTGGGTGATGAAGGTTTCGAAGTAGATCTGCTCGACCTGGTGGCCGTGGAGGTGATGGTTAATGGCCTCGATGAGTTCGGCCTTGAGGAGTTCACGGCCCTCGGGCGTCGACACTTCATCGGCGGTCTTGGAGCCGATGACGGCGGCGACGCTATCGAGGATCTTGTGCATTTCCGGCTGGAGTTCCTCGGCGAAGTGGGCATTCCTTGCTTCGAGGGCGGCGCCCTTGAGGCCGACCCAGGGGGGGTCTTCGGGGGCGAACTCGAGGGCGATGATCGCTTTGACGTACTTCGGGGCGGTGGAGGGCGCCTTGAGGTTGAGGATGAGGCCCTCGGGCGCGTTCGATTTCTCAGCTTCTTCTCCGAAGGGTTTGCCGAGGATGACGGTGGGCCGCGGCGCTTCAGCGATCTGTTCCTCGGTGTAGACGACCGGGGGCTTTGGGTCCATGTAGTTGGGCTTGATGTAGAACCAGAAGGCGGCCGCGAAGAGGACGGCGCCACCGGCGAGGATTTTCTTGTCTTTGAACATGCGCGTTACCTGCCTGTGCCCGCGAGGGATTGCTGGAGGTCTTCGAGGGTGGGGTAGAGGATGACAATGTCGGCGCGGCGGTTGAGGGCGCGGCCTTCGGGGGTCGCGTTGCTGGCGACGGGCCGGGTATCGGCGTAGCCGGCGAGGAAGAGCCGCGCGGCATCGAGGCCTCCCTGCTCCGTGAGGAAGCGAAGGACGCGGGAGGCGCGGGCCGCGGACAGTTCCCAGTTGGTGGCGAAGTCCGGGCTGTTCACGGGGACGTTGTCGGTGTGGCCCTCGATGCGCATCTGGTTGGGGAGGCCCTGGAGCGCGGCCGCGACGAGCATGAGCACATCCTGGCTTCCGGGCTTGAGGTCGGCGCTGCCAGAATCGAAGAGGAGGTTATCGGCGAGGCTGATGGTGATGGAGTCAGCGTCGCTGCGGACCTGGATCTTGCCTTCGATCTGGTTGGCGGAGGCGAAGCCGTTGAGTGTCTCGGTGAGGCCCGCGAGGGTATTCGACTTGATTTCGGAGATGGAGGGCGTGAGGCCACCGCCGTTGTTGAAGACGGGCGAGGAGCCATTGCTGCCCTGGAGCACACCGATGCTGAAGGCCTGGTCGATGGAATGGCGGACCGACTGGAGCTTCTGGGGGTTGGCATCGCTGGTGGCGTAGAGCACGACGAAGAGGGCGAAGAGGAGGGTCACCATGTCGGCGTAGGAGACGATCCAGCGTTCGTGGTTTTCGGGCTTTTCGGCCTCCGGGGCTTTGCGGCTCACGCGGCCTCCTTGCGTGCCTCGGCGGCATCATCGCCCTTGCGGCGGTCGCTGGGCTGGAGGAAGCCTTCGAGCTTCTCGCGGACGATGCGGGGATTGTCGCCAGACTGGATGGACATGAGGCCCTCGATGACGACGTTGAGGGCGTGGAGTTCGAGTTTGGAGTTGTTCTTGAGCTTGTTGGCGAGCGGGAGCCAGAGGACGTTGGCGGTGAAGACGCCATAGAAGGTGGCGACAAAGGCCGTGGCGATGCCGGGGCCGATGTGGTCTGGCTCATCGAGGTGGGCCATGACGCCCATGAGGCCCATGACGGCACCGAGGACGCCGATGGTGGGGGCGATGCCGCCCATGAATTCGAGGGCGGCGAAGTTGCCCTCGTGCCGGTGCTTCATCGACTCGGCCTCGATCTCCATGATTTCGCGGAGGAGCTCGGGGTCGGTGCCGTCGATCATGAGCTGGACGCCCTTGCGGGTGAAGGCGTCGTGGATCTTATCCACGTCGGCTTCGAGGGCGAGGAGGCCTTCCCGGCGGGCCTTATCGGCCATGGTGACGAAGAGGTCGACGGTGTCGGCGGAGTTGTGTTTCGCGCCGCCGAGGAAGGCTTTGAGGATGAACCTGGGGAGGCCGATTATGACGCTGAGCGGCTGGGAGATCATGACGGCGCCGAGGGTGCCGACGACGACGATCATGAAGCCGGGGATATTGACGAGCGCGGCGGGATTGCCGCCTTCGAGGATGTTGCCTCCAACGATGCCGACAACGGCGAGGATGAGCCCGATGAGGGTCGCGAGGTCCATCAGGCGCTCCTGCGGATGGCGCCGATGCTCATGCGGCGGAACTCGGCGATGCGCTCAACGATGGTGGCAGGCGCCTCGGCGCAGACATAGCGGTGGCCATTGGTCAGCGTGAGGTGGGTATCGTGGGTTGCCTCCATCACCTCGATGAGGTCGGGGTTGAGGTAGAAGACGGTGCCATCGATGCGAGTGAGCTGAATCATGGGCGGTGGGCCTGGGCCATTGGCGGGCTGGATTCAGGGTAGAGACGGAGGTGCGGGGCGGTTATCGGGGAAGTCCCCGCGGTGGCAGGGAAGTGCCCTCACCGGGAGGTGGGCGATACCCTGAATCGGCGGTGGAGGCGCACGCGGAAGCAAACGGAGAGCCCGGCGAGGGCGCCGGGCTCTTGCGGGGGTGCGCGGGATGGTTATTAGCCGGCGATGGCATCGCCGGCGCCGGCGAGCATGCGCTGGGCTTCCTCGACGCTTTCGAGGCGGACGATGCCCTTGCGGATGGCATAGCGGATGAGGTCGGTGCGGTTGCGGGCGTGGAGCTTGGCCATGATGTGGGCCTTGTGGGCCTCGACGGTCTTGACGCTGATGTAGAGTTCGTTGGCGATACCCTGGTTGGTGAAGCCTTCGGCGATGAGTTGAAGGACCTCACGCTCGCGGCTGGTCAGGGCATCGACGCCGGCGCGCTGGTCGGAGCGCTTCGCCTGGTAGAGAACTTCGGCGAGGTCGAAGCCTTCGCTGAGGGCGCTGGAGAAGTAGCTGTTGCCGCGGTGGACGGTCTGGATGGCGAGGACGAGCTCGCTCACGTCGGACTTCTTGATGATGTACCCGGAGGCGCCGGAGCGGATGGAATCGAGGAGTTGATCCTCATCGACGAAGCCGCTGAGCATGACGACGCGGGTGGCGGGGCAGGAGCGGCGGATCTGGCGGGTTGCCTCGAGGCCGTTGAGGCCGGGCATGACGACGTCCATCAGGACGACATCGGGCTGGAGGCGTTCGACGGCCTGGACGGCCTCGCGGCCGTTTTCGACATCGGCGACGACTTCGAGTTCGGGTTGGCTTTCGAGGAGCATGCGGAGGGCCTGGCGGATGACGGCGTGGTCATCGACCAGGAGGATCCGGATGGGGTTATGGTTTCGGCCCGGGTGGGCGGGTGCCGCGGTGGCTCCGGGGCGGAGACTGGCGGTGCGCCCGTTTGCGCGGATGGTGTTCATGGCGATGCTCCTCTGGTGGTTGCGCCGGCAGGGGAGCGGGGGATGGACGGCTCGCGCTTCCCTGGCGTATCTGAAGGGAATCGGAAGGTAGAAACCCTTAAGACACCGAGAAGTCTAGAGACGAGCTTTCGCCAGCGTATTGGGAAAAACCCGTATAGTGATGCGTACGATCCCGAGGGAACGGGCGGGGGTTCCACGGGGTTTGGAGGGACGCGGCCTCCGCCGGGAAGCACCGGGGGCCGGCCTGGGTGAAGGCCCGGCCGGCCGGCGCAAGATCCTGGCGGCGGGTGGTTAGAGCGTGAAGAAGGCGCGCTCGATGTGGCCGGGCTCGCTGGCGAGATGGATCTCGGAGCGGAGGGCCATCACGGACTGGCTGTTGGCGGCGGCCTCGGCGACATGTTCGTTTTCGTAGATGCCGATGCGGGCGATTTCGCCGCTATCGTCGTGAGGCTTGAGGAGATAGCTGGAGAGACAGCCGGGCTGTTGCCTCAGCGTGGCATCGAGCTTGCGCATGAGTTCTTCGAGCCGGGCTTCCTGGCCGCGGCGGGGTTTGGCGATGGAGAGACGGATGTACGGCATTTCGACTACGCCCCCTGTTGGCGGGAATGATAGGGAGTGCGGACGGGTAGGAAAAGCGAAGCCCCCGGTTTGAGCGGGGGCTTCGGATTCAGCGGGTGGGATGGATGAATCAGAGCCGCAACTTGCCGTGTGAGGGCTGGCGGCGGCGCTGCCGCTGAGGAAGGGCAGCCTCTTCGGCTGCGAGGTCGATCGGGGGGCTGGTGAGCACTTCGTGGACGTAGCCGCACATGATGCAGCTACCGTAGGTGCCGTGCCAGTCGCGCTCGACGATCATCGAGCCGCGGCACTTGGGGCAAGACTTGGGCGGGGCTTCCTGCAAAGCCGGCATAAACGAACTCCTCCTCATCACGAGACGTGAATAGTGTTCGAGGACAGAAAAAAAGACCTCGAAGCGAGCTACCTGCTCGCCAGGCCTTCCAAACTGCCTCCGGGGTTAGCTGACGGGCTCGGGCGGAAGGCGCCCTATTGGCTGCACGGCGAGGCGGCAGCCAAATTCGCCCCGAAACTGGGTCCCCCGTTGCGCCAAGAGGCGCACTAGGCAGGTGTTGCACTGTTAACCGAGCGCTGCGAAGGACGCGAACGGCCTTCGACCAACGGAACCTACCAATCCAGCATAGAGGGTGTCAACCCCTGATTGGGAATTTCGTCACAAATTTACCGCCGAGTTGGCATAAACGTCCGCCGTAATAGGGGTTACCCCTAATCTGGCGTGGCCAGGGGGGTACGGATGCGGATTCGGCGGGGCGGGGAGGGTGGCCGCGCCACGCTCGGGTGGGGGCGGCCGTGATGCCCCCGCCGGTGACCGCGCGGATATGCGCAACAATTCCGACGATATCGTCCCGGACGATGACGCAGACCAACCAGGAGCAGAGCCCCCGACCGGTGGCAGCGACACCACGAGGGGGATGCCCTGGACGCCGCCAGTGCGAAGGATCCGGGTGATGTTGGGGACCCGGAACACCCGCGTGAGGAGCGCGATTGCCCCGCTGGCAAGCTCGATCGACAACCGGGGGGTGCGGAGGCGGACCAGGCTGCAGGGGGCGGGTGCGCCGTTGCTCTGTCCCGGACGGCTCGGGGCGGCCGGCGGACCAGGTGGCGGAGGCTTGCGCCGGGGGGTTCGAGGACACCTCACCCTGGGGCGAGCCTATCGCAGGCGCCTGGTGCCCACAATCCGTCCGTCTCCTCGAACATGAACCGGGTCGCGGTGCCGCTCAAACGATGAACAGGGGGGCGAAGGCGAGCGCGGCGGCGGCGGCGAGCTTCGCGAACGCGACCAGGGCGGGCACGGCGGCATCGTGGAAGGTCGCGCCGGTATCGGCTCCGGTGGATGCGGCGAGGGCCGTGGCCGGATCCGCGGCCGGCGGGGTGGGGCCGGGGCCGGTGGCCGGGAGAGCGGTGACGCGTTCGGCGGCAACTCCCCAGACAGTGGCCGCACCATCGAGCACGGCGGCCAGCATGACAGCGCCGATGCCACCCAGGAGCAGCACTCCCGCCACGGCAAGCCAGCCCTCGTTGCCGGATTCGCCGAGGATGTAACGGATGGCGGCACCGAGCGCGACGGGCACGATAATGGCGCACATGAACACGGGCACGAGGGCACTGCCGGTGGATCGAGCGGCCATGCCGGCAACAGACCGGGGGCCCACGGAGGCGTCCGCCTGGTCTCCTTCGGTGGCAACGGGTGTGCTGCTCATCAGCCCGCCAGCGACCCGCCCGACGCCACGAATTGCGGAGGCGGTGGCGAGGAACGCGAGCAACAGCCCCACGAATCCCGCCGCGAGCACCTCGGGCCGGGCGACGCTGACGAACAGCGAGCCCGGCAGGGGAAGAGGCGAGGGTTCGATGCCGGCTCCCTGCCGGGGCGTCAGGTCGTCCTCATCGATGAGGGCGGCGATGATGCCTTCGGCCTCGATGCGCGTGGCGGCGGCGAGTTGCTCCACTTCGCGCGGGCCGAAGCGGCTGTCATCGGCGACGGAATCCCGGAGCCTTTCGAGTGCGGCGACATGCGCGGCGATGGCATTGGCTGCCGCGAACTTCACGTCGTCCCCTGGCTGGAGCAGGTCGAGGTCCTGGGCGAGCGCGGCGTACCGTTCGGGATCGGCGACAGCGACCGAGGCGAGGTCCGCGCGGATGAGCGCCGGGAATGCGAGAAGCGACAGGCCCACGGCCAGGGCGGCGGCCGCCAGGGCATACCCCCGCGAGAGGTGGCCACACGCTTCAGCGCCGGGAGCGGGTGGGGCGGCGGGCGGCATGCCGGAGTCATCGCCGGGCGCCGGGGCGGTGGTGGCGCTGGCAGGCCGCGGGTGCAGGAGGGCAGCAATGGGGGACCAGGCCGCGATGAACTGGCCGGGGAGCAGGAACCCCATGCCAGCGAGGCCGGTGCCCAGGAGTCCCACGGTTGTCGGGCTGGCGTGGGCGACATCGGCCTGCGAGGAGAGGGCGTAGCCAGCCGCGACAGCCGCGGCCAGGACAAACCCGGTGAGGGCCGCGGATTCGAGGCCGGCGGCGAACCCGGTCAGGACGTTGGAGGCGGGGCTTGTCTGGGAGGCGCGGGTTACCCGGCGGGCAGCAGGCCACGGGCCGAGGGGTGACCGCCGGGAGAGCAGGAGCAGGAGCAGGGCGGCAACAACGCCTGCGGCGGCAGCACCAAAGAACCAGTACCAGTCGCCTCCGAGCATGGCCCAGGTGACCGCGCCAAAGCCGCCCGTGCCCAGGATGCTGGTAATGGCAAGCGAGCGGACCAGGAGCACGTCCGGAGGGGCGGGGCGCAAGGCGAGAAGCTGCGAGGCGAGGCCCCCGGCAGCGGTGGAGAGCACGGCAACGGCCAGGAGCGCGAGCGGCAAGAGGAGCCAGGAGGTATCGCCGGTGGTCCACGCCAGGCCGGCGCCCGGGAGCATCGCGGCAAGCGTGGTGAGGGCGGTCGACTCCGCGATTTCGGCGGCCCTGGCGGTTGCGAAAGACAGGCTGGCGGCCTGCCCGGCGGTTGCCAGGGACTGCGGCCGCTCGCTGCCCGGGGGGGTTAATGAGGCGGCCAGGCGTGCCGCGTTGGCGGCGATGCCCCCGCTGACGCGGCTGACGGCCGCCACGAGCCCGGTCCCGAGGGCGAACCCGACGACCAGGTGCGGGGCCTGCGCGGCCGGCTCATCGAGCAGCCATGTTGCGGCCCCAATGAGCCCGCCGAGTGCACCGGTTGCGAGCCCCGGGGCCAGGAGTGTGGGGACCATCGCCGCCGAGATAGCAGTCCCGGGCGCCGGGTGTGCGCCCCCGGCGGCCCGCGAAGCGACCGCGGTGACAATCGCCGCCCCGATGTGGACGGCGAGACCGGAGCAGAGCGCCCCGGCAACGAGCGAGCCAGCGGCGAGCGATCCCCGCTGCCAGGAATCGACGAGGGAGCCCACGGCGAGGCCAGTGGCGCTGGCAGCCACCAGCACGGCGGCCCCGAGGATGGCGAGCTGACGAAGCAGTAAGGGCCCGAGGGCTTCATGGAGCCCGCCCGGCTGTGACGGCCGGTCACCGGGATGCCGCAGGGCATCGAGCGAGAACCAGGCGGCAAAGAGCACCGCCGCGGCGGTGGCTGCGGGGATCAGGACCTGTGCGAGCAGCATGGGTGATCGAGCCTCCGGCGCGTCGAGGTGGGGCGGGCGGCCCGCGTGGCGGCCCGCGGGCCGAGCGGGCATGGCCGGAGTGTAGCAACCCGGTGACAGAGGACGTAAGCGGCAAAACGGCGCGGGCCCCGGATTGCTCCGGGGCCCGGTGTGGTCGCGCGAGGGCGGGATTAGCCGACGAAGAGCGGGCCGAAGACCACGGCGACGATCGACATGAGCTTGAGGAGGATGTTCATGGCGGGGCCCGAGGTGTCCTTGAACGGGTCACCGACGGTGTCTCCGACGACGGCGGCCTTGTGCGCATCGGAGCCTTTGCCACCGAGGTGCCCGGCCTCGATGTACTTCTTGGCGTTGTCCCAGGCTCCACCGGCGTTGGCCATCATGAGGGCGAGGACGGAGCCGCTGATGATCGAACCGATGAGGAGCCCGCCGAGGGCCTCGGCACCGATGATGGCGCCGACGAGCACGGGCACGACCACCGCCAGGAGGCCGGGGACGATCATTTCGCGGATGGCGCCATCGGTGGAGATGGCGACGGCGCGGGCATAATCAGGTTTCCCGGTGCCCTCCATGATGCCGGGGATTTCGCGGAACTGGCGCCGTACCTCGTTGACCATGGCCATGGCGGCACGTCCGACGGCGCCCATGGTGAGGGCGGCGAAGACGAACGGCATCAGGCCGCCGAGCAGAAGGCCGATCATGGTATCGACCTCGAGGATATCGATGGCGGAAATGCCGACGACCTGGGAGTAGGTGACCATGAGGGCGAGGGAGGTGAGGACGGCCGAGCCGATCGCGAAGCCCTTGCCGGTGGCGGCGGTGGTGTTGCCGAGGCTATCGAGGGCGTCGGTGCGCTCGCGCACCTCGGGGTCGAGGTGGGCCTGCTCGGCGATGCCGCCGGCGTTGTCGGCGACAGGGCCGTAGGCGTCGGTCGCGAGGGTGATGCCGAGCGGTGCGAGCATGCCCACCGCGGCGAGCGCGATGCCATAGAGACCGGCGATTTCGTAGGTGAGCCAGATGGCGGCGACGATGGTGAGCAGTGGGACCGCGGTGGAGAGCATGCCGAGGCCGAGGCCGCCGATGATGATGGTGGCGGGGCCGGTTTCGGCGGTCTTCGCCAGGTCCTGTGTCGGTTTGAACTCGTAGGCGGTGTAGTACTCGGTGACGGTACCGATGACCTGGCCGGCCACCAGCCCGATGACGATGACCCAGAAGAGCTCGAAGGGAAGGTCGAGCACGAGCAGGGCGCCGGCGGTGGAGGCGAGGACGAGGCCACTGGCGGAGAAGATGCCGGTGCGGAGCGCCCAGAGGAGCCGCCCCATGTTGGCACCTTCACTCGTGCGGACGAGGAAGGTGCCGATGATGGAGCTGAAGATGCCAAGGCCCATGATGAGCAACGGGAGCATGGCGGCCTTGGAGTCCCAGCCATCGGCATCCGCGGCATCGAAGACGGCGTTTTCGCCGCCAGCGCCGATGATGGCGACGGCGGTGAGCGCCATCGCGGCCACGATGGAACCGGTGTAGGACTCGAAGAGGTCGGCGCCCATGCCGGCGACATCGCCGACGTTGTCGCCAACGTTATCGGCGATGGTGGCGGGGTTGCGGGGGTCGTCCTCGGGGATGCCGGCCTCGACTTTGCCGACGAGGTCGGCGCCGACATCGGCGGCCTTGGTGTAAATGCCGCCACCGACGCGGGCGAAGAGGGCGATGGAGGAAGCGCCGAAGGCGTAGCCAGTCAGCGGCTGGAAGTCCTGGGTGAGGAGGTAGACGACGCAGAGGCCGATCACGCTGATGCCGGTGACCGTGATGCCCATGACCGAGCCGGAAGAGAAGGCGACGCGGAGCGCCGGGTTGAGGCCTTCGCGCGCCTTGGCGGCGGTGCGGACGTTGGCCCGGACGGCGATGTACATGCCGATGTAGCCGGCGAGGGCGGATGAGACGGCCCCGAGGATATAGGCGATGGCGGTCCGCGGGAGGTCGGTCAACTCGCCGCGCTGTTCGCCGAAGCGATCGAGGACGTCGTAGTCGATGAAGATGACGAGGACCGCGGCGACGATGACGACGAAGCCGGCGAGGAAGGTGTACTCGCGGCGGAGGAAGGCGGCGGCGCCTTCCTGGATCGCCTTTGCGATTTCCTTCATGAGGTCGGTGCCCTCGTCTTCAGCGAGCACCTTTCGCGCCGTATAGGCGGCGAAGAGGAGCGCTACCACGCCTGCCGCAAGCGCGATGAGGAGATTCTCCATCTGGTCCCCCGTGTGGTGATTTTGCAGGTACGCCAATGGCGCCGGCCAATCCCGGTAAAGCGCCGTGAATGCTACCAACCGGGAGGGATAGGGGGAATCGCGGGGCCTGCGTCGCGCGTGGCGCCAGCCGGTTGCATAGTGAGGACACCACGGAAGGACACGCGCTGGAGGGTGAGATGCGAGAGGTTGCCGAGCTGAATGGAGATGGCATCGCGCCGGAGCTGCGGGAGGCCATCCACGCCATCAATGAGGCGCTGGGTTCACCGGTGGCCTTCCGGCCGATCGACTGGACGGTGGAGCGCAGGGAGGCTTCGAACGGCGCCCTGGAAGAGGGAATCGAGGCGACGCGGGAACTCGGCGCGGCGATGAAGTACCCGACGGTGACGGAGACAGTGAGCCCGAACCAGGTGCTGCGCGACCGGCTGGGGCTCTCGGTGATCCATCGACCGTGCCGGAGCTACCCGGGCGTGAGCAGGAACTATACGGGTGAAATCGACCTGCACGTGGTGCGGGTGGCGACCGGGGGGACATATGAGGATGCGGGCATGCGCATCGGGTATCACACGGCCGTGAGCGTGAGGGTGATGGAGCGGACACCGGTGGAGCATGCGGCTCACTTTGCCTTCCGGCTGGCCGAGCAGCACCGGCACAACGTGGTTTCGACGAGCAAGTACACGATTCAGCGGGCGGCGGACGGGCTGTTCGAAGAGGTGGTGGCGGAGGTGGCCCGGGAATACCGGAACACGACGCACACGCGCGAGCTGTTCGATTCGCTGCTGGCGAAGCTCATCATCAAGCCCGAGCGGTTCGACGTGATCGTGTGCCCGAACGAGTACGGGGACTTCCTGAGCGACATGGTGTATGGGCTGATCGGATCGATTGGTCTGGGGGCGAGTGCGTCGTACGCGTTCACGCCAAGCCACCAGCCGAGCGTGGGGATCTTCGATCCGGCGGGCGGGACAGCGCCGGACATCGCGGGGAAGGGGATCGCGAACCCGTCGGGGGCGATCGAGGCCTACGGCTATCTGCTCCAGTTCTGCGGCCAGTCCCAGGCGGGACGGCGGCTCGTCGACGCCGTGCATGATTGCATTGCGAGCGGGGAGAAGACGGGCGACCTCGGGGGCACGCTGAACACGATGGAGTTCACGCAGGCGGTCATCCGGCGGGCGATCCCGGTTATCTAGCGTGGCCTGGGCAGGGATGCGGCGTGAGGGGGGCCGTTTGCGGTTTCGGTCCCGGCTATGAGCTGCTCGCCGCGCGGCGCTGGACGATGGCCATGGTGAGATCGCCGCGGGTCTTTTCGAGGATGCCGCGGGTCTGGTCGGTGGTGCGGCGGAGGCCGCCGGTCATGGCGTCGGGGAAGTCGATGGTGACCAGGACGGAGTAGATATCGTCCATGGCGTCGAGGATTTCCTCGCAGCCGTCGTAGTTCCCCGCGCGGAGGCGGTCGAGGATCATGCGGCGCATCTCGCCGACGGCTTCGGCGATGCCGTTGAGGTAGGCGGGATATTCGACGCCGAGCTCCTCGGGGGAGGGGATGGCGCCACCGCGGAGGAGGGCGAGGGTGGTGCGGGCCTCGGCGTATTCCTTCTGGGCATCGTGGAGGAAGCCAGCGTGGTAGACATCGGCGTGGCCATGGAGGGCGGCAACGGCTTCATCGCGGACGCGGCGGGCATCGTCGAGCATTTTTTCGGCCTGCCCGAATTCGCCGCGGTGGACGGAGCGGATGGCATTGGCACTCATGCGGATGATGGCGCGGCTGGCGGAAAGCGCCTGTTCGCGGGCGGCGTTCTTGGCGGCGAAGTGATCGAGGATGCGCGGGATGATGGTTTCGAGCGGTGAGGTGTCGCTCATGTGGGCGGGGTTCCCCCTGGTTGCTGGAGCGCGGAGCGGGCTAGAGATCCTTCACGGGCTCGGGGAATTCGCCCTCGCGGGCGGCGTCGATCATCTCGCGGGCGCCATCGGGGAGGTCCATGCCGTATTCTCCGAAGCGCTTCTCGACCCAGGAGCCGATCTGGCGAGGGTCGCGGTAGGCATCGGGGCCACCGCCATCGGCGGGGTCGCCGTACTTATCGATGATGTCGGCGCGGGTGTAGGTGCGCGCGAACTTCGAGACGAGGCGCGAGGTGTTGGCGCTGCCGCAGTGTTCGCAGGGCGGCTGCACGGCGGTATCGATCTTGCGGGTGAAGTAGTTGGTTACCTTGCCGCAATCGCCGCAACGAAACTCGTAGATAGGCATGAATCCATTTTCGGAGGGCGAGCGCGGATTGTCGATGCCCCGGGCGGTACTTCGGGAGGCCGGGGATGTCCTTGAGCCGCGCCGCGTGTGGCCCATGAGGATGATGGCGTCGAAACCGGTGCCCTCTCGGCGGCACCCGGCACGGCGCATGGCGAGGCGGACTCCGCGACGAGCGCGCTGGTGAGCTGGCCGGCCCTGCCGGCGGTCTGGA
The DNA here is from genome assembly GCA_035326025.1 of Tepidiformaceae bacterium. Lineage (GTDB taxonomy): Bacteria > Chloroflexota > Dehalococcoidia > Tepidiformales > Tepidiformaceae > Amarobacter. The sequence continues at coordinate 25,835 of DAOKYT010000031.1, forward strand.
CGGAGGACCCGGGGTAGACGTTGGGTCCCCGCTGCCATCGCCGTGGTGGCCGGCGAGATTGCGCTTGATGATCCCGGCGAGACGGCCGGCTCTTCCCGCGCGGCCGTTGGCGGGCGGTCTGCCGGGCCGGAAGACGCCGGGAAGGCCCGTGTGGACGCGCGCAAAGGTTCGGCTCCTGGCCGGGACCGGGAAAGGCGAAAGGAAGGCTCAGGTGGCTGGTTCGATGATGGCGGTCATACTGCCCTTGCACCGGGGCATGAGGGGGTCGGCGCCAAAGGCGTGGACCTGGTCCTGCTTGAGGCGGACCTCTTCGAGGGGACCGGTGACGAGGATGGCCTGGCCCTGGCTATCCACGACGCAGGCGATGGCGAAGCCCTTCTCGGGCGCATAGCCGAAGACGCTCGCGAGCATAGCGATGACGTACTGGTAGGTGTGATCGTTGTCGTCGAGCAGGATGAGGTGGAAGGGCGGCTCGTGTTGCGCGCCGGTTGCGTCCTCGACGTGGGTCGTTGGGGTTGGAAGCGTCGACATCGGATCCTCATCCTAGCGAAGGCGACGGCCCCAGGTGAAGGGGCGCCACCGTTCGCGGACTATTCCGCGGGGAACAGGGCGGCAAGGACGGCGAGAGCCAGGCGGCGGCCGCCAGCGCCCGTGAAATGAATCCCGTCGGAAGTCCGCATCTCCTGGAGGGCTCCAGATTCGCCGGGAAGGTACCGGGGGCAGCTGCCATCGGAAGACGAGGTGAGCGACCAGGTGTCGACGTAGACGACCCACGGGCGGAGCGCGGCCTGCTCCTGGAAGATGCGGTTGACGGCGGGGATGGAGGCGGCGAGGGAGGCGTTGCCCATGCAGGGCTGGCCGAGCCAGACGACGACGCGGCCTTCGCGATGCATCAAGTCCATGACGCGGCCGACGCGCGCGGCGTATTCCTGGTGGGACGACACCTGGTTGGCATCGTTGGCGCCGACCATGAAGACGGCGACATCGGGGTCGTAGGCAGCCATCTCGCTGGCGATGTAGGCTGGCCAGTCGAAAAAGTCGTCGCGCCACAGGCCGGACGAGATCTTGTAATCGGCGGCACGAACGGGAATGCCGGCGCGGGACTCCCACTCACGGAAGAGCGCATCGGTCATGAAGTACGAGGTGGAATCACCGTCGGACCAGAGGCGGAGGCCGGCCGGGCCGGCGGGCAGTGGGCCGGGCCCCGGGGTAGGCTCCGGAAGCGGGGTGGGCGTGGGCTCGGGGGTGCCATCGAAGGCAAGGCCAGGGATTGCAAGGTGGCTGCCCGTGCCGATGGCGACGGCCACATTGGGGCGCGCGTCCCCATCGGAGTGCTGGAGCGCGCTGATGCCGACGGCCAGGAAGGCGGCGGCGCCAAGGGCCGCGGGCGTGACGATGTGCAAGCGGCTGGAGAGTGCGCCGAATGCGCTCACGCGAGGGCACCAGACGCGCCACCGCGGGACTCCGGGGCGACGGGTGACTCCACCACGACCAAACACGGCCACCTTTCGTTGAGATGCGGGATAAACGGTACGAAGGCGAGCCGCACCGGACAATGGACGCCAGGCGGACTCGATCCAGAATTCGCACGATTGTGTGAACGTTCAGACAATGGGCGCGGGTGCCCGCTGGCCGAAGGGCGTGGCTACTGATTCACGATGCTCTTTCCGACCATCGACTTCGCCATCTTCTTCGTCGCGGTGTTCGCGGTCGCGTGGTTGATCCGGCCGTTCCACCTGTGGTGGCGCGTGTTCCTCGTGGGGGCGAGCTGGTTCTTCTATGGATTCTGGGAACCGAAGTTCGTGTTGCTGCTGGTGGGATCGACGGCGGCGAACTGGGCGATGGGCTACGACCTGGCGCGGATGCGGGGGCCGGAGGGGCTGACCAGGGCGGGCAAGTGGTTCCTGGGCTTCGGGGTGGCGGTCAACCTCTCGACGCTGGGGTGGTTCAAGTACTACGGCTTTTTCGCGACGGAGCTGGTGGATGCCTTCGAGCGGGCCGGCGTGGACCTGCCGCTGCCGCTCATGGAGATCACGCTGCCGGTGGCGATTTCGTTCTTCACGTTCCACGCCATCAGCTACCTGGTGGATATCGCGCGGGGCAACACGGAAACGATGTCGCCGCTGGACTTCGCGCTGTACCTGTCGTTCTTCCCGCACCTGGTGGCGGGGCCGATCGTACGGGTGACGGAGTTCGCGCCGCAGGTGCGGGAGCCGATGCGGGAGCGGGTGATCGACGCGGCGCCGGCGTTCCAGCTGATCCTTATCGGCCTGTTCAAGAAGGTGGTGATTTCGAGCTACCTGGCGACCGAGATCGCGGACCCGGTGTTTGCCGCGCCGGGAACGCACAGCAGCTTCGAGGTGCTGGTGGGTGTGTACGCCTACGCCATCCAGATCTACGCGGACTTCAGCGGGTATACGGACATCGCCATCGGGTGCGCGCTGCTGCTGGGCCTGCGGTTCCCGCAGAACTTCGATGCGCCCTACCGGGCGCTATCGCTCCAGGACTTCTGGCGGCGCTGGCACATGACGCTTTCGCGCTGGCTGCGCGATTACCTGTACATCCCGCTCGGGGGGAACCGTGGCACAAAGGCGTTTGTGTACCGGAACCTGGTGCTCACGATGGTGCTGGGCGGCCTCTGGCACGGGGCAGCGTGGACGTTCATCGTGTGGGGGGCGATCCACGGTTTGGGGCTCGTCATCGAGCGCGAGATCCGGGAACGGGCGCCGATCGCGCTCGGGCGCACGGCGCCGGTGGTGCAGTGGGTGGTGACGTTCCACGTGGTGTGCCTGGGGTGGGTATTCTTCCGGGCGGAGACGTTCGGGTCGGCGTGGGAGATCCTGGGGCGGATGTGGACGGCCTGGGGCGAAGCATCGCCGGCGGTGACGCCGGTCATGCTGGCCGTCATCGCGGGGAGCGTCCTTGTCCAGTTCTTGCCGCGCACACTCGGAAGCCGGGCGCAGGTTGAGTTTTCACGGCTGGCGCCTGCGGCGCAGGCGGCTACGCTGGCGGTGGGGCTGGTCGCCATCGACGTATTTGGCCCGGAGGGCGTGGCCCCGTTCATCTACTTCCAGTTCTGAGCGGCGGGAGGCTGCGTGGCACGGGAGGACCGGCGGTTGGGCAGTGAAGAACGGCTGGGGGCGAGGCCCGGCCGTGTGTTCGGCGTGATCGTTGGGGCGCTGCTCATCGCGGTGTTGCTGAACGCCCCGTGGCTGGAGGATGGCGCGAAGAAGCAGCCATTCGGGAAGGAACGCGACTTCTGGGTGGCGGTGTGGAAGCCGTTTGCGACGGTGAGCCGGGCGCTGTACCTGGACCAGCCACGCAAGTGGGTGGAGGACGCCATCGGCCGGGAAAGCGATGGTGACGTGTTCGAGCTGCCGGCGAACCCGGGCGACGAGCCGGGGACCACGGCCACGCCCGGGCAGGGCGGAGCGGACCGGACACCCACCCCACGGGTGAGCGAGAGCCCGACGGCGACGCCCACCCCGACGCCACCGCCACAGCTGGTGCGGACGCCCGATGCGACGTCGCCGCTGCGCGTGTGGGTGGGTGGCGATTCGATGTCGAAGGTGCTGGGCGAGGCGCTGGTGCGGCAGGCATCGGAGACGGGCGTGATGACACCAGCGCAGGATTCGCAGCTCTCCTCGGGGTTGACGAGGCCGGACTTTTTCGACTGGCCGGGGCACTTCCACCAACTGGTGACGAGCGACGCGGCGGATGTGTACGTGGTGATGTTCGGGGCGAACGATTCGCAGGGCATCCAGACGCCGTCGGGGGACATCTACCAGCCCGGAGAGGAGGGCTGGACGGTGGAGTACCGCCGGCGCGTCGCCGGGGTGATGGACCTGTTGAGGCGTGATGGGCGGATGGTGGTCTGGGTGGGGCAGCCAATCATGCGGAGCGCCGAGTTCTCGCAACGGATGGCGGAACTGAACGCGATCTACCGGGAGGAGGCGGCCAAGCGGTACTGGGTACGGTTCGTGGACCTGTGGCCACTGTTCGTGACGGCGGGCGGCGGGTACGACGCGTACATCGCGGACGACGACGGAGAAGTGAAGCTGATGCGGCACCCGGACGGCGTGCACCTGGTGCGGGAGGGCGGCGAGAAGGCGGCGCGGGCGATCCTGAAGGCGATCCAGGAGGAGGCCGGGCTGATCCCGAAGCCGTGAGCGCGACGGGCTCTACCTCACCGCGGCCATCAAGGGGACGGTGCCGTTGCCGCTCGTGGCCAGCAACGCTGGTGAACCACGTGAGGACCGGATTGCGAGCAC
>DAOKYT010000032.1:0-11335 GCA_035326025.1 Tepidiformaceae bacterium
TCCCGACGTTTACGTGGGGCTTCGTCCTCTCAAATTTCGCCTTCGCCATTGTGGTTCCTTTCTCCGTGGAGCCTGTCGGTGGTGGTGGGTTAGACCGCTGCCTGCTTCGTCAGCGTGGCGGCGATGTTCTTGGGAACTTCTTCGTAGTGGTCGAACTCCATGCTGTAGCTGGCGCGCCCCTGGGTGAGGGAGCGGAGCTCGGTGGAGTAGCCGAAGGTCTCGGCCAGCGGGATCATGGCGTGGACGACCTGGGTTTTGCCCATGGAGTCGGTGCCCATGATCATCCCGCGCCGCGAGTTGATATCGCCGACGACCGCGCCGAAGTAGTCCTCCGGGCAGCGGACTTCGACCTTCATGATCGGTTCGAGGATGACGAGGCCGGCCTTTTTCGCCGCCTCCTTCACGCCAATCGAACCGGCGTTCTTGAACGCCATTTCCGATGAGTCCACCGGGTGGTAGGAACCATCGACGAGGCTCACTTTCACATCGAGGACCGGGTAGCCGGCGAGGATGCCGCCCTGGAGCGCTTCCTTCGCACCCTGGCCAACGGCCGGGATGTATTCCTTCGGCACCGAGCCACCGACGATCTTGTTTTCGAACACAAATCCCTGGCCCCGTTCCAGCGGCTCGATTTCGAGCTCGACGACGCCGTACTGGCCGCGGCCACCGGACTGGCGGACGAAGCGGCCCTCGGCTTTCGCGGGCTTCGTAATCGCTTCGCGGTAGGACACCTGCGGGCGGCCCACGTTCGCTTCGACTTTGTGCTCGCGCTTCATGCGGTCGACGATGACTTCGAGGTGCAGCTCGCCCATGCCGGAGATGATGGTCTGGCCGGCTTCCTCGTCGAAGGTCCAGTGGAAGGTCGGGTCTTCCTCGGCCATCTTGCTGAGGGAGGTGGCGAGCTTGTCCTGGTCTTCCTTGCTCTTCGGCTCGAGGGCGACGCGAATGACGGGCTCGGGGAACTGGATGTTTTCGAGGATGACCGGGGCATCCTGGGCACAGAGCGTGTCGCCCGTGAAGGTCTGCTTCAGGCCGACGGCGGCGGCGATCCCGCCCGCGCCCATCTCCTGGATCTCCTCGCGCTGGTTGGCGTGCATGAGGAGCAGGCGGCCGATCCGTTCGCGCTCATCCTTCGTTGAGTTGTAGATCGATTCGCCGGCCCTGAGCACGCCGCTGTAGACGCGGATGTAGGCGAGGCGGCCGACGTAGGGGTCGGTGACGATCTTGAACGCGATCGCGGCGAGGGGTTCGTTGTCGTCGGGACGCCGTTCGACTTCGCCGCCGTGCTTCGGGTCGATGCCCTTGACGGGGGGCACATCGACCGGGCTTGGCAGGTAATCGACGACGGCATCGAGCATGAGCTGGACGCCCTTGTTTTTGAGGGCCGAGCCACAGAGGACCGGGTGGGCGAGGTTCGCGAGGGTGGCCCGGCGGATGGCGGTCTTCAGTTCGTGCGCGCCGATCTCGTGGCCTTCCAGGTAGCTGATGGCGATCTGGTCATCGACGTTGGCGATGCCCTCGATGAGCTTCTCGCGGGCTTCGGCGGCAGGCTGGACGAGGTGGGCCGGGATCTCGCGGCGCTCGGGCTTGTCGCCCTTTTCGCCACCGAACCACCACCAGCAGTGCTCGATGAGGTCGATGCAGCCATCGAAATCCGATTCGGAGCCCACGGGGATCTGGAGCGCGACCGGGTTCGCGCCCAGGCGGTCGACCATCATGTCCACCGTGCGCCAGAAGTCAGCCCCGGTGCGGTCCATCTTGTTGACGAAGGCGATACGGGGGACCGCGTAGCGGTCGGCCTGGCGCCACACGGTCTCGGACTGGGGTTCGACACCGGCGACCGCATCGAAGACGACCACGCCGCCATCGAGCACGCGGAGGCTGCGCTCGACCTCGGCGGTGAAATCGACGTGGCCGGGCGTATCGATCAGGTTGATCTGGTGGTCGTTCCATTCGCAGGTGGTAGCGGCGGAGGTGATAGTGATGCCGCGCTCGCGCTCCTGCTCCATCCAGTCCATCACGGCGGCGCCTTCGTGGGTTTCGCCGATCTTGTACGTCTTCCCGGTGTAGAAGAGGACGCGTTCGGACACGGTCGTCTTGCCCGCGTCGATGTGGGCAATGATGCCGATATTCCGGATGCGTTCGATCTCAACAGTGCGGGGCATGGATCTCCTGCAGCTTTCGCTTACCAGCGGTAGTGGACGAAGGCCCGGTTAGCCTCGGCCATGCGGTGGGTATCGTCACGGCGCTTGATGGCGGCGCCGGTGCCGTTGGCGGCATCGAGGAGCTCGTTGGCGAGCTTTTCGCTCATGGAGCGGCCGTTGCGGTTCCGCGCGGCGGTGAGGATCCACCGCATCGAAAGCGCCAGCCGGCGGTCCGGGCGGATTTCGACCGGGACCTGGTAGGTGGCGCCGCCAACGCGCCGCGGCTTCACTTCGAGCACCGGTGTGGTCTGGCGCACGGCCTGCTGGAACACATCCAGGGGGTCGCGGCCTGTCTGGTCCTGGATGCGGCTGAAGGCGCCATAGACGACGCGCTCAGCAGTGCTCTTCTTCCCACGGGTCATCACTTTATTGATGAGGACCTGCACCGTTGGGTTGTTGTAGCGCGCATCGGGCGGCGCCGGTCGCCGTTCGGGTCGGTTGCGTCGGGCCATGGATCAGGACTCCGGTTTTCGAATGATGCGGGTGGCCTACTTCTTGCGGCCTGCGGGCTGGGCATTCTTGCGAGTGCCGTACTTGCTGCGTCCCTGCTTCCGGTTGTTCACGCCGGTCGCATCGAGGGCGCCGCGGACGATGTGATAGCGCACGCCGGGGAGGTCCTTCACGCGCCCACCACGGACAAGCACCACGGAGTGCTCCTGGAGGCTGTGGCCCTCGCCGGGGATATAGGCCGTGACTTCGATGCCGTTCACGAGCCGGACGCGGGCCACCTTGCGGAGCGCCGAGTTCGGCTTCTTCGGCGTCTGCGTGCGGACCTGGGTGCAGACGCCGCGCTTCTGGGGGTTGCCCTTGGCCGTGGCCTTGGTGAGGCGGCCCGTGTGCGAGTTGAAGCTGAAGAGCAGGGCAGGCGCGCCTGACTTCCTGGTCTTCGGGGTGCGTCCCTTGCGGACGAGCTGGTTGATGGTCGGCATTGCTGCTTCCCCTGCTTTTCAGCGGATTTCGTGCGCCCCGCCGTGGCGGGTCGCGGGTGCCGGGCCAGTGGCCTGCGGATTCTGGGCACGAAAACAGGCCGAAAAGCCTGTTCGTGAACAGCGCCCCGAGTTCCTATTGGTCTCGAGGCCGTCTTCAAGCACTCAGCTTCGCGACCTGAGCAAACTCAAACAGTTCGCCAGTCAATAAGCGCCGAAGGAAAAGGTTACCACAGCGCAAAGTGCTGTCAACTTCGCGGGGGCATGGCGCCAGTAGCATTATGACGCGTCCCGGCTTTGGCCGCCTCCCCGGCTGTGAGCGTCTCGCACGATGCCTGGCCGGGCCGCCAGCGGGCGCAGCCGTGGGGCACCGTGCCGCCGCCGGCGCCCGCCTCATCGCTCCCCGGCGGCCAGGGCTTCGGCGTGCCGCGCCCTTTTGCGGGCGGGCCCGCCATGACACCCGGACAAGCGCGCCAGGCCAGGGTTCCCCAAACCGCCACCCAACCGTCCGGCTGGCACACCTGCGACCGCGGGTGGCCGCGACCGTTACTTGGTGTAGGCGGCCTCCTGACCAAAGGACGCCAGGCGACATTGTCCTCCCCGTCGCACGGGGGCGTCCGCGCGAGTGGGCGCCCCCACCCCCCAATCCGGCGGGTGGGGGAGGCGGCCTCTTTCCCCGAACGACGGATTCTGGTTCCCTGTTCCGAGTCCCCTGTTACCATTACCGGCGGTGGTGGAGGATCTCCTGGGACAGGAGTGCGTGTGACGCAGGAAGAATTCTCGGCGGTATGCCCATATCTCGGGCTGGCGGATGACGCCGATTCCCACGCGACTTACGCCACCGAGGCACATCGCTGTTATCGACTCTCCAACCCCACGCGCATCGCGGCGCCACACCAGGAGAGCTACTGCCTGGGCGCCAACCACGTGACCTGCCCGGTCTACCTGGGCGAAGGCGTCCCGGGGGCTGAGCAGCGCGCGCCCCGCCCGCAGGCGGCGGTACCCCCGGCGCCACCAGAGACCGTGCGGGGCCCAAAGGCGGGCTCGCGCCAGTCGTCCGGCGGAAGCCGCTCAGGGGCAGCCCCCGCTGGCGGCCAGCGGCCCGCGCGCCGTCAGCCGAGCGCCGGCACTCTCGGCCCGCGGCCACGCTCCGGCGGGGTCAGCATGCCCGTGGCCACGATCGGGCTGTTCGCGCTCGCCATCGTGGTCATCGTCCTCGCCTTTGCCATCCAGCAACTGGTGGGGGACAGCGGCGGCGGGGATCAGTCGCCAGCCGACGCCGTGGCCACCAAGAATGCCCTGAACCAGACCGCAACGGCCCAGGGGGGCGGCACCGGCACGGCCGAGACCCCAACCACACAGACGCCAGGGAACGGCACTCCGGGCACACCCGGCACCGCCGCCACCGGGACGCAGCCAGCGACCACGGGCACGCCCTCGCCAGGAGCCACCAACGGCACCGGCACCCGCTACACCGTCCAGGAAGGCGACAGCTGCTTCGCGATCGCCGAGGCCAACGGCGTCACGCTGGAAGAGTTGCTCGATGCCAACAACCTCACCGAGGACGACTGCACGCGCCTGAACCCCGGCGACGAGCTGACTATCCCGTAGCCAGCCCGCAATCCGGCGTGCGCGGCGGCAGGCCGAGTTCCCGGTGGTGTTCCGCGACCCAGTGGCTCCTCGCGCCCCAGTGGTCGGGGTGCGTCAGCCACCCGTGCGCGCGCTCATCGACCCACTTCCAGTCGGCCCAACAGAGCAGTGCCAGGTCCAGGTCACGGCGGGCCAGGCGGCGGATTTCGCGCATCACCGGCGTCCGCCGGCGCTTTCGCTCCTCGAACTTGTCGGCGAGGAGGATGACTTTGGCGATCATGGGCATCTCGCGGCTGCCGATCGTGTGGTCGCGCACGGCGGCGAGCGCTTCGTCATCGGAGACGCCAAACCGCTCGCGCAGGACCACGGCCGCGATTGGCCCATGCAGCAGCACCGGCTGGATGCGCTCGGCCTCCACGAGGGGCAGGCCCGCCTCCGTGGCAAGGCGGAGCTGGTCTTCGGGCGGGAACGAGCGGAACAGGTCGTGTCCCCAGGTGGCGAGCTCGACGCGTTGGGGGTCGAGATCCCAGCGCGCGGCAAGGTCCAGCGCCTCGACGAGCACGCGCTCGACGTGCCTGACGAGGCCGTCCGGGCGGGTGTGGAGCTCGGCGCGGACGGCGGCGACCTGGGCGGCGAGTTCGCTCATTAGCCTTCGGGGCCGAGCATGCGGCCGCCCAGGAGGTGCAGGTGGAGGTGGTGAATCGTCATCCCGGCGGCATCGCCGACGTTGAATGCGAGGCGGTAGCCGCTCTCCCAGACGCCCTCCACCCGTGCGACGTCCTTCGCCAGGATGAAGAGCCCGGCCAGCATTTCGGCGTGGTTCCATTCGAATTCGCGGGCGTTGTCTACGTGCAGCTTCGGGATGACCAGGCAGTGCACGGGCGCGCGGGGATTGATATCGCGGATGGCAAAGGCGTGTTCGTTCTGGGCGATCTTTTCGACCGGGATTTCGCCCCGGTTCATGCGGCAAAAGAGGCAGTCCTGCATTTGCATAGGGGGATTGTGGAGCCGGGCGGGGCGGATGTCGATGGCCGCCTCGCCCTCAAGCGAACACGACGTGCGTCGTCAGGAACGCCTCGACGGACCTGTAGAAGGCGTCGATGGTCTCGCTCTTGCGCCAGCCGTGGCCTTCTCCTTCGTAGACGTGGTACTCGTGGGGGACGCCGCGCGCGCGGAGCGAGGCAACGATGCTGTCGCTCTGCTCGCGAGGCACCACCCGGTCGATCTCGCCCTGGAAGACGGCGATCGGGTCCTTGATCCTGTCAGCGTGGAAGATGGGCGAGCGTTCGCGGTAGACGGCTGCCGCTTCGGGGAGCGGGCCGAGCATCGAGTCCAAATAGCGGGCCTCGAATTTGTGGGTATCAGCCGCGAGCGTGAACTGGTTCGCGACGCCATACATGCAGATCGCCGCCCTGTAGAAGCCGGGAAATTCGACCAGCGACTGGAGCACGGTGAATCCCCCGGCGCTGCCGCCCATGATGACCAGGCGGCCCGGGTCGGCGAGGCCCAGCCGGGCGAGGTCCGCGGCGCCGGACTTCGCATCCTGGACATCGTAGATGCCCCAGTTTTGGCGGAGCTTCAGCATGTACTCCCGGCCGTAGCCGGTGCTCCCGCGATAGTTGGGCAAAAGGACCGCGTAGCCCCGTGACGCGAAGAACTGCGCGTTCGGCGTCCAGCCGGCGACCACCTGGCTGGTAGGCCCACCGTGGACAAGGACGATGAGCGGGGGCGCGCCGGAGCCTTCGAAACGCTCGCTGGCCGGCGGGTAGTACAGCCCATGGGCCAGTTCGCCATCGAACGAGGTCCACGAGACCGGTTCGGGCTGGGACAGCGCGGCGGGCCGGACCGACTCGGGGTCGCTCCTCCGCCGGACTGAACCTCCAGCGGCGGGTTCCGCAAGGTCGAACACCACGATGCGGGGCGGTTGCTTCCCGCCACTGGCCACGAGGGCAACCTTCTCGTGGTTGGGGGCGCCCGCTGGCGCGTTGAACGCGGTGTGCCCCGCGTGGCGGCCAGCGAGGCTCGTCAGCTGCCCCCCGGGCGCGATGGCGATGAGCTCGTGGAAGCCGGCCCGCTGGCGCACCGCCACGATCGTGCCCGAGCCGGTGAACGTGAAGGTGCGCATGCCGTGGGCCCAGGCCGGCGTGCCGTGTTCGGACTCGCCGCTGGTGAGCTGCGTCACCACCCCGGATGCCAGGTCCCGCCGGTACAGGTGCCCCCAGCCCGACTCGTCGGAGACGTAGCACAGCGAGGCGCCTCCGGGCGAGAAGGTGCCCTGGAAGATCGAGACATCCTCCCCACCAGCCACCACTTCGGAGGCGGCCACCGCGGGCAGGCCGCCCGCGGGGAACGCGAGGCGCGCGAGCCGGAGCTCGGTCCCATCCCACGGCATCCGCGGGTGGTCCCATTCAATCCAGGCGAGGCGGTCGCCCGCCGGGTGCCAGGCTGGCTGCATGTAGAAGTCGCGGCCCCCGGCCAGGCGCCGCGGCCAGTGTTCGCCCCGCGAATCGACCACGGCGATGCAATCCACGTCTTCGTGGCTGTGCACGTACGCGACCCAGCGGCCATCGGGCGAGACGGCCGGCGTGGAGGCGGCGCCGAACGCGGGCGTGATGGGCCGGGCGCTGCCGCCGGCGAGATCCTGCCGGTAGATGCGCTGGTCGGCCTGGCCCACGAAATAGACGACACCGTGCGAGAGGGTGAAATCGCCGCCGCCATATCCCACGAAGGCACGCACGGAGATATCGGACGTCAGGTCGCGCGTAGCACGCTCATCGGGCCCCTGGGCGACCAGCACGCCACGGTCGGAGCGGCCTTCGACCCAGGCGAGCGTCTGGCCGTCGCTATCCCAGCAGGGTTCGTTCAGGCGGAGCCCGCCGGCGAGCATGCCGGGCGTGACGGGGCTGGACCAGAGGCCGTACATGCGGTGTTCGCGGGTCATGGTGCGGGCTCCTGCGCGGTACTCCCGAGATTGTGGCAGGGAAGGGCAGTTCGGGGCCACGGGGTGGCCGCCAATTCGCCCTCGCACCAAAACGGCCCACACCTCGGCTGGTGTGGGCCGTCCGTCAGTGGCTGTCGGCGTGAACTACTGGGCGGTCGCGACCTTCAGGGCCCCACGGGCACGGGTGAGGCGTTCCTTGAGCCGCTCGATTTCGGCCTGCTTCTCCCATTCGCGGCGAAACCGCACCTGGGGACTCTCGAACGCGGCGAGGCGTTCACGAAGGACGATCGTGGCGAAGTCCTGCGAATACATCTTTGGGCTCCTTTCGGCAGTGCACGGCACGACTCCCATCCACGGGGGATGGCAGCGCTCCACGCCGGTGTACTACCTGGTTAGAGAGCGACTCGACCGGCCGGTCCGGGCGCCCGGCTCTCTCAGGGCTGAACTGCTCCAACGCTTGCGGGGTTAGCTGGTGGCTGCGACTGGAGTTGCCGCTTCGCGCCCACGCGCGAATTCGCCATGGTGTGTTCCCCCGCTCCGCCCCGCCCGGCGGACTCAGCGACAAATCACTGATTCAAGTAAGCCACCATCCAGTTGCACCGTCAACATTCGCCCTTTCGCCCTCTTGACCGCGCCGGGGAGGCGCGCCCGGCGGCCGATCCCCGGGGAAGCTTCAGCGCTTGCGGGCGATGACATCGCGGGCGGCCCGCGCCAGCCGTTGCGGGGTCAGATCGAAGTAGCCAAGCAGCTCGTCCCACTTGCCGCTCGTCCCGTAGCGGTCGACGCCGACAAAGGCGATGGGCGTGGGGATCTCCTCCGCGAGCACCCGGGCGACCTGGGTGCCGAGCCCACCATGCGTCTGGTGCTCCTCGGCGGTCACGATTGCCCCGGTATCGCGGGCCGCGGCGAGGACTGCCTCGCGGTCGATGGGCTTGATGGTGGCCATGTCGAGCACCCGGGCGGAGATCCCCTCGGCCGCAAGCGCCGCGGCAGCCTGGAGGGCGATCCCGACCATGATCCCGCAGGCGATAAGCGTGACATCGTTGCCGGCCCGCAGGGTGTTCGCCTTGCCGAGCTCGAACCGGTAACTCGCGTCGTAGATACCTGCCACTTTGGGGCGGCCCGTGCGGACGTAGGAAGGCCGGGTTGTCTTGCCCACCGCGACGATCGCCTGGCGGGCCGACTCAAAGTCGGCGGGGACGACAACGTCGAAGGGGATCAGCGAGGTGACCAGGGCGAGGTCCTCGATTGCCTGGGCGCTCATCCCGTCCTCGCCGACGGTGACGCCGCCGTGGCTGGCCACGCACTTCACGTTGAGCCCCCCGCGAGGCTGGGCGACGGATGTGCGCAGCTGATCGAAGCAGCGGCCGGGCAGGAAGGCGGCGAAGCTCGCGATGAAGGCGGTTTTCCCGGTGGCGGCGAAGCCGGCGGCGATGCCCACCATGTTCTGCTCGGCCACGCCGACCGAGAGCCACCGCTCCGGGTATTTCTCACCAAACTGGTAGCCCATGGTCGAGACCGAGAGGTCGGCGTCGATGGCGACAACGTCGATGCCCTGTTCGACCAGGTCGATCAGGGCGAACGGGTAGGCCTCGCGGGTTGCCGCGGAAGCTGGCGCCTGGGTCATGCGAGCCCTCCTTCGATCTGGGCGAGTGCCTGTTCGAGCTGTTCCTTCGTCGGCGCCTTGCCGTGGAAGCCAGGGTTGTTCTCCATGAAGCTGACGCCCTTGCCCTTCACCGTGTGCGCGATCACGACGCGCGGGCGCTCGTGCGGCGTTTCGGCTTCGGCGAGCGCCTGGTCGACCGCGGCCATGTCGTGGCCATCGCATTCAAGCACGCGCCAGCCAAACCCTGTCCACATCTCGGCCGGGTGCGTCTTCATGATGTTGTCGGCGAAACCGTCGTTCTGGATCCGGTTCCGGTCGACGAGCGCGATGATGCGGTCGCCCAGGCCGAAGTGGGGGACGGCCATGGCGGCCTCCCACACCTGGCCCTCGTTGAGCTCGCCATCGCCCAGCAACACCCAGCAGCGGTAGTCGCGGCGGTCGAGCCGGGCTGCGAGCGCCTGCCCGATGGCGAACGACAGGCCCTGGCCCAGCGACCCGCCCGACATCTCGATCCCGGGGGCCGCGGACATCGAGGGGTGCCCCTGCAGCGGACTGCCGAGGCTGCGGAAGCCGCTCAGCAGCTCGGTGCCGAAGTAGCCGCGCTCGGCGAGGATGCTGTAGTAGAAGGGCGTGGCGTGGCCCTTGGAGAGGATGAAGCGGTCGCGGTCGGGCCAGGCCGGGTTCGCCGGGTCGCATCGGAGGTGGTTCCAGAACAGCGAAACGCCAAGTTCGACGGACGACAGCGAGCCGCCAGGATGGCCGCTCTGGGCCTGGTAGACCATGGTGACGATGTGTTTGCGGACGCGCTTCGCGATATCGCGCAGCTCGTCGATGGAAACGGGAGCGAGTGACGTGGGCATTGGCGGAAAGGATATCGCGCCGCCGGGTTGCGTGGTAATCAGTGGGTCTGGAAGCAGGACTGGATGGAAGCGGCCGTCTCAATCGAACCGTGCAACTCGCCAACCTCGGGCGCCGGGGCCTCGCCGCGGATGAACTTGAAGAAGCCCTCTGTGTTCGTCTTCAGGTAGACATCGAAGTCGTTGCTCCCGTTCCGCCGCGGGAGGATGTGGCCGTCGCTGATGTCGAACGTCCAGGTATTGCAGCTGGGGCAGTCGGAGATTTCGACGGTCATCCGCGCCGTCAGGTCCTCGGCGCGGGCTGGCTGAAACGAAAATGCGGGGATCACGCGGAGCGCGAAATCGTGGCTGACGCCGTTGCCGACTTTTTCGACCGTAATCGTGCCGACGTACTGCCGGCCCCATTCGAGGAGCGAGAGCAGAATCGGGCGGACAGCCCAGCCCTTTTCGGTAAGCGTGTATTCGACGCGGGGCGGGAGTTCGCGGAAGTAATCGCGCCGCACCAGGCCCTCGGCTTCGAGCCGCTTGAGGCGGTCGGAAAGGACGTTCGGCGACATGCCGGCGCAGCTTTCGAGGATGTCGTTGTAGCGGTGCAGTCCGGCCATCAGGTCACGGAGGATGAGGAGCGTCCAGCGGTCGCCAAGGATGTCGAGGGTCTGAGCGATCACACAGGGGTGGTTGTACGACTTCCGGGCTGTGTCACTCTCAGAGCGTTGGGCCATGGGTGGGGGCTCCCTGGTCACGGCGGTGTAAAGGATTCGTGCCCGACGCTAGCGCTGTAGCTATTGACACGATAGCGCCGGATGTTATTATGCGTGTACGACCGCTGCTACTGATTTGCTAGTACCAGTGGTCACCAAAAACAAGCGTAGCCGACCGCCGCGAGGCGAGTCAACACGAAAGGATTGGTCCACCCATGGCACAAGCCACCATCGAGTCGCCTCAGGCGAGCGCCCCGGACCACTTCCACCGGTGGCGGATTGAAGAGCCCAACGGCCCCGTGAGCCGTGGCGTCTGCAGGGTCTGCGGCGCGGAGAAGCAGTTCAAGAACTGGCTCCAGGATGGCGACTTCATCACCAACGAAGAGCACCGCGTCGCCAGCGCTGCCTGATTCAGCCTTCCCCATCCTGGCGCGACACTCTCCCGCGCCGGGAATGCAAAAGGGCCGTCACACCACCAGGTGACGGCCCTTTTGCCTGTCCCGCGGGCGG
>DAOKYT010000032.1:11435-29648 GCA_035326025.1 Tepidiformaceae bacterium
GAGTCCGCGGTAGACCTCGCCGCTGTGCTCGCGGGGCATCGGCGCCTTGCCGCGCTCCCCGGCGGGCGTGCCGGCCTGCACCAGAACCGCTCCGGGCTGCAGCGGCCGACCGTGGCCGACGCTGGCGACGGTGATGACAGGGTGCCGCGCCGCGAAGTGGGGGATCGCGCAGGGTGTCGTTCGCGCCGTAGCCCTTCGTGGGGGTAACACCGAACCGGCCGGCCGTGGCCTGGCACGCGTCGAGGGTGTGCCAGCGTCACCGTTTCGCCCTCGGCCAGGAAGGCGCCGGCGGTCTCGGTATAGATGCGGGGTCCCTCCGGCGGGCGCCGCCGGGACAGCGAGAACCTGGCCAACCCGGGGTGCCCCGCCCGCCGCAAACCGCCGCCGATGCTACGCTGGCCGCTGTGACGACACCCGACACCGTCCGGGAAGCATTCGCCTCCGCTTTCGGGGGCGGGCCCGCCGTGGTGGCCCGCGCGCCCGGACGCGTTAACCTCATCGGCGAACACACCGCCTGCTCAGGCCTGCCGGTGCTCGCCATCGCCATCGACCGAGCGACCCGGGTCGCCGCGAGCGCAAACGACACCGGCATCGTCGAGGTGCGGTCGGACCAGTTCGAGCCGCCCGCGCGCCTTTCGCGAAACGCCCCCGGCGCGGGCACGCTCGCCCCGTGGCACGGGTACGTGGCTGGCGTGGTGCGGGAGCTCGCGGCCCTGGCGCCGGGCAGGGGCGCGATTGTGCTCGTTTCCAGCGACCTGCCCGCGGCTGGCGGCCTGAGCTCATCGAGCGCGCTGACGGTGGGGATGATCGCGGCACTCTCCACCGCGTGGGGCGGCGCGCTGGCGCTGGAAGAGGTCGCGCGCCTTGCCATCGCCGCGGAGCGCCACGCGGGCGCCGAGACCGGAGGGATCGACCAGCAGGTAATCGCCCTGGCGAAGGCGGGCCACGGGCTCCGGATCGACTTCCTCCCGCCGGGCACACGGCATGTGCCGCTGCCCGAGGGCCTGCGCTTCGTGGCGGCTGCCCCGGGAGCCGAAGCGCCCGGGGGCACGGCCGCGCGCGACGCCGGCAACGCGCGGGTGGTGGCGGCCCGGGCGGCCGCGGTGCTCCTCGCCCACCAGCTCGGCTTCGAGATCGAGAGCGACCCGCCGTTGCTCGCTCACGTCGCCGATGTGGATGTCGTGGACCTCCTCGTCGATGAACTTCCCGAGAAGGCCCCGGCGCGTGATGCCGCGCGCACGGCCGGCGTGGATGTCGCGCGCCTGGTTAGCCTCGCCAGCACGGAGTTCGACCCGGGGCTGCCGCTCTCCATCCGCCGGACGGCGCGGCACGTGCTGAGCGAGGCTGCCCGCGTCGAGGCGGCCGAGCAGGCGCTCCTTGGCGGCGACCTCAAGGCCTTCGGCGCGATCCTGAACGAATCGCACGGGAGTCTGCGCGACGACCTGCGCTGCAGCACGCCGGCCCTCGACCGCGTTTGCGCCGCCATGCGCAAGGCCGGCGCATTCGGGGCACGGCTCACCGGCGCGGGCATTGGCGGCCTTGCCCTGGCGGCCGTGCCGGCGGGCCGGGAGGAGGCGGTCATCGCCGCGGCCGTGGCGGCGACGGGCGGGCCCGCGTTCACGGTGACACCCTCGGATGGCCTGCGGCTGCAGTAAGCGGGACCGGTGGAGACGAGGTATGGAACTACGCCCGCATCGCCGATGCCGGGGCCACGGCGGGAGGGAGCCGCGCCGGCAAGGAGGTTGATGACCCGTGGGCCGGGCGGCCGTCGCGGGTGGCGGGCAATCGCTTGCTCCGAACGGTCGAAAGGCCGGCACGGTGGACATCGGAGAGCCTGACAGAGGTCCGCCGGTACTTCGGAAGTTGACCCGGATGTAAGGTGACGGGGACGAGAATGCAAAACCTGCCCTGGGACCTCTGGCTCACCCCATCCGGCCTGCCCGATGGCCTCGAACTCGACCTGGCCTACGACGCCGCAACCGCGCGGCTCCAGATCACACTCACGAACACGGGGAGCGCGGAGGCGCGGCCGGGCGAGATCCGCCTGACCGCCGAGGTTGATGCGCCCGCGGCTGGCGGCTGGGCGTGGCTTCACGGGCGTTTCATGCAGGCCGATGCGATCATCAGAAATTTCGGCGCCCCGGCCGCGGAGGGCTACGACGGCGGCCATGCCCGCGAGCGTGCCGGGGGCCGCACGTACATCAGCCGCGAGGTGGCAACGCTGACCCTGCTGGCGAAACCGTCGCCGGTGCTGCTGGCCGGCTGCCTGGCGATGGACCGTTTTTTCTTCGACATCGAAATCGATGTTGACGCGGACGAGTCTCGCATCGAACAGCTGGCGCTGGTGTTCGACCTCGACGGCGCCATCATTGCCCCGGGCGAACGGCTCGAATTGCCGCCCATCAAGCTGACCGAGGGGCACGACGCACTCGACCTGATCGAGGAATACGCGGACGAGGCCGCCACGGAGATGGGCGGCCGCGTCCCGGACCATGTCCCGGCCGGCTGGTGCAGCCGGTGCTCCTCCCATAACCGCGTGAGCGAGGCCGACTTGGTGGCGAACCTGGAGGCCATGGTGCGCGATGGCCACCCGGCCGAGTACATCCAGGTCGACGACGGCTTCCAGGCCCACACCGGCGACTGGCTCACGGCGAACGCGAAGTTCCCGTCCGGGATGCAGGCGCTCGCCGGCCGCATTCGCGAGGCGGGCTACAAACCGGGGCTCTGGCTGGCGCCATTCGTGCTCAGCGAGGAGTCGGCCGCGCTCCGGGAGCACCCGGACATGGTGCTGAAGACGCCGGCCGGCGAGACGGTCTTCGTGCAGACCTCGCTCGGCCGCTGCGCCATCCTCGACTGCACCAACCCTGAGTCGGAAGCGTGGCTGCGGAACGTCATCCGCACGGTGGTACGCGAGTGGGGGTACGTCTGCTTAAAGCTGGACGCGCTCGCATACGCCGCCAGCCCCGCTTCGCGCGTGCACTACCACACGCCCGGGACGACCGCGGCGATGAACCTCCGGCGGGGGCTGGAGATTATCCGCGACGAGGCTGGCGGCGAGACGTTCCTCCTTGGGGGCAGCTGCCACTTCGGGCCGGCCGTGGGCCTGGTCGACGCGATGGGCGTGGGCGCCGGCGTGAAGGAGACCTGGGCCGCCGGCCCGAACCCCTCGGTGAAGCACGCCATGCGCCTGGCGCTGCAGCGCAACTGGATGCACGGCCGCTGGTGGGCGAACGACCCGGACTGCCTGATCGTCCGTGAGACGGACACGGAGCTGAACGAGGCCGAGACCCGCTTCCTCGCGACCGGCATCGCGCTCAGCGGCGGCATGGTGGTGGCGAGCGACGGCCTGCCGAAGGTTTCGCCGGCACGCCAGGAGATGGCGCTCGCGCTGTTCCCCCCTCCGGGCGTGGCGGCACGCCCGGTCGAGCCCTCCGATGGCCCGGTGCCCCGCGCGTGGCGGGCCGACCTGGGTGAGGGCCGTGCGCTCATCGGCATCCTGAACTGGGACGATGCGCCCGCCTGGGTGCCGTGGGGCGAGCTGTTGAAGCCCGGCGAGGTCGCCTTCGACGTCTGGAACCGGCGGATGCTCCCGATGGGCGACGTGTACCTGCGTCCGCACGAAGGCACGCTCTGGCAGGTGACGGCGCCGGGCAGGACGCCGCGGGTGGCCGGCGATTCGGGGCACCTGGCATACCACGGGCTCTACCAGCGGCAGGTGAGCGGGCGGCTGCAGGTCCGCAACGACGGACGCCGCCCGCGCACGATCGCCATCCAGCACCGGGGCCAGGCGTGGGAAGTGGACCTGGCGCCCGGCGAGATGCGCTGGTTCGATTAGCCGCCGTACTTCACGCCGAGCTCATCGAGCGTCAGAATCTTCGATTCCCGCTTGAGCACCGCGTTCGTCACCTCGCCGACCACGCAGCTGTGGTCGCCGAGGTCAACTTCACCGACCATCTTGCCCTCGATGAACGCCGGGGCGGCGCTGATGACCGGGGCGCCGGTCTGGTGGCGCTCGATCGCCTGGCCGTTGATGGTGTCGCCCTCGACGGCGGTGGGCTTGAAGAACGCGAAGCCGATGTCGCCCTGGCCGGATTCGAGGAAGGAAAGGGCAAACTGTCGGCTCTCCTTCAGGAGCGCATACGCGCCGCTGTCCTTCTTCACGCCCATCACGATGAGTGGGGGCGTGAACGAGGTCTGGGTCACCCAGTTAATGGCGGCCGCCGAGACCTGGTCGCCCTTCTGCACGCCGAGCACGTACAGGCCGTAGGGGATCATGCGGAGGATGGTCTTTTTCGCGGCGGCGGTTTGTTCGTCCATGGGGCACCTCGTTGAGTTCGTTTGGGGGAAATTCTACCGGAGGGCGAAGGGCGGAGGACGCCGCGGCGACGGGAGGATGCAGAAGGGGCGAGGCGGCACGCTCGCGGGCCATGGGCATTCGCGCCGTCGTGTTCGATGCCGGTGGGGCGCTCGATACCGGCGTGGTCCCGGAGGCCATCATCGACCGCCGGCGTCGAGCCGCGTAGGGGATGGCTCGCTGGCGGCGCAACGGGCAGCGCGTGGAGGCACTTCGCACTTCCAGTAGACTCCGCCCAGCACACCACCGGAGGCAGGCATGGCGAACTTCGTACGCTTCGAGCGGCAGGACGGTGGAACCGGCACGGGCATGCTCGAAGACGGCACCATCCGGGTTGTGGCCGAACCCATCTGGGAGGGCCCAAAACCCACCGGTGAGACGGTCGCGCTCGATGCCGTGAAGCTGCTGCCCCCGTGCCAGCCGCGTTCGATCGTGTGCGTGGGGTTGAACTACTCGAGCCACCTGCAGGGCCGGCCGGCGCCAGACCCGCCCACCCTGTTCTTCAAGCCCCTTTCGAGCATCGCCGGTCCGGGCGACGCGATTGTGCTGCCCGAAGGCTGCGGCCGCGTGGACCCCGAGGGCGAAATCGTCATCGTCATCGGCCGGAAACTGAAGAACGCGACCCGCGCCGAGGCCCAGGCCGGCATTTTCGGCTACACCGCGGGCAACGACGTCTCCGCGCGCGAGTGGCAGCAGAAGGACGGCCAGTGGTGGCGCGCGAAGGGTAGCGACACCTTCGGGGTGTTCGGCCCCACCATCGCCACCACCATGCCGCACGACGCGCTCGAAGTCGTCACCCGCGTGAACGGCGCGGAGGTGCAGCGCGGCCACTCGACCGAGCTCATCCGCGACATCCCGGAGATCGTGCGTTACGTGAGTTCCGCGATGACCCTCCTCCCCGGCGACCTGATCTATACGGGCACCCCGGGATCGCCGCCGCCCATTAAGAGCGGCGACGTGATCGAGATCGAGGTCACGGGCGTGGGCGTGTTGAGGAATCAGGTCGCGTAAGTTCGAAGGACGAAGGACGAAGTTCGAAGTGCGGGGGTTGGCAGTAGTCCGCCGGCGGGCACAAGACCGGGCCGGGTGCTCCCGTCGTACCCGCCGAACACCTCGTCCGCGTCCCAACCGGGTCAGGCTTCGGAGGGGCAAGCGGACCGCGAGCGGACGGGGACGCACGTGCGTTGAGATACGTTCGCCATGCGTTCCTTGTGCCAACCAGCTTTCGCCGCGAACGCAGGCGACAGGAGCCGGAACTCGTGGCCGGGGTTACTCCCAGCGCGCCGGGAGCTTGAGCTGGGTCAGGTTCTCCTCGCCCACCTCGCGGACAATCGCGTCCCAGGCGTCGAGGTCCCATGCGCCGACGAAGGTATACGACGAGCCGCGCCGCCCGGCGCGCGCCGTGCGGCCGATGCGGTGGATATACTCCTCCGGGTTCTGGGGGACATCGTAGTTGATGACATGTTCGATGTCCGGGATGTCGAGCCCGCGGGCGGCGACGTTCGTCGCCACCAGGAAATCAAGCACACCGGAACGGAAGTCCGCCATGACGCGGTCGCGCTGCGACTGGCGGAGGTCGCCGTGGATGGCGCGCGCGCCGACGCCCGCCGCCTGGAGCTGTTCGGCCAGGCGGTCGACGCCGATCTTGGTGTTGCGGAAGATGAGCGAACGGCCGAGGCCGCGCTCCTCGTAGATGTACCTGAGGGCGGCGAACTTATCGCGCTCCGAGACTTCGCAGAAGAACTGCTCGACGCCCTCGGCGGTGCGCTGTTCGGGGTCGACCGCCACGCGGTTCGCGCGGCGCATGTGCCGGTACACCAGGCGGCCTATGCTCTCGGGCATGGTCGCGCTGAAGAGCGCGGTCTGCCGGGTCCTGGGCACCGAGCGGAGGATGTAGTCGATGTCGCGGGCGAAGCCGATATCGAGCATTTGGTCCGCCTCATCGAGGACGACGAAGTGGACATCGCCGAGCTTGAGCGTGCCACGTTTCAGGTGGTCGATAACGCGACCGGGGGTGCCGACGACGACGTGACCGCCATGCTGCAGGCGATCGATGTCCGTCTTCACGCGACTGCCGCCGACCAGGCCGACGGTCGTGAACCCGTAGAACTTGCCGAGGTGCTCCATCACGTCGTGGACCTGGTTGGCGAGCTCCCGGGTGGGGACCAGGACGATTGCCTGGACGTCGCGGCGCGCGGTGTCGATCGAGCGGGCCAGGGGGAGGCCGAAGGCGATGGTCTTGCCGGTGCCAGTCTGGGCAAGGCCAACGACGTCCTCGCCTTCGAGGAGGATGGGGAGGGCTTCGCGCTGGATCGGCGTCGGGTCGGTGTAGCCGAGGGAAGCGATAGCCGCGAGGCCGGTCTCATCGACCCCCAGTTCGCGGAACGAGCCGGAAAGCGGGACGAGGGCGGAGGGGAGTTCGGTGTGGCGGGCTGCCGCCGGCGTTGCCGGCTGCCCATCGGGCGAGGCGCCTGAGGTGCCCCGGCGCTTGCGACCGCCCCGCGAGCGGCGGCGCCGTGGGGCTTCGCCAGCGGCCAGGGTGTCGCGGTGCGGCTGCGGGGCGCCCGCCGGTTCGGGGCGTGCCGGGGCAACCTGCCGGGCGGGCGCGAGGGGTTGCGCGGTGGTGGGGGACGGGAGGGACGCCGCGGCGTGGCGGCGCCGGAATGGGCGGGAGAGGGCGGAGATCAGCGGACTCAGAATCACTTCCTGGTTATCGCCGAAAAGATTGGGGCATGGCGCCCGGCGGCGACAGGTACGGGCCGGGTAAGCGTGAAACCGGAACGGCGCTCGATCGCGCGCGTCGGCGCGAGGGCATTCCTGCTGGGTGCACAATCACCATGACCTTCAGGTACCCAGCCTATCACAAACCGGGCCGCGCGGCGCGGGCTGTCCCCTCAGGGCATTACCTGCGACATCAGCGCCAGCGTGTTGCCCTCCGGGTCGGTGAAGAACGACATCCACTCCTCGGTTCCATCTTCGTGGCGGTGAATGAGGTGCGGCTCGCCCTGGAACGGTACCCCCATCGCCCGCAGCGAGGCGGTGGCGGCGTGGATATCGGGCACGCTGAAGTACAACACCGAGTGGCCCATGCCTTGCGCCTCTGGCAGGGCATCGACGAACAGCCGCATGCCGCCGCAATCGAAGAAGGCGAGCTGGCCGAAGGTGTACAGGTGCTTCAACCCCAGCGTGTCGCGAAAGAACGCGACCGCCGTGTCGATGTCCTTGACGGCGTAGGACACCTGCCCGATGTGACCAAGTGCGACCGGCGAGGGATCGGCGGATGACATGAGAGACCTCCCGTAGTCGAGATTTCGCGGCAGTCCGGGCCAGCGGCGCATCGCCTGGCGGTCGGGCAGCCCGAGCTTCAGGCGGATGTTCTCGAGGTGGAACTTCACCGCGTCGAGGGTGGTGCCGCGCGTGGCGGCGATGCGGCGGTTGGACATCCCGTGGCGGACGATGTGGAGGCCCTGCCACTCGGCAGGGGTGAGCACATCTCGCGAGGGTGGCCGGCCAGGTCCGCGCCGCATGGCGGCATCATATTGCCTCGATGGGGCGGATTACCCTCCCCCCGCCTCCGCGACGGGGCATCAACGGCTACAATGCGCGGGCAGGGGAGGAAGCCCGATGAACGACCTGCGAACCATCCCCGTGGGAGCCGGACGGGCGCGGGCCGCGCTCAACCGGCCCGAGAAGCTCAGTGCCCTGATAGGTACGCCCGCGTGGAAGGCCCGGCGGTCCGGGATGAACATGGGCGGCTGATATGACCATCAAGGCAACCTCGCTGCTTTCCATCCTGGCGATCTGGATCGCGAGTATCGGCGCCGTCGTTGCCAACGAGTCGAGCTGGTGGCTCCTCATCTTCGCGATCCTTGCCACGGGCGCCGTGGGAGCCTCGGCCTGGCGGCGGCTCGGGATCTCCCGTCTGATCGCCATCGCCGGGACGTGGGCAGCCACCGGCGTGGCCGCCGGCAGCGATTCCGGCGCCACCTGGGTGAGCATTTTCGCCTTCCTCACCACGTCGGCGGTCGTGTACAGCACCATGAGGCGCGACGCGTGGTTGCAGGGGGCCGGCATCGCCACGGCCTGGGCCGCCGTCGCCCTTGCGGTCGCCGAGCACGGCAATGGCGCGTGGATGTGCATCTTCGCCTTCCTCACGGCGGGGGCCGTATCGAACAGCCGCGGCCAGGTGGGCCGCGGCCTTGCGGCGATCGTGTGGTGGGGCGCAACCGGGCTGATCGTGTTCTTCGCGGGCACCGCCTGGGCGTGGCTCAGTGTCATCGCGTTCTTCCTCACCGCGGCATCGATCGGGTTCGGTGGCTTCTCGTTCCCGACCGGCCTGGAGTGGGACCTCTGGGACCGTGACGACGACAATGAGCGCATGAAGGTGGTGCGCTAACATCGATGAGGTGGGCAATCGACCGGACCCTGACGACGATGACACCCGGCCAGACCTCGGGCCCGACGAGCGCGACCGCGACCTGCTCGATGGCAGCTGGGAACAGGAGTACTACTCCGGCCAGCAGAAAGTGCGCGATTGGAACGCGGCGATGGTTGGCGTCGCCCTGCTGGTGGTGGCGGCCATCGTGATCCCCATGCTCCTGGCGATCCTCCGATGACGATGGAACTCGACGGCAGAGTGATCGCACTGGTTTGCCGTGGAAGCGAGGCCGACCGGGCGATCGCGGTCGCGCTGGCGGAGGCGGGCGCGAACCTCGCCCTGGGCACCATCACCGGGGCACCGGACGAGGAGTTCTCGACCGCCTCGATCGCGAACGAGGTGTGGGCCATCGGGCGCGAGCAGTTCAACCGGGTGATGCACGCCGCGGACCCGGCGGAGGCGGCGGCGTTCGCGGCGGAGGTATGCGACCGCCTGGGCCGCTGCGATGGGCTGCTGCTGGCCCCCGGGCCAGTCCCGGAGATTGGCTTCGATGAGCTTTCCCGCGACGAATGGGATCCGCTGGTGGAACGCACGCTGACAGCCTGGCTGTTCTGCGCCCAGGCGTTCGGGCGGGTGATCGAGCGTGGCGGCGGCGGCGTGATGGTGATCGCCAATGAGCCCGCCGACCAGGGGCCATCGAGCCAGGCGATCGATGCGGCGCTCGCGGGGGCGACGGCGGGCATGCGCGCCGCATACGCGGAGCGCGGTGTGCATGTGATGGGGTGCGCCCCGGGCAACGCGGCCGCGCGGGTCATGGCCGTCCTTCCCTGACATTCAGTCCCCCAGACCGGTTTGGAATGGCGCCGCGGAGGCTCGCGGCCCTTCCTGGGCGACCTTATGGGATCATTCTCAAGCTAGTCTTCATTTTCTTCAGTGAGAACTTGACTTTTCTGAGGTGTGAGCCGATATTGACCACAAACAGGTGGCCGACGCCTGCGTCAGCATCGAGACCTGCCGTCGCGGGGCTGGCCAGGACGTTCAAGAGTGCGGCGTGGCGCGCACCCATTCGGCCCGGCAGGAGAAGACGAACATGGCCCGGTTTGTAGGAGCGTGCCCCAGCTGTGACAGCCCCATGGTCGTGCGGCGGCTCGAGTGCCCTGTGTGCGGCGTCGGCGTCGATGGCCGGTTCGATGCCGGGCCGCTGGCGCGCCTGAGCAGGGAACAGCTCTCGTTTGTGGAAACCTTTTTGCGCGCCCGGGGGAAGATCAAGGACGTCGAGGAAGACCTCGGCATTTCGTACCCCACCGTGGTCGCGCGCCTGAACGAGGTGCTCGTCACCCTCGGATTCGAGGCGGGAGAAGACCCGCGCGAGGCCGAGCGGCGGCAGCGGATCCTGGACGAACTGGCGGCGGGCCGGCTGAGCGCCGCCGAGGCCGCCGAACAGCTCCGCGCGAGGGGAGCGCGAGATGACTAACACACCAGAGGAGATCCGCCAGGCGCTCGAAGAGGCGAAGCGGGCGCGCGAAGACGCCGAGCGTTTGCGCGAGGAGGCACGCCGGGCACGCGAAGAGGCGCGCCGGTTGCGTGATGAGGCGCGCCGCGCCAGCAGGGAAGCCAGCCGCGAGGAACGCCTTCGAAGCAGGCGGGGGCCCGGCGACGATGCCGGCGACCCGGGCGGCATCCGCTCGGAGCACACGTTTACGCTCGACGCCATCCGCCAGGTGGTGGTCGACGCGACTGCCGGAAAGGTGACCGTGCGCCGCTGCGCGCCGGAGGAGACGCCCGGGGTGGTATCGGTGGGGAGCAAGACAGCCCCCGCGCTCGAAGTGCGACGCGATGGCGACCGGCTGGTCATCGAAGTGAAGCTGGTAAAGGGCTGGCTGTTCCGGCGGCGCCAGGGCGCCACGACGGTCGTCCGGCTCGACGACACCCCCCTGGAAAGCCTGCGGCTGGTCAACGGCTACGGCGAAGCGGAACTCAACGGGGTGGCGGCGGACGAGATCCGCGTGAACGTCGGCGCGGGAAGCGTGCAGTGCATCCAGACGCGCGGACACCTCGACGTGAACGTGGGGGCGGGGAAGGTGTCCGTCCTGGCGCACTCCGGGCTGGCGCGTGCCGACAGCGGGACGGGGGACGTGCTTCTCGATATCGCGGAGGTGGCGCCCGGCGACTACCGCGTCGATGTCGGGCTTGGACGCGGCGAGGCCCGGTTTCCCGCTGGCGCGGCGATCAACATCCGCGCGTCGAGCGGCATCGGGAAGATACGAAGCGAGTACCCGTCCTCCGGGGAGGACGCGCCGGCACGATTGCGGATCAACAGCGGGATCGGCGAGGTCATCGTCAGGGGCCGTGAAGAAGCGGCCGATGCGGCGCCTGGTGTGGATCTCGCGGGCCGGCCACGCCCCCAACGCGGGGCGCGGGCGGGGGCGGAACGGCGGCGCGAAGCGGAAGAGCTTCGCGTGCTGCAGCTGTTGGAGCAGGGGAAGATCTCGCCGCAGGACGCGGCGGACCTGATTGCGGCGTTGCGTGGATCGGCGCGGCCCGATTTCGGAGAGGACGAACCGGAAGGGCCTTAGCGATGGCCCAGGTAGCCCAACCGGGCCGCGGCCCGCTCGAGCTCGTCGCGGAACCTGGGGTGGGCGATCTCGATGAGCATGGCCGCCCGGTCGCGGATGGTGCGGCCATGGAGGTTGCGGGCGCCATATTCGGTGACCACCCAGTGGACATCGCCGCGCGTGGTCACAACGCCGGAGCCAGCGACCAGTTCGGGACAGATGCGTGAGACCTCGCCGTTTCTTGCCGTGGACGGCAGGGCGATGATGGGCACTCCACCCTTCGAGCGCGCCGCCCCGCGAATGAAGTCCACCTGCCCGCCGATGCCACTGTAGAAACGCGGGCCGATCGAATCGGCGACGACCTGGCCGGTCAGGTCCACGCTCAGGGCCGAGTTGATGGCGACCATGCGGTCGTTGGCGGCGATGACGTCGACGTTGTTGGTGTAGTCGACGGGGTGGAACTCGATCGCGGGATTGCCATCGACGAAGTCGAAGAGGGCCTTCGACCCCACGGCAAAGGCTGTGACGACCTTGCCGGGGTGCAATGTCTTGCGGGCGCCATTGACGACCCCCGCATGCAGGAGGGTGAGCAGCCCGTCGGTGAACATTTCGGTGTGAACACCAAGGTCACGATGGTTCCTGAGCTGGCGGAGGACGCCATTGGGGATGGCTCCGATCCCCATCTGCAGGGTCGCGCCATCATCGATGAGGCCCGCGACGTGGAGCCCGATCTCGTTAGCCTCGGGCCCGGGGAGCTGGTGCACGGCGATGGGCAGATCGTCATGGACCTCGACGGCAAGGTCGATGACGGAGGCGGGGAGGGAGTGGCCATGGGTCCGCGGCATGCGGGGATTGACCTGTGCGACGACGAGGCGGGCGTGGTGCGCCGCCGCGAGCGCGCAATCGACGGAGACGCCGAGCGAACAATTGCCATCGGCATCCGGGGGAGTGACGTGGATAAAGGCGACATCGAGGGGCAACGAACCGCCGGGGCCGAAGAGCGACGGGATCTCGGAAAGGAAAACGGGCGTGTAGTCGGCGCGGCCCTCCTGGACTGCCGGGCGGGTGTTGGGCCCGATGAAGAGCGCGTTGTGGCGGAAACGGTGCTCCATGCCGGGTTCGGTGTACGGAGCCGGGCCGTCGGTGTGGAGATGGACGATTTCGACATCGCGGAGGTCGGTGCGCAGTTCGACCAGCCCGGCGATCAGGGCGTGCGGGGTGGCCGCCCCGGCATGGATATACAGGCGGTCGCCCGACTTGACGACACCGACGGCTTCATCGAGAGAAACGAATCGCATAGGGCAAGGATGAATGCCCGATGATGAGCGCCGCAACCTGCGTGAGGACGGCGCGTTGACAAACGTCGCGGGCAGGCGGAGGCGGGAATGGCGATGGACGTCCATCGCCCGTCACCTGGTACCAGCGAGACCCGCGTCTGCACGACTTACCGTCGCGGCGGGTGGCAATGGACGGCGGAGGCGAGCGGCGCGGCCGGCACGGCGGCGATCCGGAGCAGTTCATCGCGGAGCTCGTTGGGCGCGAGTTGCATGACCACGTCCACTGGGACCACCCGGGGCTCATTCGCGAGCCCTCTCAGAGCCGTTTCGACGCGTGGCCGGCGGGGGGCAGCGGCAACCGCGGGCCGCTACGCGATCTGATCGATGGCCAGGGAGGAAAGGCCAAGGAAGAGGGCGAACCCCACGACATCGGTGAGCGTGGTGACGAAGATGTTGGCGGCAAGGGCCGGGTCGACCCGGAGCGCCTTGAGGCCCAGGGGAATGAGCACACCACCCATCGTGGCCGCGCAGATGTTGAGGAAGAGGGCCGCACCGATGACCAGGCTGAGCGCTTCGTTCTGCTTCCACGCGTAGGCGCCAAGCCCCGCCGTCAGGCCGATGGCAAGGCCGTTTGCCATGGCGACCATGATCTCCTTGCGGCAGGCGCGGAAGACATCGCCAACGTCGAGGTCGCCAAGGGCGATGCTGCGGACAGCGATGGTGGCGGTTTGAGTGCCGGCGTTGCCACCCATGCCCGCGACCACGGGCATGAACAGCGCGAGCACCGCTGCCTTGCTGATCGCGTGGTCGAACAGGCCCACCGTCGCGGCGGCGACGAACGCGGTGACCAGGTTCACGAGCATCCAGGGGAGGCGGCGGCGGACGCTCGTGCGGACCGGGCTGAAGACCCGTTCGTCCTCATCGAGACCAACCATGCGGTACATGTCCTCAGTCGCTTCTTCCTGGAGGACATCGATGAGGTCGTCGGCGGTCATCACACCTTCAAGCACGCCCTCATCGTCAACGACGGGGATGGCAAGGAGGTTGTACTTCTGGAGGGTGCGCGCGGCCTCCTCCTGGTCGGTAGTGGCGGATACCGCGTGGACATCGCGCTGGGTGATCTCGGCGAGCGGAGTGCGGGGCGCCGAGACGATGAGGTCGCGGATGGAGACGGTGCCCTGGAGCTTTCGCTCCGCATCGATGACGTAGAGGTAGTAGGCGCGGTCGGAGGGAGGGCGCAAGACGCGCAGGTAGTCGATGGCCTGCTGGACGCTAATGTCCTGGTTGAGCGCCACGAACCCGCGGGACATGAGGCCGCCGGCCGATTCCTCGCGGTACTGGAGGAGTTCGGCGACATCGTCGCCGCGATCGAGCTGGGCGAGGGTTTCGGCCTGCTGCCCGGGTTCGAGTTGCTGGATGACATCGGCGACGACATCGTCTTCGACCTCCTCGAGGACGGCCGGCAGCTCCTCGACACCGATGCCGCGGATCAGGTCGCGGAGGTCGTCGTCTTCGACGAATTCGAAGAGCTGGCCCACCACGTCGGTGGGGAGATGGGAAAGGAGGTCGCGCCGGTCATCTTCGTTGAGGTCGAGGACGAGCTCGGCGAGATCGGCAGGGTGGAGGGAGGTTACAAGAGAGACAAGCTTCGCCCACTCGCCGGCGTGGGCCAGCGAGCGCGCGTCTTCGAGGACTTCGCGGGCAGCAGCATCTTCGGGCACTGCTCAGTCCTTCGTTGAGGAGGTTCCGGGCACGCGAAAGTGCGCACGATTTGGAACGTACGCCGGGGGGTATTCAAGGTCAATCCGCGATTGTTAACAGTAAGCGGTGCGAAACGTGTAAGGGCTTGATCGGGTGATCTATACTTGCAGCGCCCGAGGAGGGCAGGAGGTGTCTCTATGCAGCGGAAAAGGTTCCTGGCGGTGGTGGCAGCAGCGCTGGGAGTGGCTTCGCTGATTCCCGTGGCCACTGCCCTGGGTGATGATTCGGGCGATGAAGGGGGGCGGCTCATCCAGGCAGCGACGGCGCTGCCTACATCGTTCACGTACCAGGGAAGGTTGACCGACGGTGGGAGCCCGGCAAACGGGGTGTACGACCTGCGGTTCATCCTGTTCGATGCGGAGACGGGGGGCGCGCAGGTCGGCGGCATCGTCGCGAAGGAGGATGTGACCGTGACGAACGGTCTCTTCTCGGTGGAGCTGGATTTCGGTGCGCCGGCATTCCAGGGCGATGCGCGCTGGCTCGAAATCGCGGTTCGGCCGGGGTCGGGGTCGGGGACGACTGGGTACACGATTCTCTCGCCGCGGCAGCCGGTAAGCCCGGCGCCGTATGCGCTCTACGCGAAGGCAGCCGGGGGGGTCGCGGTGCCGTTCACGGCGGCCGGGACGACCGCGGGCGCGCCTTCGACACCGCAGGGGCTCATCACCGTGAACCAGGCCGGGACGGGCGTGGCCATCGCCGGGAATCGCACGTCGACCGATGCCTCGCAGTACCCCGCGGTGCTCGGCACGAACTCAGGCGGGGGCGCGGGCGTGCAGGGTGAATCGACCTTCGCCACGGGCATCGCGGTGCAGGGTTTCGCCCAGGGCGCCAACGGGTTCGGGGGCTACTTCTCGGGACCGACCGGGGTGAAGGCCGTGAGCTCGGCAGCGAGCGGCGCGGCCCTGGATATCGACGGTGCGATTAAGGTCTCGGGGGTGAAGCCGGCCGCGTTCGAGCACACGGTGGTGCAGGCGGGCCCGAGCCAGAACACCTGCCCTGGAGCGGGCCCCGTGGTTCCGCACTCGGCGACCTACCTGAGTGTGACCGACCCGAACGCGCTCGTGTTCATCACGCCGGTGAATTCGACGGTGCAGGTGGTGACCTCGGTCACATATTACGGCGCATCGGCGCCGGCCTGGTGCCCCGGGGTGACGAACCGCTGGGCCATCTACACCACGGACGGGAGCGCCATTCCGAACGGCACGAAGTTCAACGTCCTGGTGATAAGCCGGTGAGGCGGCCACGAACGCGCCGGGCGCTCACCGCCGCGGCGGCCGGCATGGGCGGGCTTGCGGTAGTGGCCGCGGTGGTGGCCCAGTCTGCCAGCGGGACGTACGACCTTTCGTGGCGGGCGCTTGCCGGGGGCGGGAGCAGCACCGGCGGCAACTATGGCACGCAGGTCGTCATCGGCCAGAGCTTCGCATGGTCATCGGCCGGCGGCGGCTACACGGTCGATGGCGGATTCCTCGGGGGGGCGCAGGTGAAGTTCAACCGCATCCTCCCGATGCTGGCGAAGGACGGGACGAACTAGCGCGGGCCGCCGCGAACGCGGAAGGGCGTCGCCTTTGGGAGGGGCGACGCCCTTTGTGTCTGTGCGATGGGGCGAGCGGTGGGATTCGAACCCACGATCTTCTGAGCCACAATCAGACGCGTTAACCACTACGCTACGCCCGCCACGGCGAGGGAACTCATGGTACCAAACGTGGCGGTAGGTGATAGCGGCGGGCGCGCCCAGGTTGAGAGCGCGGCGTTGGTTTTCGCCACGATGCGCCGCGGCCCCGCTGGCGGCGCCTTTCCCCCGATCGCGCCAGCGATCGCCAGGGCGGAGCTGCCCAGACGGGTTCGAGATCCACCACGCGAAGCCGCAGCGGCGGTTCCCTGGGGACGGGACTCACCAGCTTTTCAAAGCGACTCGGACCCAGTTCGCCGGAGTTCAGCGGCAAGCGCGAGGCCGATGTTGATCGCGCCCTTGGTGGCGGTCACGGCTCAGTACTTCGAGACGTTCAGCTCGTCCATGTGGCCGGTGGCGGTGTAGACCACGCGTTCGCAGATGTTGGTGCAGCGGTCGGCGATGCGTTCGAGGTTGTGGGCGGCCCAGAGCAGGTAGGTGTTGCGCTGGATGGTCGAAGGATCGGCGATCATGGCCTGGATGCACTCGTCGTAGACGCTGTCCTGGAGCCGATCGACCTCGTCATCGGAGTCGCAGATCTGGTACGCGGCCTGGACATCGTGGTCGATAAAGGCCTTGAGGCTGTTGCGGAGCATGGCGACGGCGCGGTCGGCCATGGCGGGGATGTAGCTGATCTTGCGGGGGAGCGGTTCATCGCCCATGAGGACGTTGATGCGGGCGATCCCCTCGGCGTGGTCGGCCATGCGTTCGATGTCGGTAATGATGTAGAGCACGCTGACAAGGGAGCGAAGGTCGGTGGCCATGGGCTGCTGGGATGCAATCACAAAGATACAGCGGTCCTCGATCTCAAACCGTTTCCTGTTGATGCGCTCATCATCCCGGATGATCTTGCGGGACCACTCGGCGTCGCCATCGCGGAGGGCCTGGACCGAATCGAGGATGGCCTTTTCGGCCATGGAGCCCAGGGCCAGGACATCGTCCTGGAGTTGGCGCAGCTCGGCGTTAAAAAGGTCGCGAGTCACGGTCTGATGCCTTTCTGGCGGGATTCTACCCGAAGCGCCCACTGATGTAGTCCTCGGTCCGCTTGTCCCTTGGGGTCGTGAAGAGCTCCTGAGTGGGGCCGTATTCTATCAACTGCCCGGTGGTGTGCTCATCCGTGAGCATGAAGGCGGTGTAATCGGAGACGCGGGCGGCCTGCTGCATGTTGTGGGTCACGATGATGATCGTGTAGTCCTTGACGAGCTCGCGCATGAGGTCTTCGATTTTGAGGGTGGCGATAGGGTCGAGCGCGGAGCAGGGCTCATCCATGAGGATGACGTCGGGCTGGTTGGCGATGGCGCGGGCGATGCAGAGGCGTTGCTGCTGGCCACCGGAGAGCGCGAGTCCACTCTTCTTGAGGTTGTCCTTCACCTCGTCCCAGAGTGCGGCGCGGCGGAGAGAGTCCTCGGCCAGGGCCTTGAAGTCCCCCTTGTAGCCGTTGACCTTCGCGCCGAAGACCACGTTCTCGTAGATCGACTTGGGGAACGGGTTCGGCTTTTGGAAGACCATGCCGATGCGACGGCGCACTTCGACCGGGTCGATGTCTGGCCCATAGAGGTCGACCCCGTGATAGCGGATGGCGCCCTGGATGCGGGCAGTGGGGATGAGGTCGTTCATGCGGTTGATGCAGCGGAGGAGGGTGCTCTTGCCGCAACCGGAGGGGCCGATGAGTGCGGTCACCTTGTTGACCGGGATGTTCATGGAAACGTTGGTGAGGGCCTGCTTCGCCCCGTACCAGAGGGAGATATCCTCGATGGCGAGCGCCGTCTCTTCGGGCGGGGAGCTGATGGCGGCGGGGTTGCCGCGGGGTGCGCTGCCGCTGAACGTTTCGCCTGAGGCGCGCTGGCCCATTTCGGAGGGGCGGAGGTCGACGGTATTAGCCATTGCGATAGATCCCTCTAGACGCGGCGGAAGCGCTCACGGATGAGAACAGCGATGAGGTTGAGTCCCACGATGAGGACCATGAGGACGATGATCCCGGCGGCGGCGTTCTGGCGGAACGCCTCCTGCGGGAGCGTGGTCCAGTTGTAGATCTGGATGGGCACCGTGGTGAAGCTCTGATTGAGGCCCGTGTTGTCGAAGGCGATGAAGGCGAAGGCGCCGATCATGATCAGGGCGGCCGTCTCACCCGCGGCGCGAGCGACAGCGAGGATGACGCCAGTCATGATGCCGGGCATGGCCCCGGGGAGGATGTGGTACCAGACGGTTTGCCAGCGGGT
>DAOKYT010000033.1:0-29297 GCA_035326025.1 Tepidiformaceae bacterium
CGACGGCCTCGGCGGGCGCTTCCTCGGCGGCGGGCTGTTCCCACCAGGGCTTCTCTTCGGTCACGGGCTCTTCCCCCGCGGGCTCGCCCGGCGCGAATGCGTCGAGGGTCAGTTGGATCGCCGGGGTCGCCGTCGCAGGCGCCTCTTCCGGGGTTGTCTCGGCCTGTGCCACCGGCTCCTCGAACGCGATTGGCTCCGGCTCCCATGCGAACTCGTCATCGCCGGCCTCCGGGGAGTACGCCGAAACCTCGGGGGCCGGGCGCTGGTCCCGCGGCACGGCCTGCTCGAAGGCGGTCACGAATTCGCGCGGGAGAATCGCGGGTCCGGGCTCGTCCGCCTCCGCCCAATCGCCCTCCTGATCGTCACCTGCCCGGGCCACGAACGGCGCGGGCACGGCCCACGGCTCAGCGGGCTCATCAGCATCCAGGGTCTCTTCGGCCGAAGCGCTGAACGGCTCCAGGTCAGGCTCGACCACGGCGGCCTGGACGTCTGCTTCCTCATAGGGGAGCCACTCGCCCGCATCGGCTGAAACGGTCCGCATGTCTTCGTCGCTGCGGCCATCGGGCGCGGCGCCGGCCACTGCTGGTGCCGCAACCTCGAATGCCTGCGTGTCCTCTTGCTTCTTGCGGCCGAACAGCCGGCCGAACATGCCGCCGCGCTTCTTCTCGCGGGGCTCCACCCCGGGCGCCGCCGCCGGCGGAGTGCCAAAGATCCCCGCCAGCGGGTCTTCGTCCGTGTCCTGCTGCACGGCTTCGCCCTCGCCGGCGAACTCCAGCGTTGGTTCGCGCTCTTCGGTCGCTCGGTACTCAGCGTCTTCGAGGTACGCCGCGAATTCCAGGACCAGTTCTGCCCCGGGCCCGTCCGCTTCCGGACCGGCCGCGAACCCTTCGTGGGCGAGCGCGGCGGCATCGCTGCCCTGGCTGGTGGACTCATCCAGCTCCCAGTCGAACGGCTTGAGGAACTCTTCCGGGATTTCACCGCCGTGCTCAGCGGCCGCGCGCTTCCTTGCCCAGTCGCGCATCGCGGCGAGCCCTTCGCTCACCCCGGCTCCCTCGTCCTCATCGTCATCGGGCCGCGCGCCACGGTCGATCCCGAAGAATTCGTCCCAGCGGGTGGGCGGGGCCCCGGTGCCGGGCTCCGGCTCGGCGGGCTGCTCTCCGGTGCGAGAGCGCAGCACGATGGGCGGCGGCGCGGGCGGCGCCGGGACTTCGGCTGCCGGCTCGGCAGGCTCCGGCTCGCTGTTGCCGTCGGACTCGGGCCGCTGCCACGGTTCGTCGTGGTGCCTGGGCCGCAGAGGAATGGGTGGCGGCTCTGGTGTGAGCTCGGCCTCCTCCTCATGGTGCTGCAACGCGAAGTGCGGGTGAACGCTCTCCTTCGAGCGCTCTGCCCACCGGCGCATGCTCTCGATCATGTCGGCTTCGTCGTCTGCCTGCGGTTCGGCGGCCGGGGAGGTGGCGGGTTGCTCCCCCGGCTCACTCCAGCCGGCGGGGCCGAAGCTCCAGTCGAGCCGGGGCTCGCCGGGGTCATGTGGGCGCGGACGCAATTGCAGCACGTCATCGGTATGTAGCCGTTCCTCGCCAGCGTTGCCTTCGTTGGACGTGGTCCCGGAATCGGCGTCGCCCCTGGCCCACGAGCGCATCCCCGCCAGGAAGTCCTCGTCCGGCGGGTTGGGGTCCACATCGGTGGCCTGCGGCCCGCTGAACGACGGCATTACCGTCTCCTCGAATGCCTGGTCCCGATCGCTGGCAGCCGGTTCCTCGATGTGCTCGGCGAGAGGCATTTCGCTGCCCGCCCCCGACCAGCCGTCATCCCCTGCTTCGGCCGATGGCGTGTGCTCTACCGGGCGAGCCGCCTCGTGCGAGCCGAGGACGAATCCGGCGTCGGCGGTGCCCCAGGGCTCGGCCTCCTCGTGATGGACCGAACGGCGCAAGGTAAGTGGAGGCTCGGGCTCGGCGCGGAGCGGTATCTCGGTCGACCAGTCGTCGTCTTCTGCGTCCGCATCGGTGGGTTCCTGGTGGCGCATCCCGTCAGGGCGGTCCAGGGTCCAGCTGCCGTCCGCGTCATCGCGGCGCGGCGCATCATCCTGCTTCTTCTTCCGGCCAAAGGCGAGGAAGCCCCGGCGCGCAGGCGGCTCGGGCTCGGCGGGCCGGGGCACGAACGGGTCGCCCTTTGCCTTTTCGGCATCCTCGGCGATGTTGCCAAGGACGCGCTCGCGGAGGGCCCGGTTCTTCTGCTCCTGGCGCTCCCACGCTCCGCGCGGGAGGTCGAAGTACCACGCCTGCGGGTCTTCGGCGCCTGTTGCCTCGTCGTCCGGTGGACGACCTTCGCCATTTTCCATCGTCATCAGAGTACCATAGCCTCCCCGCTGCGCCTCCGGAGTCGCGCCGGTCGCCCTTTACAGCCGATTGACCTACCCTCGGCCGGCATGACCGACGCGCTCGAACCCTCGGACGAGCACCTGGTCTCTTTATCAAAGGACGGCAGTCTTGACGCATTCAACAGTCTTGTTGAGCGATACCAGGCCGCCGTCTACAACCTCTGCCTGCGGCTCATTGGCGACCGGGCGGCCGCAGAGGACGCGACGCAGGAGGCGTTTCTTTCCGCCTACCGCTCGATCGCTCGCTTCGAAGGGGGCAACCTGCGGAGCTGGCTCTTGCGCATCGCCGCCAACCAGAGCAAGGACGAGTTGCGCCGCCGCCTCCGCCGGGGCCCGCATGATTCACTCTCGATGAACACCGGCCCGGATGATGCTCCCATCGACCTGCCCGACGCGAGCGAGACCGCTGGCGACTACGTCGAGCGCATGGCCGTCGGCCACGGCATCCAGCAGGCGCTCCTCCAGCTCCCCTTCGAACAGCGCCAGGCCGTGCTCCTCTCCGACCTCCACGGCTACCATTACGAGGAGATCGCGCAAATTGCCGGTTCGTCGATAGGCACCGTGAAGTCGCGCATTCACCGGGGCCGCGAACGCCTGCGGGCCATCCTTTCCGAGCAGCCGGAACTTTTCGGGATCGAGCATCGTCTGGAGAGATGAGGAGAACATGCCCCTGGCTTCCTTGTTCCGCCGCCACGCTCGCATCCGCGAGCTGCTTGATGCCTTCGTCGATGGCGAGCTCCGTCCGTCCGATGCCGCCCGTGTCGAGGCTCATCTGCCTTCGTGTACCGCGTGCCGCGAGGCCATCGCCGCGACCCGTGCGCTGAAGGCTTCGCTCGCCGCCCTTCCCGAGGCTCCTGCCCCCCGAACGTTCCGCCTGACGCCCGCGATGGCCGCCCGGCCCTCTCCGAAGCACTCCAGCCCGGCGTTTCCCGGGTTCATCGTTGCCGCCCGGATTGCCGCGGCCGCGAGCGTTGCCGCCTTCGCCGTGGTCGGCACGCTCAGCCTTACCTCGGATCGCGGCACGGGTGACCAGACCCTGAGCGCGGGTGGCGTTGCCGAGTCAGTGGACCTCAAGGCCACGGACTCGGCCCCTACCGCCGGCGGCGCTGACGATGGCGGCGCTGCCTCGGCGACGCAGGATACGCCGCCCGCCATTGCATCGCCCCCGGGTGGCGGCGGGGTTTCGGGTGCGGGTGTGCCCTCGCCGGAACCGGCAGCGGGAGCCGCGACCCCATCGGCCGACCGCAATGCCAGCCCCGGTGGCGACGGTGCGGCCCTCACACCGGCCAGCGACGAACAGCCGCCCGCGGATTCCCTCGCCGTCGCCTACGATGCGCCCACCAGCGACGGCGATGCGTACGCGCCCTGGGTTGTGTCGCTTGGGGGGCTCTCGGTGCTGACTCTCGGCATCGTGGCCCTGCTGGAAATCCGCCGCCGGAGGGCTTAGATGCGAATGCGCCTGCTTGCTATTCCCGTTCTTGCCGTGTCTTTCCTGGCCGCGGCCTGCGAAGAAGACACCACCGTCAACGTTCCTCCCCAGGAGGACTCCAGCCTTACCGGTATATCGGTGACTGGTCTCGGCGAGGTGCGCGCCGAACCGGATATCGCCACCCTCACCATCGGCATCGAAGCCTCGGCACCCACGGTGCAGGAAGCTCGCGAGAAGGGCGCCGATGCCGCAACGCGCCTCATCAACTCACTTAAGTCGAACGGCGTCGACGAGAAGGACATCGTCACCACGTCCGTCAATATCTACCCGCAGTACTTCTATCCGGAAAACGAGCCCGCCCGCATCACCGGCTACATCGCGAGTAACCTTCTCGCGGTGACCGTGCGTGACCTGGACAACGCAGGCAGGGTCATCGACGACGGCGTCACGGCTGCCGGCGATGCCGCGAGGCTCCAGGGCATTGCCTTCGGGATCGATGACCCGGAGCCGTACCTGGAGGAGGCGCGGGAGAAGGCGGTTGCCGATGCGAAGTCGCGCGCTGAGACGTTCGCCACCGCCGCCGGCGTGAGTGTCGGCACGCTCCTGTCCATCTCCGAGTCCTCGGCCCCGTCCGGCCCAATCCTGCGCGCGCCGACGACCGGTGGGGCTCCTTACGACACGGTGACCCCGATCCAGCCGGGTCAGACCACCGTTTCGGTGGCTGTCTCCGTGCGGTTCGCCATCCAGCCGTAGGCCCCAATAGCCCACCTGTCTCAGGTTTCGCTGGACCCTGTTATCGCGAACCGGACGGGACGGCAAGGCGGGCGGCGGAAGGGGAAGAGGATGATGGATTCCGAGGCCATCCCCGGGGATTCGCGCCCGGGGGATGAAGCCGGTGGCGCGTTCGACCCTCCTCCAGGGCGGCCGCACCTGAGCCTGAAAGCGCGGGTTAAGTGGGGGCTTTACGGCGGCCCCGCCGCCAATCGAAGCTAAACACCATGCGAAGGGTTCTTCTCGCGGCGCTCCTCCCGGCGGGCGCGCTGGCCATCGTGGCCGGGCTGGCCGGTGTGGTCGTACTCGCCGGGCGTGGCGCTGATCCGGTAGCGAGCGGCGTGGAGACTGCCGCGCCCGCCGAGACGCCGTCGACCCTCCCACGGCTGAACTCCGAGGGTAACGTATGCCAGGGCCTGCTCCGGCGCCCCGACCCATCCGCGCCACGGGTGTTCGCCGCGGAGTACACGAAGCGTGTCGAAGCGGCCGGGCTCGCCATCGTCGCCAACGCCGATGTGAACGATGAAGCGCTGGAAATCGCGCGTAAGACGGTGGAGCGCGTGTTCCAGGGCAATGACCTCGAAGTCCCGCTGGCGGAGGAGGGAGCCTACGTCATCGTCGCCGCCCGTGACCAGGGCGTCCTCGACCTCCCCGAGTTCCGCTGCCTCGAAGGCCCCGGCAGCCAGGACTACTTCAGCCATGTCTGTGGTGTGGCCGACCGGGCGGACTACCCGGTGGTCACGGTCAACGAGCTCGACCTGCTCGGCGACCGGTCGGGGCCGTGCGGCGGTCTGAACATCCTCTTCCACGAGCTCGGGCACCTCGTGCAGGGATGGACGTTGCCCCAGGCCGACTACTACGAGATCCGCCAGCTGTTCCAGGATGCGAAGAGCGCCGGCAAGTACGAAGGCGACTACGCGGCGACAAACGCCAACGAGTACTTCGCAGAGGCCACACAGTCCTACTTCCTCGATAGCGACCCGCGCCGCAGCCGTGGGCGCGCCTGGCTCGAACAATACGATCCGGCCATCTACGACCTCCTGGTCCGTGTCTACGGCGACTAGACGTCGCCCTTCGCCCTGAGCACGGCGTAGCGCGAGGCGCATTTGCCGATGTAGTCCTCAAGTTCCGGGTAGCGGGCCCGCATCGCCACCAGGTACTCCGCCATGCGCATCCGCCGCCGTTCGTAATTCGATGTTTCCGGCAGGTCGGCAACTTTCCTGGCCACTGCGAGATAGAACGGGCGCACGGTGATGGTGCCCTGCTCGAACTCGGTATTGTGGCGCGTGGCCTTGCACTCGAAGAAGCCGATGAGCTCCACCCGCCCCGCCGTTGCCCCTGTCCGCTCCATGGCGGCCGACTTCACGAACGCTTCGGGCTTCGCTTCCCCGATGGGGCCCTCGATCATCCCCCACTTCGCGGCGCCCTTCTCGCGCGTCGCGTATCCATGGTCACCCATGCAGACCATCCCGTAGGCCCAGAACACCGGGGCGTTTCCCGGCAACTCCTGCTCGTCGACCCAGCGGGCGCGCCACTGGTCGGCCAGGTTCAGTTCCACAACGCCGGGCCAGCGGGGCTCATACGCGCCCAGGCTCATCAGATCCACACCCATCGCTACGACCTCCGTCGGTGAAATGGCTTCGCCACAACGACAGCCCGGTCGGCTCCGGCCAGGATCTCGCGCCCGGGGAACGCGTGGCGGCTATCGATGATGCCGAGTCCGATGGTGGCATTCAATGAGGGTGACCGCACGCACGACCGGAGCTCGCCCGCCGGCTCGCCGCCAGCCATCAGCGGCGTGCCCGTCGCCGGCACACCCGGTCCTTCAAGGAGCACGGCCGAAAGGACCCGGCTCGCGGGCCCACCGTCGATGCCCAGCAAGGCGTCGAGTTCCGCCTCTGCCGGCGAAAGCCCGGTCTCGAGATCCGGTTCGAACGCCGGTATGCACGCCTCGACCCGCGCGATGTCGAGCGCTTCCTGGCCCGCGAGGGGAATGCCCGCCGCGCGCAGTGTTTCCACCAGGTGCTGG
This sequence comes from Tepidiformaceae bacterium, assembly GCA_035326025.1. Taxonomy (GTDB): domain Bacteria; phylum Chloroflexota; class Dehalococcoidia; order Tepidiformales; family Tepidiformaceae; genus Amarobacter. The sequence goes on from DAOKYT010000033.1 coordinate 6,607, forward strand.
GCCACGGCTGGCGCGAGCATGAACTCGAAGCCGTCCTCGCCGGTGTCGCTCGTGCGGATGGCGAGACCCCGGAACCCGTGGAATTCGAACGCCAGGCAGTGGAGTGCCTGCAAGCGCGCGGGGAGCGCTTCGTTCAGATGTTCGTTCGCCACGTTCGCCGCCCCGGGGCCCGCCAGCCCGATCAGGCAGGTCGTCTCCGTCCGGTCATCGACGGTGGCGTCCCAATTTGGCTCGATGGCGGCACGGAGCCTGGCGAGCGTCGCCTCTCGTCGCCCGGGCTCTCCACTGACCAGGTAGGCGATCCCGCCGGTGCGCGCGATCAGCGCCAGGTCCTCGATGGTGCCTCCGGGGCCGAGCGCGACGGCTCGCATCGCCCGGCCTTCTTCCAGTTCCTCAACGGGCCCGGCGAAGACCGTTTTGAGGACTTCGAGCGCGTCCGTGCCGGTCACCAGGAAGCGGCTTCGCGAAGAGCGGTCGAACATCGCCGCGCCCTGGCGCAGGGCGGCCAGTTCCGCCGTCGCATCGCCGTATCGCATGGGCACCGACCAGCCCGAGACGGTGCTGAAGACGGCGCCACTCGCCGCGTGCAGGTCGCGCAGGGCAAGGTGAAAAACGGGCCCCGGACGGTTCATTCCGTAACGAATGTCCGGCGGCCGTCGCGCTCCGTCAACCGGCCAACACCCGGGAAGGGGTTATGCACACAGATCAGCAGCGCGTTCTCCTGCAGGGCTCGCCGGGCCAGCATTTTCTTCGTTTCCAGCGATACAAGGGGCAGGATATCGAAGGCCGAGATCCACGCCGGCCGCTCCACCTGCACCGCGTGCTGCACGAGGTCCCCGGTGTAGATCGCGGTCTGGCCCCTGGAGCTGAGTGCGATGGAGGCGTGATCCGCGGTGTGCCCCGGCGTGGGCCAGAACCTGACCCCCGGGATGATCTCCGTCTCTCCATCGACGAGCTCCAGCTGCCCGGCTGTCTCCAGCGGCTCGAAGTTCTCGGCGAAGTATGTCCCGCGCGTCCGCTCGTTCGGGTGCCGGGCGGCCTCGTACTCGCCCGCCTGCACGTAGTAGCGCGCATTGGGGAACGTGGGTACCGCGCGGCCATCGGCCCCGAACACGGTGTTCCAGCCGCAGTGATCGACATGCAGGTGCGTATTTGCGACCGCGGTAATGTCTCCCGGAGTGAGTCCGAGCGCCCCCAGCCCGTCGAGGAGGTGCCCGTAATCCCCTGGGAAGGCGCGCTCCCGGACGGCGCCGCTCACCTTGTTGCCCATGCCCGTATCCACCAGCAGCACCTGCTCGCCACTCCGGACAACAATGCAGTTGAGGCCGAGCTTCATCCGGTTCTCGGCATCGACGTTCTCCCGCCCGATGACAGGCTCCCACATGACCTTTGGGATCAGGCCCATGACGGCGCCGGCGTCCAACTTCATGTAGCCGTCGCTGATCACCGCGACATCGAGGTCGCCAACCTGGTACCGGGCAGCGGGTTCCACGACTGCAGACCATACGGGCGGAGACCGCGCGAGGGCAATCCGCAGATGAGCGCATCTTGGCAGTTGCAAATCGTTGCAACGGGATGGGCACTTCCGGCAAACTGATATGAGTCGCCGGTGGCCTCCAGCCGCGGTGCTCACCGGGAGGAGGATTCGTGCCCGTACCACTCTTTCTGCTTCACGCGCCCGATGGGTTCTTTTCGACTCCCGTCGCGCTCTTCTTCTGGGTCGTGACGATTGCCGCCCTCGGCATTTCCTTGCGCCGGGCCGGTGCCCAGCTCGATGAGCGGGCGGTCCCGCTCATGGGCGTCATGGCGGCCTTCATCTTTGCCGCGCAGATGTTCAATTTCCAGATTCCCGGCGGCACATCGGGCCACCTCCTGGGCGGTGTGCTTGCCGCGGTGTTGCTTGGGCCCTATGCCGGCACCATCGTGATGGCCTGTGTGATCTCCGTCCAGGCGCTCATCTTCCAGGACGGGGGCCTCCTCGTGCTCGGAGCCAACATCTTCAACATGGGACTCATTGGCACATTTGGCGGCTACTGGCTGTACCGGACCGTCGCCGCCGCGCTCGGAGGCGAGCAGCGCGGACGGCTCCCCGCCGCCGCCGTGGCAGCCTGGACCTCCGTGGTTGCCGCCGCCGGCCTCACGTCGTTCCAGCTCGCCATCTCTGGCACCACCTCGCTCCCGGCCGCGCTTGCCGCCATGGTCGGCTGGCACGTCCTCATCGGAGTCGGCGAGGCCGTCATCACCGTCGGCGCGCTCAGCTTTATCGCGGCCAGCCGGGCCGACCTGCTCCGGCTTCGCGATAGCCGCATGGCCCAGGCACAGGGGTGACGAGGGTGGCCGATACGCCAACCACCGGACCGTCGTTTTTCCGCCGCTATCGCTGGGCGATCGCCGGGCTCGTCATCGCGGCGCTGGTGGTAATCGTCCTCGCCCCGCTTGCCTCGTCCGACCCCGATGGCCTCGACCGCGTCTCCGAGGACAGGGGATTCGCCGGGGAGAGCAAGGACGCTCCCTACGAAATCCTCCCGGACTACTCGATTCCGGGCATCGATGACGAGCGCGCGACCGTCATCATCGCCGGGCTCGCCGGCGTTGCCATGGTGTTCGTCCTGACCATGGCGTTCGGCGCGTACGTTCGCCACCAGCAATCCCGCCGGAGCAACGAGACCTGAACCTCGATCGTTACATCCCGCGCGAAAGCCCGCTCCACCGGGCCGATGCGCGGCTGAAGTTCCTGCTGGTGGTGGGCTTCATCCTGGCGGTGAGCCTCCTGCCGGTCGGATCGTTCGCCGCGCTCGGTATCGCGTGGGCCGCCCTCGTGGGAGTCTCTTTCGCTGCCCGGCTCGGCCCGGTCCGCATGGTCCGCGGCTCGTTCGTCGCGCTGCCCTTCATCGTCGCGGCCTTCCCGTTGCTCTTCACGAAGACCGGCGATCCGATTGGGACGGTCGACCTCTGGCTGTTCGACCTCACGCTCGGCGGCGAGGGCCTGCGGATCGTCCTCACCATCATGCTCAAGAGCTGGGTCAGCGTGCAGGCCGCGACGCTCCTCGTGTTCTCCACACCGTTCCACGACCTCCTCGAGGGTCTCGCGCGCCTGCGGCTCCCGGGCCTCATGGTGGCCATCATCTCGCTGATGTACCGCTACCTGGCGGTGCTCACCGGCGAGGCCTCCCGGATGATGCGCGCGCGCTCCTCCCGCGCCGCGTCGCTTCCTGGTGCGAAGCGCCCCGGAGCCGTCTGGCAGGCTCGGGTCGTGGGCAACATGGTCGGTTCGCTTTTCATCCGCTCTTACGAACGCAGCGAGCGGGTCTACCTCGCGATGCAGTCGCGCGGCTACACTGGCCACATCCCTCACATCCACGACCGGCCGTTCCCGCGTGGGCAGGTCCTGGTCTTGGCCGCCGCGCTCGCGCTCCTGGCGGCGTTCGAGGTGACAGCCCACGCCTGGATGCCCCACGCATGACCACTGAGATACCGCTTCCGCAGCTCGCCGCCGCGCCGCCCCCCCTGCCGCTGTCGGTCGAGATCCATGACCTGCGCTTTGCCTATCCCGATGGCTTCGAGGCGCTCAAGGGCATTTCACTCGCGATCGCCCGGGGGGAGAAGGTGGCGCTCATTGGGCCGAACGGCGCCGGCAAGAGCACGCTCATGCTCCACCTCAATGGCATCAACGAGCCGGCTGCCGGCAGCGTGACCATCGCGGGCATGCCCGTGACCCGCGCAACCATCGGCCGCATCCGGGCCGAGGTTGGCCTCGTTTTCCAGGACCCCGATGACCAGCTCTTCAGCCCGACGGTCTACGATGATGTCGCCTTCGGGCCCATCCACATGGGACTGCCCAAAGACGAAGTCGATACGCGCGTGACTGCCGCGCTGGCGGCGGTGGGCCTCGCCGGTTTCGAGCGGCGCCAGCCGTTCCACCTGTCAATTGGCCAGCGCAAGCGCGCGGCCCTCGCGACCGTCCTCTCCATGTCGCCGAGCGTGCTCGTGCTCGATGAGCCATCGGCAGGCCTCGACCCCCGGGGGCGCCGTGAGCTTATCAACCTGCTCCGCGGGCTTGGCCAGACCATGCTCGTGAGCACCCACGACATGAAACTGGTCGCCGAGATCTTTCCCCGGACGATCATCGTGGATGGCGGCCTCGTGGTAGCCGATGGCCCCACGGGGGACATTTTGGCCGATGCTGCCCTGCTCGAAGCACACGGCCTCGAACAGCCCTGAACCGGAGCCCTTGCCGTGACCGAAACCCTGCTTTCGCTCGTATACTGATCCCGGTGCGCAACGCAGACTTCGACGCATTCTCCTCCGCGATCAGGGGTGCCGACCACGAGGTCGACCTGTACGGCGCAGCCATGACCATCGCCCGGATCGGCGGACACGATGTCGACCCCAACGCTGCCGCCGCCCGGCTCGATGCGTTCGCCGAAGCTGCCCGAGATCGCGCCGGCGAGGGCGCCTCGCCCGATGCGCTCGCCAACGCCATCGAGCACGAGCTCTTCACCATCCAGGGTTTCCATGGCAACACGGCCGGCTATGCCAACCCCGAAAACAGCTACCTCGACCGCGTGATTGAAACCCGGGCAGGGATTCCAATCACGCTCTCGCTGGTGTACATGGAGGTCGCCCAGCGTGTGGGGCTCGAGTGCGATGGCATCGGCTACCCCGGGCATTTCATCGTGCGCTATGGCGGCCCCGGGCACCCGGTCTACGTCGACCCATTCCAGCAGGGGGCGCGCATCGATCGCGCCGAGCTCCTCGCGCGACTGCGCACGCTAAAGCTCGGCGCCACCAACCCTGAAACCTTCCTCGCCGGAGTCACCCGCCGGCAGATTCTCCAGCGCATGCTGAACAACCTTCATGCGATTTTCCGCGACCGGCGGGATCTCGAGCGCTGGCACGCCACCATCGAACTGCAGCTGCGCCTCGAGCCATGGAACGCTGCCCTCGTGGGCGAGCGCGGCATGCTCCACTACCGCCTCGGGCGCATCGAAGAGGCCTTCCGCGACCTCGAAGCCTACGTCTCGAGCACGGATCACATCCAGACAAGCGCTGGCGCCATTCGCCTGCTCGATCAACTTCGCCTCCGCTATGGGGGCACGGGGGAACCGCGATGACTCCATCGACCGATGTTCGCCATGCGCCCGCGCGCGGCCGCCAGGCACTGCAGCGCTCCATTGCCTGGTATCTGCGTCAGCTCAGCCGCGTGCTCAACGTGCTTTCCGATGAGGAGCTCAACCGCCTCATCCCGCTGCTCACCGAGCGGCACTTCAAGCCCCGCCAGGTGCTCTTCACGGCGGGCGACCCGGCAGAGCGTGTTTACCTCATCCTCAAGGGGCGGGTAAAGATCTACCAGGTGGCCGAAAACGGCAAGGAGATCATCCTCGACGTGGTTGGCAAGGGCGGCGTCGTCGGCGATATGGCGATCGTCGAGAACGGCGAACGGACGGCCTCTGCCCAATCGATCGACGACACCATGGCCGTCTCCATCTCCTGGGAGGACTTCGCCCACCTCCTCCAGCAGTCTCCCCGCCTGGGCTTCGCGATGATGGAGCTGATGGCGCACCGCCTGGCCGGCATGCAACGCGCGTTCATGAACATCGTCTCCAAGCCTGTTTCCGCCCGCCTGGCCGATACATTGATCAGCCGCCAGGAGGATGGGTTCATCAACCTTGGCCTCACCCACCAGGAGCTGGCCCAGACCATCGGCACCAGCCGCGAAACAGTAACCGCGCTGCTGAGCCGCTTCGTCACGCTCGGAGCGATCACCCCCGTGCCCGATGGGTACCGGATCACCGACGAGGACCTGCTCGACGATATCGCCAATGGCGACGTCCCGGTCTCGCCACGCCATCCGGTCACTCCCCATGCGAGCACCATGGCGGGGTGATGGCCCAGGGCGTCCCCTCCTTCCAGCACTTCCTGCCGGGCCGCAGCGGTCCCGCCATCATCGCCCACGGCGGGGGCAACTCCATCGACCGCGTCCGCGACTATGTCGCCGCGGGCGCCGACTACCTCGAGGTCGACCTCTGGATGCATCGCGGGCGCTTCGAGGCACGCCACGAGCGGCGCGTCCGGATGCTCCCCCTGTTGTTCGAAAAGTGGTACCTGCGGCGCGTCCCCAGCCCCCACTACGGCCTCGTCGAACTGCTCGAGGCGGCTGCCGGGAGCTCCGCCGGGATCTTCCTCGACCTGAAGAACGGTGGCGCCGGAGCCGCGGAGGCCCTCGAGACGGTCATCGCCGAGGCCGGCCACAAGCCCCGGATCGTCGCCTCATCCCAGCAGTGGCAGGTGCTGCGCGCCGTCGCCGAACGCCTGCCAGGGGTCGATACCTTCTACTCCATCGACGTCCCCGCCAAGCTCGACCTCTTCCTCTCCGTCCAGGACCGCGACGTGCGCCCCCGCGGCATCTCGTGCCGGCACACACTGCTCACCGGGCCGGTCGTGCGGCGGCTGATTGAACGGGGCCTGCTCGTTGTCGCCTGGACAGTCGATGACATCGAACGCGGCCGCGAGCTTGCCGGCTGGGGCGTCCACGGGCTCACCACCCACCGCGTCGCTCAGATGCATGCGGCCCTGGGGAGCGCGCCATGAACCCGCTCGCCGTCTACGTGCACATCCCCTTCTGCACAGTGAAATGCGGCTATTGCGACTTCAATGCCTATGCCGGCATGGACACCCTCAAGGACGCCTATGGCGCCGCCATGGTCGCGGAGACGCGGGCCAACGCGCCGCTCCTGGAAGGCCGGACCATCACCTCAATCGGTTTCGGGGGTGGCACGCCGAGTGAGGTGCCCCCGGACCACATCGCGGCGGTGATCGCCGAGCTTCGGCGCCACGCCTTGCTCGACCAGCGCGCCGAGGTCACGCTCGAGGCCAACCCCGGGACCCTCGACGGCCCGGCCGCCGGGGCCCTGCGGTCCGCCGGGGTCACGCGCCTCTCGCTCGGTGCCCAGAGCTTCGACCCCGAAGAACTCCGTTTCCTCGACCGCATTCACTCGCCCGAGGCAACGGCGGCGGCCCTCGATATCGCCCGCCGGGCCGGCTTCGAAAGCGTCGGCCTGGACCTCATCTACGGCCTTCCCGGGCAGACACTCGATCACTGGCTCGCCTCGCTCCAGGCAGCGATCGCCCTCAACCCGGACCACATTTCCTGTTATGCGCTCACCGTGGAAGAGGGCACCCTGCTTGGCCGCCGCGTGCGTGATGGCACCGTCGCGGCGCCCGACCCGGATGCCGCCGCCGACCAGTACGAGGCCGCCGCCGGCGTGCTCGAGGCCGCCGGCTATCTGCACTATGAGCTCTCGAACTGGGCACGGCCCGGCCACCACTCCCGCCACAACCTTGCCTACTGGACTGACCGCGCCTACCTGGCCATCGGCGCAGGCGCCCACGGCTACCTCGATGGCGAACGCTACGAAAACGTCGCCCACCCCCGGGCCTACGTCGCGTCTGTACGAGAACATGCGCTCGCATCGCGGCCCGCGCTGGCCTCCAGCTACCGCCCCGACCCGGCCACGGCCATGGCCGACTGGTTCTCGCTGCGCCTCCGGCTCGTGGAGGGATTCCGCGAGGAGGAGTTCCAGGCTCGCTTCGGGATCGACCTGGATCGCGTTGCCGCACCGGTGATCGCAGGATGCGTGAGCGCGGGTGTGCTGGAACGTTCGCCTCGCATCCGGCTCAGCCGGCGGGGCTGGCTCCTCCACGGAGAAGTGAGTGCCCTCTTCCTCGCCCACGTCCAGCCGGCGCCGGCCGCCAGCCGGTAGACTCGACTCCCATGCACGTCATCGGCACCGCTGGCCACGTCGACCACGGCAAAAGCACCCTCGTGAAGGCGCTTACCGGCATCGACCCCGACCGCCTGCGCGAGGAGAAGGAGCGCGGACTGACCATCGACCTCGGATTTGCCTGGCTCGAGCTCCCGTCGGGCCGCGAGGTCAGCATCGTCGATGTCCCCGGCCACGAACGCTTCATCAAGAACATGTTGGCGGGCGCTGGCGGCGTCGACCTCGCACTGCTGGTGGTCGCGGCCGATGAGGGCCCCATGCCCCAGACCCGCGAACACCTGGCCATCCTCGACCTGCTTGATGTGCCCGCCGGGATTGTGGTCATCACGCGGACCGACCTCGTGGAGGCAGAGTACGTCGACCTGGTTGAGGCGGAGCTCGAAGACGTGCTGGCCGGTTCCCGCCTCGCCCGGGCGCCCATCGTCCGCGTCTGCGCGCCTTCCGGGGAAGGTATCCAGGACCTGAAGCGCGCCATTGACGCCGCACTCGATGCCACACCGCCCAAGCGCGATCTGGGGCGACCGCGACTACCCATCGACCGGGCGTTCACGATCCAGGGCTTTGGCGTAGTGGTCACGGGCACCCTTGTCGATGGCTCGCTCACCGTTGGGCAGGAGGTCGAACTCCAGCCGGGGGACGTTCACGCGCGTGTGCGCGGCCTGCAACGGCACCGGACGAAGGTCGACCGCCTGGAACCCGGCACCCGCGCGGCGGTGAACCTCAGCGGGGTCCGGGTGGAGGAGGTCCGGCGAGGCATGGTCCTGGCGCTCCCCGGCTCGGTCGCCCCGGCGCGGGTGCTCGATGTCCGCCTCCGCGCCACCCCCATGCTCGCCCATCCGCTCGCGCACGACGCCGGCATCACCGTCCTCTGTGCGACCGCCGAATCCGAGGCGCGCCTCCGGTTGCTCGACCGCGACGCCCTTGTCGCGGGGGAGGAGGCATGGGCCCAGCTTGTCCTCGAGGAGCCGATCCCGGCGCTCCCTCGCGACCACTGCGTCGTCCGGACGCCGAACGATACGGTGGCGGGCGGCATCATCGTGGCGGTGAACGCGCGCCGCCACCGCCGGAACCACACGCCAACGCTTGCGGCGCTCGCACGCCTGCTTGAAGGCACACCGGAGGAGCGCGTCCTCGATGCCCTCCTTTCCGGCCCGGCCAGCAGCGCCGAATTGATCCGGCGCTCGGGCATCGAGTCAGCCACGCTGGAGGCGGCGATCAGTGAGCTCACCCGCACTGGAGCCATCTCCATGGCCGGCGACAGGGCGGTCGCCACGGGATGGCTGAACAGCCAGCAGACGGCCCTGGGCGCTGCCGTGGCGAGCTATCTGCAAGCCAATCCGCTTCGCCTGGCCGCTCCGCGAGAGCATGTGCGCGGCGCGTTGCGGCTCGATCCCGCGGCGTTCGACCTCGTGGTCAACCACGCGGTTTCGCGGGGAGTCCTTGCGGAAGCGAGGGCGGGGCTGGCGCCGCCGGGGTACGCGCCCGCGCTCACACCGGCCGAGCTGCGAGAGGTCGATGCCTTCCTCTCGGCGTTGCGGGCGGGCCGGTACAGCCCGCCAACCGATAGGTTCCCGGCCCCGCCGTTGCTGGCCTACCTCGCCGAGAGCGGCCGCGTTGTCGATACCGGTGCCGGGGTCGTCTTCGACGCGGGAGTCTTCAACGAAATGCTGGAACGCACTCGCGCCCACATCGCCCGAAACGGGGCCATCACGCTGGCCGAGGTTCGCGACCTCTTCGGCACGAGCCGGAAGTACGCCCAGGCGTTCCTTGAACACCTGGACGCGCTGCATATCACGCGGCGGGCCGGCGATCTTCGCTCCCTGCGCTGAGAACAACCATCAGGGGCGCAGAAACCTCCCGTGCCCCGTGCTGCTCCAGGCCGGAAGTTGGCTCAGACGGGCTCGGCGGCCACATCCTGCTCCTGGGTAGCGCCCCGGAGGCGCCGCCAGAAGTTGCCGATGTCCCCGTTTTCCCAGGCGACGAGCAGCTGAGACGCCACGCCGATGCTCGAATAGGTCCCGGCCACGATACCGACCAGGAGGACGAGCAGGAAGTTGCGGATCGTATCCCCGCCGATCAGCATCATCGCCAGGACGGTCAGCACCACCGTGAGCGAGGTGTTGATGGAGCGCGCGAGCGTCTCGGTCATGCTCGCGTTCACCGCTTCCTCGAACGGCACGTAGGGATCGTTCGAGACGGTCTCGCGGATGCGGTCGAACACGACAATCGTGTCGTGCACCGAGAAGCCGATGACGGTGAGGATCGCGGTGATGAAGGCCGTGTCGACCTCGGTGTTGCGGAACTCGCCCAACACGGCGAACAGCCCGAGGATGATGAATGCGTCGTGGATCAGCGCCACGATCGCGCAGGTCCCGTAACGCCAGGGCTTCGGCAGCTGGCGGAACATCACCCACACGTAAATGAGGATCGCTACCGCGGCGGCGATCACCGCCATCGTGGCGTACCGGGCGATTTCGCTTGAAACCGTGCCCGAGACCGTCGAGAAGTCCTGGCGGGTGAACTCGCCGAACCGGTCGCGCAGCCCGGCCTCGATCTCATCGATCTCGCCGGGCGGTGCGGGGCCGGCGGCGCTATCCAGGCCGGGCGCGTTCTCGAGCTCAGAGGTACGGATGATGTAGGTGTTCGACCCGGCCCCCTGGATGCGTGCCTCCGGATGGCCGAGGTCGCCCATCGCATCCCGCAGCTCCGCCTGAGACACCTGCCGCTCCGTGAACTCGAGGGTGAACGAAGACCCCGAAGTGAACTCGATGCCTGCCTTGAGACCCCAGAGGCCCAGGGCTGACGCCGAGGCGAGGAACAGCACCAGGGAAACCGAGAGGTACCACCAGCGTTTGCCTGCGAAATCGAGCATCTGGCTAATCCCCCGCCACGCGTGCCGCCCGGCCGGCGGGTTTGGTGTGTTTCACTTCTTCCGCGTTGAACAGGAAGCTGCTCTTCGCCAGCGGTGTCCCCAGGACCATCTTCAGAAACGTCCGCGTGACCGTGATGGCCGAGAACATGCTCACCCCGACGCCGATCGCCAGCGTGAGCGCGAACCCCTGGACCAGCGAGGCGCCGAACTGGCTGCCGAACCAGTACAGGATGAGGCACGTGATCAGCGTGGAGACGTTCGAATCGCGGATGGACGACCATGCCCGCGCGAATCCAATATCGATCGCTGCCCCGAGTGTGCGGCCACGGCGCAACTCTTCCTTCATGCGCTCGAAGATGAGGATGTTCGCATCGACCGCGATGCCGATCGAAAGGACGAACGCCGCGATACCCGAAAGGGTGAGGGTGACGGGCCAGAGCTTGAACACCGCCAGGGTGACCGCCGTGTAGACGATCAGCGCGGCCGAGGCGAGCGCCCCGGGCAGCCGGTAGAACAGGATCATGAACAGCATCACCGCCAGGAGGCCGACCTCGCCCGCTTTCACCGAATCGAGCACGGAGTCCTCGCCGAGTGTGGCGCTCACTTCCCTGGCCTGGATCGTCTTGAGGGGAATTGGCAGCGCCCCGGCGTTCAGCTGTTTCGAGAGGTTGTTCGCATCGGTGAACGATCGCTGCCCGGTAATGCGCCCCTGGCTCGTGATCACCGCCTCGACGGACGCCTCCGAAAGGACCTCGCCATCGAGCATGACCACCAGGAAATTCCTTGGGTCGCTGGATGGATACTGGACCGCGCGCGTGGTGATCTGCTCCAGCAGCTTGGAACCCGTGCTGGTCGTTTCGAACACCACGGCATAGGTCGTGCCCGATCGCTCCGGGAACGTGTTGTTCTTCAGGTGCGCGCCGGTCATCGCGATGGTTTGCCCATCGATGACGCCCGTGGCCGGGACGAGCTGGCCGGTGTCGTCGTAGGTCATGAACTGGAGCGCGGCGGTCTTGCCGATGAGGTTCTGCGCGTCGGCGAGCGGGAGGCCGGGCACCTGCACTGTCAGCCGGTTGCCGCTTGTCTGCGAGATCTCGGCCTCGCTGACACCGAATTCGTTGACGCGGCGCTCCACCACGTCCTTGGCGCCATCCATTGCCTGGTCAAGGTCGCCCTGGTAGTCGGCCGGGGGGCTCGCTTCGAGGACCAGGTACGAGCCGCCGCGAAGGTCAAGGCCCAGGCGCATGGTCTCGCGCTCCCAGTCGCCGATCTTGATGCCCTTGCCTTCGGGCCAGAAGCTCCCGGGGAGGTACCGGTCGGGCGAACTCGGCCAGACCACGATGACGCTGAAGGTGGTCAGCGCCGCGACGAACAGGAACAGGAGGACGGTGGTGGTACTACGCACTGGTGTGAGAAACCTCGCCGGGGTTGGCCTCGGCTGTTGCTGATCCGGGCGGCGTGGGCTCCAGGGTGCTCAACCGGCGTTGGATGGCATCGGTCAGCGCCCGGACACGCACGCCCGGCGCGAGCTCGAGGATGATCTCGGTCGGCCCATCGACGGGCACCACGACATCCTTGACCTCGCCGATGAGGCCGCCGGTGGTGACTACCTCATCGCCGATCTTCAGCTGTTGCACAGCCTTCTTCTGCTGCTTTTGGGTCTGGAGCACCGGTCGCAGCAGGAAGAAATAAAAGGCCACCACCGTGAGCCCGGTGTAGAAGATGACGCTCCACATTGCGGCCATAGGGGGAATCTCCTGCTCGGCGGCCCTGGCCGGCTACTCCGCGGCCTTCAGGGTTTCCATCACCGAGCGCGCCAGCGCGAGTGCCTCGTGCCTCGTTGTGATGGTGCGTTCGAGTTGAGCCCGGCGAACCGATGTTAGGACAGCCCCCAACAAGCGTCCACCAGCAAGGTCAAGCTCAGCGATCAGATCGTCGCCGGTCACCAGGGGCCGCTCGCCTTCATCGGAAACGGCCCAGGCGCGAGCGGCCACGTAGTTTACGAACGCGCAGTGCCGCCGGTAGTTCTCGCGCGTGTACCCCGGCCCGCGCGTCGCCATGCCATCGGCCAGGCCCACCAGCAGCAAAGGGAGCACATGCCCATCCAGGTCGGCCACAAAACGCCTGACCGCCCGGTCAGTCGCGGCGCCGTTCCGGATGAGTTCGCCGGGCCGGAGGTGGTAGCGGATGAGTCGCGCCACCAAATCGGTGGCTTCGCTCGGCAGTCCCAGCGCCGGTAGCCGTTCCCGCATCAGCTCCGCGCCGCGGGGCCCGTGCCGCGGAAAACGCAAACGCCCATCGCTGATGATGGCCGTGTGGGGTTTCGCCACGTCGTGCAGGAGCGCGGCCAACCGCACCAGCGCCGGGAGCGGCACGCCGCCGACTTCCCGGCTCAGCGAGGCGTCGAGGTCGATCCAGCTGATCGCGTCCCGCAGCTCGCGGTTGTCCTCGCCGTCGCCCAGCACGGCATCGATGGCTGCCACGGCGGCGAGGTTGTGGTCGAGGATGTCGTAGTAGTGCAGTTCGGGCTGCTCGAAGCCCCGGCCCGCTTCAAGTTCCGGGATGGCGGCGGCCAGCCGTCCCTCCGCATCCAGCTCCCGCACCGCCCTGGCGGAGCCGGCGGCCTCGAGCGCCTCCAGGAGTCTGTGGAGTGCCATGGAGCAAGACTACAGGCGTGCCGCCCGGCACGCCTGTGTGGATGCTTCCGCCGCGGAGCAGCCCGTCTCAGGCCCGCGGGTGGGCCTTGTCGTACTCCCGGCGCTTCTGGTCGTCCGTGAGGTGCGTGTAGATCTGCGTCGTCGAGATACTGGCGTGGCCGAGGGCGTCCTGCACATTACGAAGTGGCATGCCACCACTGAGCATGTGGGTCGCATACGTGTGCCGCAGGGTATGGGGGGTGATGGTCTTATCGAGGTTGGCGTCCCTGGCGTAATTCTTCAGGATCAGCCAGAACCCCTGGCGGGTCAGGCGCTCGCCACGGCGATTCACGAACAGGGCCGTTTCGCGGCGGTTGCGCACCAGTTTTGGACGAACGTGGAAGATGTACTGGCGCAGTTCATCCACCGGGCGCTGGTGCAATGGCAGGATGCGCTCGCGTTCGCCCTTGCCCACGCAGCGGACCGTCACCGGGTCGCTCTCCAGGGCGATGTCGTTCAGGTCGAGCGAGACGAGCTCGGTCACGCGGAGGCCGGTGGCGTAGAGCAGCTCGAGCATCGCCTTGTCGCGGCGGGCCTCGGCCGTATTGCGCCGGGCCGGCTGTTCGAGGAGCTCATCGACTTCGGCCACGGTCAGCGCCCGCGGGAGTGTCTTGCCAACCTGCGGCGACTTCAGCTGTTCCGTCGGGTCCTGGTCGATGATCCCTTCGGCCGCCAGGAAGCCGCAAAACGATTTCACGGCGGCAACCTTCCGCGCGACGGTCGCCTCCTTGTACTTTTTCTCTTCGCGCAGGTGCTCGACGTAGCGGACGACCATATCCTGCGACGTTCCATTCAGCGGCCGCGCGGGGCCAGCTGATTGGAGGAAAGCCGTGAACTGCGACAGGTCGTTCCGGTAAGCGGCGATGGTGTTGTTCGATGCGTTCTTCTCCACTGCGAGGAAATTCAAAAAGTGGCCTATGCGCTCGTCCATAACGTCGCTTTACCTCAGATGGAAACGGTCGTAGGTACCAAGGGTGGCGCCATAATAGTCAGCCGGTTTCCGGCGTGTCCATGGAAAAAACAGGATTCTTTGTGAAGATCCCTGCCCGATGCAACACGTCCGAAACATGACGCAATCGTATGCCAGGTAGGCCGCACCCCAACGGCACGGAACACGTCATAACCCTACCGTAGCCGGTCATCAGGCATGTGATCCAGCCCGCCACCGGCATGGGCTCGCAGGTGATTCCGTCATGCCGAAGCGGCCGCCGGCGACGAGCCCCCCGCTGCTGTGAAGTGCTTCACACTTGGAGGGCCGGGGACTGCCCGTTGCCCGCCTCTGTTTCCAGGCGAAAGCGCGATGGTTCGCTCACTCGACCCGCGTTCATTCCGGAGACACCTGCGATGGCCTTCACCTGGGCGGTCGCGCCGGTCCCCGGGCACCCGGCGGGCTCATGAAGCTGGAACATACCCGGCCGGCTGTGGCCCGGTGCTTCGCAGAGGGATGGCCATCAACGTGGCCGCCGATGCGGTCCGGGTCCTCGCTGCCAGGGCTATAGGCGCGACCAACGGGTGGAAAAGTGGGTGCGCCACGCCAGGATCGTCCAGTTCCTCGATGGCACCAACCTGGTCCACCGCATGGTCCCTGGCCGGGCGTTGGCGGCGCCGCCCAAGCGCGGCTGAGCCTGAAGGTCACTGATTCCTGGCGCTATCCAGGCGCGCGGCGGCTGACGCCCGGAATCCGGTCGAAGTCCCGATCGAAGCTATACATGACTCCCCCGGCGGATTGGGCCAGCGCCGCGTGGTAAGCGTCGATGAAGTCGACATTCACCTCCGCATACACCTGCAGGGCTCTCATCACCGCGGGGCCATCGGTCACGCGGAGCCCGGGTAGCTCGAGCACCGCTGAGAGTGCTTCCCGAATAACATCCCTGCCAAACCCGTAGGTCGTTCCGGAGAGCACCCAGACGATCTCGTCGATGGCCATCGGGGTTAGCGAGCCGATGAGCTCCCCCGATTCTATCCGTGCCAGCAATGCGGTGGACGCCGGCGATTGCTCCGGGTGGTCCTGCAGCAGGTGCCGCAGGATGACATTTGTGTCGAGCAGGGCTTCAGTCATTACGCCGGGAGCGCTCGTCTCGCTCGACTGCGGCCCGGGCCCAGGCCTGGCGAGCAGTTTGCTTCTCGTCGGTACCCGGGGCTGTTGGCCCGGCCGGCCGCCTGAGCATGCCCGCGGTGTGCGCCACCACCGATGCGGGGCGCTCAATGGTCGTGATCTTGGTGTCTTCGTCGAAGCTCACCTGGAGCCGATCCCCTTCCTTGAGACCGAGCGCAGCCCGAATCTCGGCTGGAACGGTGATTTGCCCCTTCCTCGTGATGCGAGTCGTTCCCCGTACTACCATGATGAGATTGTACTACGGGGCCCCCTGGATGCCGCCAGCGTGGGCGGTCCTACGCCGGGGGCGCTGCCGAAGCACGGTTGGCGACTCCGTTCTTCCCGGGGTGATGTCGCGCTGTGGCCGCCACAGTCCGGTGTGAGGTTCGCTGTCAAACGGCCAACGCCCCGCTCCCTGACCGTCGCCCGGGAAGACCCGGTCCCCGTGCTTCGCCAACTCGCCCCTCCCAACTGCATCGGCGGTGTGCGTGCCATCGCCAGCGGCACGGTACCGCGCCCGACGCCCGGAGCATTGCTGAACCGCTCCAGCCCGCCAGCCGAAGCGGGAAGGGCCACGCGCGCGTTCACCCCCGGAGAGGCGCATACCAACCCGATGGGAACGCTCCACGGCGCCATCATCGCGCCGCCCTTGTCTGCGAGGGGATGTCCTGCCCGCTCTCGTCCAGCAGGACCGGGATTCTCGTTGGGCGGTCACCCGGTGGCCTCGATCCGCCCCCGCAGGTCGGCCAGGAACCCCCCGGCCTCGTAGCCATCGAGCGCCCGGTGGTCGAAGCTCAGGCAAACATTCAGCATCGCCCGTACCGCGATGGCGTCGCCTTCCACCACCACCGGCCGCTTCACCACCCGTTCCATGGTTACGATCGCGACTTGGGGTGTGTTCACGATGGGCTTCGACGCGATCGAGCCGAACGATCCCGTGTTGTTCACGGTGAAGGTCCCTCCCTCCATGTCTTCCACCCGGAGCTTGCGAGCGTGCGCGCGCTGCACAAGGTCGGCAATGCGTTTCGCCAGCCCGGCCACACTGAGGTCGCCCGCGTCGTGGACAACGGGCGTCACGAGGCCATGCCCGGTTGCGACGGCGATGGCGATATTCTGGGCGTGGTAACGCCGGAGCTCATCGCCCTCCCAGCGGGCGTTCAACATGGGAAACGCTCGAAGCGACTCGCAGACGGCCGCGGTGAAGTACGGCAGGAGCGTCAGGTCCACCCCCTCCTCCCGGGCGAACCGGTCCTTCTCCCGCTCCCGAAGCGCGACCAGGCGCGTCACGTCGCACTCCACCATGGTCCAGGCCTGGGGTGCCTCGACGTTCGAACGTGCGAGATGCTCCGCAATGGTCTTGCGCGTGGGCGAGAGGGTGATTACCTCGAACGGACCAGCCTGTGGAGGGGCCGCCGGTGCCGGTGGGGCGGCGCCCGCCGGGGGGCTCGCCGCCAGGAACCGCTCGACATCGCGGCGGGTCACCCTCCCGCCGATCCCCGTCCCCCGCACCCGGGCGAGGTCGATAGCGTGTTCCCGGGCGAGGCGCATCACGGCCGGCGAGTAGAACCGTCCACGTTCGTCGGGCTTCGCCCGGCCCGCCGTCCGTTCGGCCGTGGAGGCGACAGCCACCGGTGCCGGGGCCGCCGCCAGTTCTTCCGGCGGGACGGCCATGGGGCCACCCGCCCACCTGCCATCATCCTGGTGGGCCAGCGGCGAGGCCGGGCCGGGCTGGCCGGCTTCGATCACCTCGCAGAGCGCGGTTCCGACCTCCACGGTCTCGCCCTGTGGAACCAGGATCTTCCCCATCGTCCCCTCGAAGGGAGATGGCAATTCCGCGGTTACCTTCTCCGTCTCGATCTCGCAGAGGGGTTCATCGAGCTTCACCGGCTCGCCGGGGGATTTCATCCACTTCAGGATCGTCCCTTCGGTTACGCTCTCGCCGAGCTGGGGCATCTTCACGATCGTCATGGTCGAACCCCGGGGGTGCACGTGGCGGCACCCGAGTTGTGCATCAGTATGCCGCCAGGTCCCGCGCGGCCGCCGCGATCTTGTCACGGTTTGGCATGAAGAAGTCTTCCATCGCGTGGTGGTAGGGCATCGGCGGGACATCCGGCCCCGCAACCCGGCGGATGGGCGCATCCAGGTACTCGAATGCGTGCTCCGCGATGATCGCGGCGATCTCGCCGCCGAGGCCACCGGTGAGCGTATCTTCGTGCACGATCAGGACCTTCCCGGTCGCTTTCGCCGCCTCCAAAATGGTCTCGCGGTCCAGCGGATTGAGCGTGAGCAGGTCGACCACCGTCGCCTCGGTGCCCTCGGCGGCCAGTGTCTCCGCGGCGGCCAGCGATTCGTGGAGCATGAGCCCGTAGGCAAAGATGGTGAGGTCGCCACCCCGGCGGGTGACCCGCGCCCGGCCGATGACGGTCTCCGCCGGGGCCCCGTCGATCTCCTGCCGGACCAGCCGGTACGTCCGCTTGTGTTCGAGGAACAACACCGGGTTGGGGTCGGCAATGGCTGAACGGAGCAGGCTCCGGTAATCGGCCGGGAACGAAGGAGCGACCACCTTGATGCCCGGCATGTGGGCGTAATACGCCTCAATGCTCTGGGAATGGTGCTGGCCGCCGTGGACGCCACCGCCCCAGGGCGCGCGCACCACCATCGGAAGATAGGCGTCCCCCTTTGTCCGGTAACACCAGCGCGAAGCCTCGCTGCACAGCTGGTCGAACCCGGCGTGGATGAAGTCGGCGAACTGGATCTCCGCGATGGGACGCATCCCGTAGTGCGCTGCCCCGATCGAGAGGCCGATGATCGACGATTCGGCGAGCGGGGAGTCGATCACCCTCCCGGGGTGCTTCGCCACCAGGCCCTCGGTCGCGCGGAACACGCCGCCCGCCTCGACGTCCTCGCCCAGGACGAACACGCGCTCGTCGGCCGCGAGCGCCTCGTCGAGCGTGGAGCGCACCGCCTCGATCACGGTCATCACGGCCATGTCACAGCTCCTTGTACACGAAGCCGAGGGCATCCTCGGGCTCAGGGTCGGGCTGCATCAGTGCCCATTGCACCGCGTCCCGCACCTCTTCCTCGACGCGCGCCTCAATCTCATCCAAATCGGCCTTGGGGAAGATGCCGTCTGTTTCCACGCGAGCCCGGAACGACGTGATCGGGTCCTTCCGGGTCCACTCCTCGAGCTCCTTCTTCGGACGGTAGCGGGTGTCGTCGTCGTCGCTCGAATGGGGCCACAGGCGGTAGCACTTCGCTTCGATGAGGAAGGGCCCGCCACCATGACGCGCCTGGTCGACCGCCGGCCGCACGGTCTGGTAGACGGCGACGGCGTCCATGCCATCGACCATCGCGCTGTTCATGTTGTAGGCACGGGCTCTATCGGCCACGTTTGGCACCGGCATCTCCTTCTCGTTGCGTTCGGAGATGGCGTAGCCGTTGTTCTGCACATAGAAGATGACCGGGAGCCGGTGGATGGCGGCGAAGTTGAGCGCTTCGTGGAAGTCGCCCCGGCTCGTGCTTCCCTCTCCGCAGCAGGTCATCACCACGATCGGGTCCTGGCGGAGCCGCGCGCCCAGGGCGATGCCGGCCGCGTGCAGGAACTGCGTGGCCACCACGCTCGACTGGGTGACAATCCTCCGCGCCGCGTTGCCCCAGTGCGAGGGCATCTGGCGGCCGTAACTGTTGGGGTCGTCGCGCTTCGCCAGCAGGTTGAGCATCGCCTCGCGCGCGGTCATCCCGAAGACCAGGTTCATCCCGAGGTCGCGATAGTACGGAGCGAGGTAGTCGGTGCCTCGCTTGAGCGCCATGGCGGCGCCGACCTGGGCCGCCTCCTGGCCCACGCCCGCGATGACGAAGGCGGCCCGGCCCTGCCGGTTGAGCGCGAGCATGCGCTCATTGAGGCGCCGCGCCAGGAGCATGTGGTAGTACATGTCTTCGAGCTGTTGCTCGCTGAGGAGGTACTCCTCGATTGTCCGCTCAGACCGCTTCTTCCGGGTGCCCGCCGTGGTCACTCACGCCCCTCCGTGGAGGCTCAAGCCGTCCGCATCCATCCTACGGCACACGGGGCAGGCCTGCCGCCCCCGGCGCCTGCCGCTGGCTATCCCTCATAGGGCGATGGGCCCTCGACACAGTCGGCGGCGCGGCTTCCCACGCCATAGGCAAGGGTGCTCTCTCCGCCGGACTGCGCCGGCAGGTCTGCCGCCATCTGGCCGGCCTGTTGTTCGAACGGCATCGGTGTCTGGACAACGAGGCCACCCTCACCGGGCACAGGTTTCGCACTGAACATAACCGCCGCGATCGGCAGCGCCGCAAACGGTAGGGGGAGTAAGAGTGCCCCAAGCATTTTCCGCTTCATGCGCCTGCCTCCTTCCGGTTCGCTCAGCCCATTCTACACGTACCGTGTCAATCCCGGATGTGGGCCATGTTTTCCCGCCGTAATTTCCGCGGGTGTTACCTCCGGCGCGTGCCCGGATCATAATGGTCCAATGCGGAGACCTGCGTGAGCCGGGTAACGACTGTCGCCGTCATCGATGTCGGCTCGAACTCGGTGCGCCTGCTGGTCGTCCGGTCGCTTTCCCCCCAGGCCTTCGAAGTTATCGACGAAGAACGCTTCGACGCCCGCCTGGGTGAGGGACAGGACGGCGGCGACCTTACGCCCGAAGGGATCGAGCGCGGAGTCCGCGCGGTCCGCATCATGTCCCAGCTCGCCGCCTCCTATGGTCCCGGCATCACCGTCACGGTCGGCACCGAGGCGCTTCGCCGGGCGCCCAACGCGCCTGCGTTCCTCGAACGTGTCCGCGAGGAGACCGGGACAACGATCCGCATCCTCAGCGGTTACGAGGAGGCGTTTTGCGGTTTCCTGGGGGTAGTCAACAGCACCACACTGCGCGATGGCCGCCTCCTCGACATTGGCGGCGGCTCCCTGGAGCTGATGCGCATCGAGGACCGCCGCCTCGTCGATGTCCAGTCGGCTCCCCTCGGAGCCATTTACGCGAGGGAGCGCTACCTGAAGTCGGACCCGCCGGCGGCTCGTGAGATCCGGGGCCTCCGCAAGGCGGTCCGCCAGCAGCTTGCGGCCCCGGACCCGCACCCGGTGCTGTTCGGCACGGGAGGAGCCGTCCGCAACCTGGCCCGGATCGTCCGTCTGCGGCGCGCCTATCCGTTGCGCCGGCTCCACGGCATCGAGCTTTCCCGGCGCGATGTGCGCCGCCTGGCCACGGCCCTCGCCGGCGTTTCCTACGATGAGCGGCGAAAGATCGCCGGAGTTGGCGCGAACCGCGCGGATATCCTCCACGCCGCCGCCATCGTCATCGATGAGGTCATGGAGATGACCGGTGCCACGAGCCTCCACGTCTCCGGGCAGGGGCTCCGCGAGGGCCTGGTCTGGCGGGAAATCCGGGGCGAGGGGGCGATCCTCCCCGACGTCCGGAATGCCTCCATCGCCGGTCTGGCCCGGGCGAACGGCGTCGATGAGCTCGCCGCCGAGCCCGTCGTCCATGCGGCCGCCATCCTGTTCGAGGCCACCCGCGAGATCCACGGACTCGGCATCGCCGAACTCGACCTCTTGCTCGCGGCGGCCCGCCTCGCCGGGATCGGCATGCACATCGACTACTACAGCCGCGACCGGCACGCCGAGTACCTGGTCCATAGTGGCGATCTCCACGGGTTCTCGCACCGCGAGATCGTGCTCCTGGCAGCGCTTGTCCGCTGGGCCGATTCCGGCACGCCCGACCTCGCGGCCTACAAGGCCATCGTCGAGCCGGATGATCCCAGGAAGGCCGCCGTTCTTTCCGCGCTCCTTGGGGTCGCGCGGGCAATCCGGCGCCGGCACCCTTCCCCCGTGCTGGACGTGACCGCACGGGCAGCGAAGGAGCGGCTAAACGTCCGCCTCCTCGCCAACGCGCCGCTCGATGCCGAGCTCCACGAACTCGAACGGCAGCAGCGGCGGCTGGAGTCGGTGCTCAGGCTCCCTGTCACGTTCGCCGTGCGCGATCAGCCCTCCGATTGACCGAGCCGCCGGAGGGCCGCTGGCTGGATCAGCCATTCGAGCCAGCAATTCCCGGGAGCCGGTTCGGCCGCGCTTCCGGCCAGGGCGGCGGCGCCCTTCTTGAAGATCGCCGTCATCCCGGCCCTGTCGCCGGTGAGGAGGTAGGCAAGCAGTTCGCTCATCCACGGTTCGTGCCCGACAAGGGCAATGGCGCTCGCGCCGGCTTCCTCGATCGCCGCGAGCACCCCATCGTGATCGCCGGTCGCGAGCGCGTCGCAGACGCGTGGGTTCCCCAGCCGGTAGCCCTTGCGAAGGATCTCCGCTGTCTCGGCGGCGCGGACGAGCGGCGAGGTCAGGATCACCTGAGGGGTGAACAGCCGCTTGAGGCCGGTTGCGGCCTCAAGCATCCGCGCCCGGCCCTGGGGCGTCAGCGGGCGTGTCGCGTCGTCCTCGAATCCCGGCGAGCCGCGCTCGACGGCCACCGCGTGCCGGACCAGGCAGATCTCCACAACTCTTCCCCCTCCCGGTTACCGTCCGGCCCGGGTCGCCGGTTAGCTCCCGGTCATCTCCGCTGAGACCAGCTCAACCGCGGCCAGCTTCCACTGGCCCATGATCTGCTTCCACGAGGTGCCCAGGGTCGCGGTTCCCATGGAAGAGCGGAAGGTGACGTGGAATAGCTCGGCGTCGCCATCCGTGCCCTTCTCCGCAATCTCGTAGCCCTCGATGTTGGGCATCTGTGCCGGTGCAAGCCCGCCCGCCTGGGCGCCCATCTGCATCATCTGGGTGAGCGCTTCGGGCGTGATGTCGGCCATGATCTGAGTGAGGTTGCCTGTCATCACGGCCTGCGCGTTGCGCTCGACCGCCTCGCGCGCCGTCGCTGGGTCCGTCATCTCAGCCGAGGTCCTTCAGGTCGTCGATCTGCCACTTGCCGCCGCTTTCGACCCACTTGCTCCAGATCGTTCGCGTACTCGCGCCGATGTAGCTGATCTCGGCCTCGTTGTTGCCCAGGTCCTTGACCTCGTACGACGTGGCGGAGATCGGGTTGGCGGCGAGCGCCATCGCCCTGGTCAGCGCATTCGGGGTGAAATCGCCCATGAGGGCGGCCATGTTGCCCGAGACGACATTCTGCGCGTGCCGCGCCTGGGTTTCCTTGAGGTCTGCCATGCTCGTGCTCCTCCTGCATTCCCGGCCACCGGGCCACAGGCTCGCAGGATACCGGTCGCCGCGCGAGCGCCGCAACAACGGTCCTTACCGC
>DAOKYT010000034.1:0-28797 GCA_035326025.1 Tepidiformaceae bacterium
GGCCGGGCCGTGTTCGGGCCCAGCTTCTCGGTCGAGCTCGACACCGAGCTGCGCATCGCGCGCCGGACGCTGAACGGCGTGACCCTCGATTTCAACCGGCTCTCCGTCGGCGCCCGGGAACAGCTCGGCATCCTGCTCCGCCTCGCCTGCGCATCGCTGGTCAGCAAGTCTGGCGGCGTCCCGCTGGTGCTCGATGACGTCCTCGGCTGGTCCGACCCGCGGCGGCTACGCCGCCTGGGCGAGGTGGTTGCCCTGGCGGCCCGCGAAACCCAGGTGCTCGTCCTGACCTGCACTCCGGAGCGGTTCGCCAGCGTGGCGCCGGCCACGGTGATTTCGTTGCCATCGGGCGCGGTGCGCAGGCAGGAGACCGCGCCTGCCCCGGAGCCATCGCTACCCGCGCCAGGCGCGCCTGCCCGGCGTAGCGAACCCGCCCGTCCGGCCGCCGGGCAGGCCGCATTCGACCTGTTCGGGGAGCCTGTACCGCCCTCACGTCGCTGATGCCCCATTGCCCTAGTTTCTGAGACTTTGTATCATGTAGGCCAAGTGATAGTTGCTCTCAGGAAGGCATGCCCATGCGACGCCCCGTAATACTCTCCCTCGCGGCCTTCGTGTCGCTCTCTGCCTTCCTCCTTGGCGCATGTGGAGGTGGTGACGAGGGTGACAGCCGCGTGAGCGTGGTGGCGACCACGACGCAGATTGGCGCGCTCGTGCGTGAAGTTGCTGGCGACCGCGTCGACCTCACCGTGCTCCTGGCTGCCGGCGCCGATGCCCACGATTACGAGCCGAGCCCGAAGGCGGTCGCCCAGATCAAGGACGCGAAGGTGGTGCTGATGAACGGCATCGGCCTCGATGAATGGCTCGACGACATTGTCGAGGGGGCCGAGGCCGAACGGGTGGTCGTCGTCACCGCCGGCATCACCATCCGCGACAGCGCCGACGCTGGCGGGGCGGACGGCGACGATCACGAACACGACGAGGGCGACCCGCACGTCTGGCATGACCCCGCGAACGTTAAGGTCATGGTCAGCAACATCGTGGCGGCGCTCTCCGAGGCCGATCCGGGCCAGGCAGACGCGTTCAAGGCGAATGGCGACGCCTACATGGCGAAGCTGGATGACGTCGACGCACAGATTCAATCCATGATGGACGCGATCCCCGAGGCCAACCGCAAAGTCGTGACCAGCCACGACTCCCTCGGTTACTTCCTCGACCGGTACGGCCTGGAGCTCGCCGGCGCAATCATCCCCGGCTTTTCGAAGGACAGTCAGCCTTCAGCGAAAGAGCTTGCCGATCTGACCGAGCTTATCGAGCGCGAGGGGGTCAGGGCGATCCTCGCCGAGGAGGAAGTCGACCCGAAGGTCGCGCAACAGCTCGCCGCCGATACGGGCGTGAAGATCGTCACCGGGCTGTATGCTGACTCGCTGGGGGCGCCCGGGAGCGGTGCCGAAACGGTCGACGGCATGCTGCTCTCGAACGCTACGAAGATCGCGGAGGCCCTGCGATAGCCACCACACCCGGCGTTGCATCACCCCGGCTGGCGGACACGACAACCGGGCCGGTCCTGGAGATCCGGGACCTCCACGTTGCCTATGGCGCGAACCTCGCCGTGGCCCGGGTGAATGCGTCGATCAGCGCCGGGGCCGTTGCCGGTGTCATCGGACCGAACGGAAGCGGCAAGTCTACCCTGCTGAAGGCGATCGCCGGGGTGGTCCGGCCACTCAGCGGCGAAATCCTGTTCGGCGGTAGGCCAATCCGCGAAAGCGCCGCCTCCATCGCCTTCGTAC
Source organism: Tepidiformaceae bacterium (assembly GCA_035326025.1). Lineage (GTDB taxonomy): Bacteria > Chloroflexota > Dehalococcoidia > Tepidiformales > Tepidiformaceae > Amarobacter. The sequence goes on from DAOKYT010000034.1 coordinate 1,785, forward strand.
CCCAGCGCGAGGAGGTGAACTGGGACTTCCCGGTCACGGCGCGCGATGTGGTGATGATGGGCCGCTACCGGCCGCTCGGGTGGTTGAGATGGCCCGGGCGCGAGGAACGCCAGCAGGCGGATGCCGCGCTTGAGCGGCTGGGACTCGGCGGGATGGGCCATCGCCACATCAGCCAGTTCTCCGGCGGCCAGCAACAGCGCATCTTCCTCGCCCGGGCGCTCATCCAGGAGCCGCGCCTCGTGCTCTTCGATGAGCCATTCACCGGCATCGACGTGCAGAACCGGGCGATCCTGCACGAACTTATCCGCGACTTCGCCCGCGCCGGTGTCACCGTCCTCCTGGCCACGCACGACCTGGACGAGGTGCGCGAAACCACGACGCACGTCATCTGCCTGAACCGGGAGATGGTGGCATTCGGCCCAACCCCCACGACCTTCACCCCGGCTACCCTGCGCGCGACCTTCGGCGGCCAGGTGGCCGTGTTCGAACAGGTGCCCATTTTCGAGCGGGGCCCATGAGCTGGCTGACCGACCCTCTTCAATACGGCTTCATGCAGCGGGCGATGATGGAGGCCGTCATCATCGGCGCACTCTGCGGCCTCGTGGGCTGCTTTGTTGTGCTCCGCGGCCTCGCGTTCATCGGCGATGCGCTCGCGCACGCGGTCTTCCCCGGCGTCGTGCTCTCCTACATCGCGGGGCAGAGCATCATGATCGGCGCCTTCGTCTTCGGCGGGATGACAGCCCTGGGGATCGGCATCCTGGCCCGCAGCCGGCGGGTGAGCGAAGACTCGGCCATCGGCGTGGTGTTCGCCGCCTTTTTCGCGCTTGGCGTCGTCATTCTCAGCCGCCAGGGCGGGTTCAACCGCGACCTCGGCTCGCTGCTCTTCGGCAACATCCTTGGCGTCTCGATCGATGACGTCCGCCTGACGGCGGTTATCGCGCTGGTGGTGGCCGGGATCGTGCTCGCCCTGCTCAAGGAGTTCACCCTGCTCGCGTTCGACCCAACCATGGCGCGCGCGGCCGGCTACCCCGTCTTCGCCCTCGACGTGCTGCTGCTCCTGCTCGTCTCGGCCACGATCGTCGTGAGCCTCCAGACCGTCGGAAACATCCTCATCCTGGCGCTCATCGTGACCCCGCCAGCGACCGCGCGGCTGCTCACCGACCGCCTTGGCCGGATGATGGCAGTGAGTGTGCTCATCGCGGCCGCATGTGGAGTGATCGGCCTGTACATCTCGTACCACGCGGGCACTGCCGCGGGCGCCACGATCGTGCTCACCGCGACGGCGGTTTTCCTGCTGGCGGTGGTGTTCGCGCCAACCCACGGGATGCTCGGCGGCTACCTCCAGCGCCGCCACGGCCACCACCACGCCCACCACTTTCACGCCCCCGGCGAGGAAGTCGATCCCGGGTAGCAGGCGCTCCCGGGCGGTGGCAGCGCCGCCCTGCGCCGGGTAGAGTGGCCTGCGCCGGGAATCGCAAGAGGGATGGCCATGGCCAGCCCCAGCCGCGCACACGGCAGCGACCGCGAGCTGACAGAGGAAGAGGTCCAGGAACCGGGGGGGCAAGGGGGATCGATGGACCTGGAGGAACTCCGAGAACGGCTCACACGCTTCATGCGCGCACACCTCGATGACCCGGGCGCGACGATCGCGTCCGTGGAGAAGGGCCGGGGGCACGCTGGCTCCTCCTACTTCTTCGAGACCGTCTCTGACGGGCTGCGGGCAAGCTACTTCTTGCGCCTGCCCCCGCCGGGAGTGAAGTACGAAGGCAACACCGGCCTGGTGCGGCAGGTGGCCGCCATGAAGGCACTCAAGGACACGGACATCCCCCACGCGCCAATCCTCTGGTGGGGCATGGACGAACAGTGGTTCGGCTGCCCGTACTTCGTGCAACCCCGCCTGAAAGGCGAAACGCTGAAGGACGAGCACCTGGCGCGCTTCAGCGCTGCACAGCTCCGCGACATGGCCCGCCAGGCGATGGTCGCCCTCGCGGGTATCCACCGAATCGACCCGGCGACGGCGCCGTTCCTCGGAGAGTACCGGGGCCAGGCGTTCGACGTGACCCGCTGGGACGGGCTTTACGAGCGGGCGGCCGAGCCGGAGCTGCTGGCGCTGCAGGCCCGCGTGCGGGAGCTCCTGCTCGAACGGATCCCCCACGAGTCGCGCATCGCCATTTGTCACGGCGACTTCCAGTGGGCCAACCTCCTGTATTCCCCGGCGGGCAAGCTCTCGGCGGTCATCGGCTGGGAGCATTGCGGGATTGGGCCTGTGCTGAACGATGTGGGCCGGATCTGCGTCCTCAGCGACCCCTCGGCGTGGACGCACCGACAACAGCACGCCTCGCGCATCCCTCACGGCGATGAAATCGAGGAGTGGTACCGGGAGGCCAGCGGCGACGCCACGGGCGACATCCGCTGGTTCAAGGCGCTGGCGGCCTACCAGCTCGCCAGCGCCGGCGGGTTCAACCTCATGCCGCACCGCCGGGGCGAGCACGATGACCCCCGCCGGGAGGTCATCGAACACTCGATGCAATCGAACCTGGAATATGCACTCCGGATGCTCACGGCCTGAGCGAGTCGGGCAAAGTCGACACCAATTGTCGTGACCGTGGGGTGAAGTGGTGCGGCGGTACGCGCTCACCGGGCGTAGGATCTGTTACCGCACGGATGGAGAAGGCGGATGATCGACCTGGTGGGGTATGGGCGCCCGGCGCGTGAGGCGCTGGGAGCGGCGATTGCCACCGCGAAACGGGGCGACGCGCTCGCGCCGGTGACCGTAATCGTCCCCACGAACTACGCGGGCCTCGGGCTGCGCCGGTCGCTCGCCCCGTCGATGCCGCTGGTGAACGTGCGGTTCCAGGTTGCTGGCCGGGCCGCCGAGCTCCTGGGTGGCGCGACACTTTCGGCGGCGGGCCAGAAGCCGCTGGTCCCGTGGATCCGCATGGAGGCCATTCGCGCGGCGCTGCGCGAAGACCCCGGCATCTTCGCGGGCGTCGCCAGCCACCCGGCCACCGCGAGGCAGCTCGGGCGCGCGTTCGATGACCTCCGTGACGTCACGCCGGCAACCCTCGAGCGGCTTGCGGGGATGGGCCGGCGGACCGCCGACGTGATCCGCCTCTTCCGCCGGACGGACCAGCTGACGGCGGGATACTACGATGAATCGCACCTCCTCGAGGCGGCGGCGGCGGCCGTCCGGGCGGGCCACCCCGGCGCCCGCGAAGCGGGGGCGCTGATCCTCTTTCTGCCTCGCAAGGTGAGTGGGGGCATGGCAAGCTTGCTCGAAGCCGCCGCCGCGGGGCCTGGCGCCGCCGCGATCATCGGCCTTACCGGCGATGCACGGGTCGATGCGCTTGCCCGCGAATCGGCCGGTCGCCTGGCACCCCTGGGACCCGTCCGTGAGGGCGAGCCGGTGAGCGTGCCCGTGGCGGACACCGTGGCATCGCTGCCCGACCCGGAGGAGGAGGTACGCCACGCCATCCGCCGGGCGCTGGCCCTGGCACGGGCCGGCACGCCGCTTCACAGCATGGCGATCCTCTACCAGCAGCCGGCGCAATACGCGCTGCTCGCGCACGAAGTGTTGACCTCGGCCGGCATTCCCCACAATGGGCCGCCCGTGCGAAGGCTGAACCGGACGCTCGCCGGGCGGACCGTGCTCGGCGCCTACCGGGTGGCGGCGAGCGGCTTTCGCCGCGAAGTGGTGATGGACTGGCTCACCTCGGCTCCCATCGCTGCCGGCGACGGCGCCACCGCCCCGTCCCACCGCTGGGATGAGATTTCGCGCGGGGCGGGCGTGGTGAGGGGGCCGGACCAGTGGGCCGCCCGGCTCGAAGCATGGGCAGCCAGGATGGAGACACGTGCCGCGGCGAACCCGGAAGCCGCGGAAAACAACCAGCGCCAGGCGGTGCATGCGCGCGAGCTCGCCCACTTCGTGGCCCAGCTGGCGGAGGCAATGGGCGGGGAACAGCGCGCAACGGCAGCCGCCCATGCCCGCCACGCCATCGACCTCCTGGAACAGTACCTCCCTCTCCGCCTCACCGAACGGCCAGGCGATGAGGCGGCCGAGGCAGAGGCGGCCGCGTGGGAAGAGACCCGCGCGCTGCTCGCTTCGATCGCCGGGCTGGAGGATGAGCTTCCCCCCGCGATGCAGGCGCCAGTTTCGCGGCAGGAATTCGCGAATGCCCTCGATGAATCGCTCGATGTCCCGGCGGGGCGAGTCGGCTCGCTCGGCGATGGCATCTTTGTGGGGCCGGTTGCCGCCGCCGCGGAGATGGAGTTCGAGGCGGTCTTCGTGCTCGGGCTGGTCGAAGGCAGTGCAAGCCGCGGAGAAGACCCGATCATCACCGAGAGCGAGCGGGAACGGACCGACGGAGAGGTCGCTTCACGCCGGGCCAGCCTGCTCCAGGAGCGGCGCGCCTACCTCGCCGCCCTCGCGGGCAGCGGGACCAGCACCATCTCCAGCCCGCGGGTGGACCTTCGCGGCCAGCGCCCGGCGATCCCTTCGGACTGGCTGCTCGAATCGGCGAGCCGCCTCAATGGCTCCGCGGTCTATGCAACCGGCCTGGGCGAGCTGGCCGAAATGGCCGATCGGCCGCAATGGCTCGAAGCCGTCCACTCCTTCGAGTCGGCGCTCGAGTCGGGTGGCGAGCGCGCCTCGCTCCAGGAGCGCGACCTGGGTTCGCTGCTTGGCGCCCGCGGGGCACCGGAGCGGCATTTTCTCGCGGGCGAGGTCGAGGGCCTGCGGGACGGCATGCTCGCGCGCCGCAGCCGGGCGAGGAAGCGCCGATTCGCCGGGAGCGGGGCGGTCGAGCTCGATGCCTGGAACGGCCGCGTGCCGCCCGGCGCCGTCGCCCCGGCCGGCAGCAGCAGCCCGGTTTCACCGACGGCGCTCGAGACCTTCGCCGAATGCCCGTTCCGGTACTTCCTGGGGCACGTGCTGCGCGTCGGCGAGTTCGAGCGGCCAGAGGACACGGAGACGATCAGCCCCGGCGATGCCGGCACCATCATGCACGCCGCCCTGCAGCTGTTCTTCGAACAGACCCACCCGCGGGAAGACCCCCTCGCTCCCTGGACCGGGCGGGAACGCGCCCTGCTCATCGAGATCGCCGAACAGCAATGCGCGGAGGCTGAGCGGCGGGGCATTACGGGCAAGCCGCTGACCTGGGCAGCCGAACGGGCGCGTATCCTGCGCGACCTCGAATGCTTTCTCGATGCCGATGAGGCCGAGCGGCGCGCCACCGGGTTTGTCTACGACCGGGCCGAAGTGGCCTTCGGCACCAACCGGGAAGGCTCGCCCGCCCTTCCGCCGGTGCTGTACACGCTCCCCGATGGCACGCAGGTCGGCTTCAGGGGCTACATCGACCGGGTAGATCGCGGCCCGGGCGGAGCGCTGCTCGTCACCGACTACAAATCCGGCAGTTCAGGGAGGTTCACGAAGGCCATCGACCATCCCGAGCCGCTGGCGCGCCTGGATGGCGGCAAGCGGCTGCAACTGCCGGTCTACGCGCTCGCGCTGGAAGAGGAAGCACGGGGGGCGCCGATCAGCGCGCGGTACTGGTTCATCACCGAGCGGGAGGGCTACAAGCAGGCCCGCCTGCCGCTCGATACCGGCACCCGCGAAGCGTTCGGTGAGGTGGTACAGGTACTCGCCGATACCATGCGCGCGGGGTTCTTCCCCGCGGTCCCCGGCGAAGAAGAACGCAACTCCTACAGGCACTGCCAGTACTGCCCCTACGACCGCGTCTGCCCGCCGGGGCAGCGGCTGGAGATGTGGAAGCAGTTCAAGGACGGGCCGGTGGTGGCGAAGTTCGCGGGCCTGAGCGGCGGCATCCTGCCCACCGGGGAGCCCGCCGATGCCTGAGCACCTCCCGGACCACCCGGCCCGCGAGCGCATCGCCACCGACCTGGACGCGACGCTGTTCGTGGAGGCGGGCGCCGGCACGGGCAAGACGACCGAACTGGTGCGCCGCATCATCGCGCTGATCCGCGCCGGGGTCCCGGTCGACCGGATCGCGGCGATCACCTTCACCGAGAAGGCGGCCGCCGAGCTGAGCGAGCGCATCCGCAAGCACCTGGAGCTTGCCGCCAGCGGCGGCGAAGGCTACGAGTCGCTGCCCGCCGTGGAGCGGGAACGGTGCGGGCGGGCACTCCCGGACCTGGACCGCGCCGCGATCCAGACGCTCCATTCCTTCGCCCAGCGCATCCTTTCGCTCTATCCCCTCGAGGCCGGCCTCCCACCGGAACTGCGCATCATGGATGACGTCGAGGGTGACATCGCCTTCCGCGACCGCTGGGCCCGCTTCAAGGACGAGCTGTTCGACGACCCGGTCGTGCAACGGCCTCTACTCCGCGCCTTTACCCTTGGACTTCGCCCGAAGGACCTCGAACCGGTCGCGAAGGAGTTCCACAGGAACTGGGATCGCCTGGACGGAATCGAGTTCCCGCCAGCATCCGAGCCCGACCTGGCGCACCCGTCCGTTATCGCCGCGATCGAGGACGCGAAGGCGGAGCTGGGCCCGAAACCGAGTCAGAAGGCGGTTGACCACCTGGCCGAGCTCGCCACACCGCTCGCCAATGTCACGGCGGCGGCGGATCGCGTTCGAAACGCGCGGGACGCCGCGGAACGGGACAGGGCCGAGGTCGACCTCCTGCGGCTGGTGGCCGCATTCCCGAAGATTCGGGGCGGCGTCGGCAAGGCGGGGGTGCTCAAGACCGCGGCGGCACGGCACGCCGACTGGCTGGAGCAAGCCAGGCGCGCCTATCTCACGGCCATCCTGCCCCGACTCAAGCAGTTCGCGCTGGGCTACGCGGACGATCGGCGTGCCGCCGGGTACCTCGGGTTCCAGGACCTGCTCGTGCTCGCGGTGAGACTGCTCGCGACGAACGATCAGGTGCGCGGGGCCCTCCATGAGCGGTACCAGCGCATCCTCATCGACGAGTTCCAGGACACCGACCCCCTCCAGGTCGAGCTCGCGGCGCTGCTTGCCAGCCGGCCTGGCGCACCACCGGCCCACTGGACCCGGGCCGAAGTGGAGCCTGGCCGCCTGTTCTTCGTGGGCGACCCCAAGCAATCGATCTACCGGTTCCGCCGGGCCGATATCGACCTCTACGAGCGCACGCGCGATGCCTTCGGGTGCGAGCCGGTCCCGCTGGTGACGAACTTCCGCTCGCAGGCGGTGATCCTCGAATGGGTCAACACCGTCTTCGAGCGGCTATTCGCGCGCGATTCGGGGGCCGGGGTGCGGCAGGCCGAGTGGATCCCCCTCCGCCCCGGGCCCGAGCCCCCACCCGGGCACCCGGTCCTGCTGATGGGCGGGCCGCTGGAACCGGGCGCGAGGGCCGATGACGTGCGGCGAGAGGAGGCGTCGGCCCTCGCGGCGGCCATCCTCGCGGCGCGTGACGAAAACTGGCTCGGGTGCGAATCGGGCACGCGCTTCGCCCACATGGCCATCCTGCTGCCGACGCGCACCAATTCTCCGGCGATCGAACGCGCCCTCAGCGATATGGGCATCCCCTTCCGTCTGGAAAGCCAGTCGCTCGTGTTTGCCACGCAGGACGTGCGCGACCTCTCGAACATCCTCACGGCCATCGATGACCCCACCGACGACGTCGCGGTGGTGGCGGCCCTGCGCTCGCCGGCATTCGCCTGCCGCGATGGTGACTTGCTCGCCCACGCGCAGGCGGGCGGGCGGTGGAACTACCTCTCCCCGCCGCCGGCTGAGAGCCCGGAGCGCGTACGCGCCGGGATGGAAGCGCTCCGCGAATTCCACCGGCGCAAGTGGTACCTCAGCACGGGCGCGCTTATCGAGGAGGTCATCGCGGCGCGCCACATGCTCGAGCTCGCGGTGGCTGGCCCCCGCCCGCGCGAATCGTGGCGCCGGCTGCGGTTCGTCGCCGAGCAGGCGCGCGGGCTCGACGAGTCCGGAGCGCTGACCACGCTCCGCCAGTTTGTTGAGTGGCTCCGCACCCAGGAGGAAGAGGGCGCCCGCGTGAATGAGGGCGTGTCGAGAGAACCCGACGATGACGCCATCCGGATCATGACCATCCACGCGGCCAAGGGCCTCGAATTCGAGATTGTCTTCCTGGCAGGCCTCGGCGCCGGATCGGTCAAGCGCGATGAGCCTGTCATCTGGCCCGGCCGGATCCACGAAGGGGGGACCGCCGAAGTACGGGTGGGCATGAAGGACTGGCCTTTCCAGACCGCCGGCTTCGAGCAGGCAGCCGCACTCGAACGCCGCCACCAGCGGCTGGAACGCGACCGGCTGCTCTACGTCGCGGCCACGCGCGCCAAACGGCGGCTCGTCGTGTCGCTCTTCCAGGCCGTCCCCCCCAGGACACCCCACGACACGCGCCATGCGGAGGACAAGTGCTCGCATGCGGAGTGCCTGCTGGCCGTTTGCACGGATGCCGGGCAGAACGGGACGTGGGCGCCCTACACGGTGCCGCTTCCATCGGGCCGGCCGGATACACCGGACCATCCTGCAGCCGATTCCGCCGCCCTCCGGGAGCACTGGATCGCCGAGCGGACCGCGTTGCTCCAGCAAACACGGCACGCGCCGGTGCTCGCAGCGACCGCGATCGCTCACGAGGGCGAGAAAGAGCCCGAAAAATCACCCCCGGACGATGAGCGGCAGCCCTGGCGCAAGGGCCGCGCCGGTACATCCGTCGGGCGCGCGGTGCACGCGGTGCTGCAGACCATCGACCTGCAAACCGGCGCCGGCCTGGACGACGCCGCCCGGGCGCAGGCCGTGGCCGAAGGCATCGCCGGAGAAGGCGCCCGCATCGCGCGGCTCGCCGAAAATGCCCGCCAGTCCGCGGCGGTGCGCGCGGCGCTGGCCTCGGGCCGCTACTGGCGCGAAGTCTACGTCGGCACGCAGGTCGAGGGGGCGACCGTTGAGGGGTTCATCGACCTCCTCTACGAGGGGCCGGAGGGGCTGGTCGTGGTCGACTACAAGACGGACTCCGCACGGAGCCTGGACGACATCGCGCGGGCGATGGAACGCTACCGGCGGCAGGGCGCGGCCTATGCCCTCGCGCTCGAGGCCGCGCTGGGCCGGCAGGTCGCGGATGTGCGATTCGTGTTCACCGAGCCTCGCCACGAAGAACCGATCGGCGAACTGGCCGCCGCGAAACAGGACGTACGCCAGCGCATCCGCAAGGTGCTCGCCCGGCGCATGGCGGTTTCATAGGACGCAGCCCGCAACGCTGCCGGGAGTGTCCGCCGCGATGCGTCCGGCCGGTGGCCGGGGCCGGGCTTGGCGCGAGCCACTGGCTCACCTGCCAGCAGCGACGGCGGCCACCCCGCCGGCGGCCTTAGAAGCTCAACGCCGAGGCGCCGGAGGCCATGTACTCGACGACGTTGGCGGCGGTGACGATCTTCGCGCCGGGGATCATGTCTTCCTGTGTTATCCCGCGGGGGTTCGTGCAGGCGCCGCAGGCCCAGACCTCGCCCCCGTTCTTCACGAACGAGTCCAGGACCTCCTGGAGAGCGGGGAAGCCTTCCTGGGCGACGCCGGCCGCATAGCCCCTCGTCGCCAGCCAGACGCCATCGATGGTCAGAAGGACCTTTGTCTCCTGATCGGCAGTCGCCGCGACGTTGCCAGTGATAAACGACAGGATCGCGCGCTCCGGGTCGTTCTTGGCGTGGGTGCAGTTGATGAGAATCTTTGCCATCTTCAGGTTGCTCCTCTTGTTGGGGGTGTTACCTCTTGCGCAGGACGAAGGGCGTGCCCCGCTCGTCGTCCCGGACCACCGATCAGCGCGTTGCCGCCGATGCGGCTTCCACGCGACGCGCGGTTATGAGAGGCCGGGTCACGGGCAGGATTCCGACAGGATGTCGTTCGTGCCCGGGTCGGTCAGGTGGACTTTGGCGTGGAAGCCGTAGAAGCCTTGCGCCGACGCCGCAACCTCGCAGAAGTTGGGCCCGACGTAGACCTTCTCGCCGCTGGCGGCGAGCTTGTAGTGGCGGTGCGCCGGCACGGGCGGGGGCGCATCGGCCGTTGCCTCTCCAACCGTCGCTACCAGGGCGGCCCCGACGATCAGACCAGAGAAGAGCGCCAGGAGGCTGCGCTTCATTGGGGCTTTCCTTCCCGGCGATTTCCAGTCGCCTGGTGTTCCTTGCGGAGAACCGTGGGCCATCTCGTGTGCCTCCATCTGTGCGATGTACTACTTCTTTCTGAGGAAGAAGCGCGTCTTGCCCCGGCCATCCTCGACGAAGGCGATGAGCTCGTTGCCGGTCAGGCGGCTCCAGGCGGGCACGCCCTCGCGCGCGGCGGGGTCATCTGCCTGGACCTCGAGCACTTCGCCGCTGGCAAGGAAGGCCAGTCGCTCCTTGATCAGCGGCGTGAGGTAGGCGCAGGACGCTCCTGGCGCGTCGAGGATTGCCTGCGGTTCGGGGATCTCAGCTGCCATTCCTTCTCCTCTCGCTATCCGGGTAACGCTTGTCCAATAGGGCCGCTCGCGCGGCGGAGACGCGCGGTCCCCTGGTGACGGCCCAGGGGGCACGTGACGCCACCCCACGCGAAGCGGATGGCTGGCTCAGGGCCGGTGATGTCGGCCGTCCCGGGTTCGTGTGAGCACGGTTCGTCCTGTGCCCTTCTCTCCGCGGCGAGCAAAGCCGCGAGGCCGATAGTCAGGAGAACGGAAGCCGTTGCCCATCGACGATCGTCCGATTTTGGCCCGCCGGATTGCGTCCAAAACCTTTCTGTTATCCTGTCCGGGACTTCAGCGAAGGTCGCTTCTGGTTGAGGAGCTCGATGCCGTCGATATCACGCCCGGACCTGCCTGACTCGACCGGGGGAGACCCGCCCGCACCGCGGGCGATCCGGACCGCTGATGTCCTTGGCGCGCTCTCGCTTGCCGGCGACCTTGCGGTTGGATTGCCGGCGGAGCATGGCCTCCGCACGTGTCTGGTTGCCATGCGCCTCGCACAGCGGCTGTCGCTGCCCGCGGGGGAGCAGATCACGGTCTACTACACCAGCCTGCTCATGGACGCTGGGTGCACCGCCTGGACAAGCCAGATAGCCAGGCGGATGTTGACCGACGAAATCGTTGCCCGGCGCGAGCTCGTCTTCCACACCGACATCCGCAGTCCATTTCAGCTTGTTGGCTGGATGTGGCGCTTCCTCGCTCGCGGCGCTCCGTTTGCGACGCGAGCGGGGCGCTTCGTGGACTTCGCGGCCCATGGCCCCGACGTCCTGCGGGAAGGCTTTCAGAACACGTGTGACGTGGCCTCTGACCTGGCGGCGCGGCTGGGCATGCCCGAGGAAGTGCAGGGAGCACTCCTCTCCGTCTTCGAGCAGTGGGATGGTGGCGGCTTTCCCCGCGGGCTCCGGGGCCAGGACATCCCCATGGCCTGCCGCGTCGTCTACCTGGCTGCCTTCTTCGAGGTGTTCCACGACAGCGGCGGGCGCGAGGGCGCGGTCGAGCTTACGCGCCGCGGCCGCGGCCGAGCGTTCGACCCGGAAGCCGTCGACGCGTTGCTCGTGGCGACGAAGGAGGCGGACTTCTGGCAAGCACTCGAGAGCGATGAAAACCTCTGGCCCGCCGTCATGAGCCTCGAACCGGAGAACCGCCTGCGCTGGACGAGCGAGGAGCAGCTGACCGACGCTGCCGTTGCACTCGCCGATTTCGCCGACATGAAGTCGGCCTACAGCCTCGGCCATTCGCGTCGTGTGGCTGCAACGGCCGAGGGCGTCGCGGTGCGCCTCGGACTTTCGGAAGTGGAAACGCTGGACCTGCACCGCGCCGCGCTCACGCACGACCTGGGCCTGGTTGCGGTCCCGTCGTTCGTCCTGGAGAAGCCCCAGGCCAGGTTGACGCGGCCGGAGTGGGAGCAGGTACGCCTTCACCCGTATCACGGCGAACGGATCCTGAGCAACGTACCCGCGCTGCGCGGCGCGGCGGGACTGGTCGGCGCCCACCACGAGCGTGTCGACGGAGACGGGTTCCCCCGCGGCCTGAAGGGAAGGCAAACTCCGGTCGGGGCGCAGATCATCGCGGTAAGCGACCGCTTCGACGAGCTCACCCATGATGCTCCTGGCCGGGCGGCCCTCGCTCCGGAACAAGCCCTCAAGGCGATGGAACAGGAAGTTGGCAGCAGCTTCTCCGCCAGTGTCTTCGAGCCTCTGAAAGGGACGCTTGGGTTCGCGCGGACGGTGGCCGTGCCTTCCCGGCGGGAGTGGCCCGCGGGCCTTACGGACCGCGAAGTAGAGGTCCTTCGCCTGGTAGCCCGGGGCTTGAACAGACGAGAGGCGGCGGCAAGACTCTTCGTCAGCGAAAGCACCGTTCGCACGCATCTCGAGCACATTTATGTGAAGATCGGCGTCTCCAGCCGGGCGGCGGCCACGCTTTTCGCTGTCGAGCACGAGCTGCTCAATTGAGCTGATCCACACGGCGCGAGCCCGGCAAAGGGAGACAGCGGCAGTAGTGAGGTCACCATGGCGATCCCGGTGGGCAGCTGGCGGTCGTCCGAGAGCCTGCCGCGGTTCCAGTGCCCGGATGGGACGATGCGCATCTCCCGGGTGCCGGGCTTCGAGCTTGCGGCGGGGCGCCCGGGGGCAGTTCCTGCCGCGAGCCATCCGTTTTCGGCCGAAGGCGCCATAACTGACTTCCCCGGGTGGCGAGGGCCGGTACGATGCGCGCATGGGCGCGACGCCGGTCCCCTCGCTGCGGTTCGAGCAGGAAGCGTGGAACGCCGGGGCGGTGTGGGTGGCTGGCGTGGACGAAGTCGGCGTGGGGCCGCTGGCGGGGCCGGTGGCCGCCGGGGTGGTCGCGCTGCCTGCCGGGCGGCGGTTCCGGTGGTACTCGCAGGTGCGTGATTCGAAGGTGTTGCCGGAGCGCGCGCGCGATGAGCTCGCCGGGAAGATCCGGGAATCGGTGCCGTATGCGGTCGGCTGGGCCTCCGTGGAGGAAATCGACCATATTGGCATCCTGCCTGCGCGGCGGCTGTGCATGCTGCGGGCGTTCGAGGCACTCGGGGTGAAGCCAGACGCGGTCATCAGCGATGCGCTCGACCTGCCGTTGCCGAATGTGCGTCCGGTGATCGATGGCGACGCGCTGAGCGTGGCGGTGGCGGCCGCCTCGATCGTCGCGAAGGTGGCGCGCGACGCCGTGATGATCGACTTGTGCTCCAGGTACCCGGGGTATGGGCTGTGCAGAAACAAGGGCTACCCGACGCCGGAACACAAGCGGTTGTTGCGGGAGCGGGGCCCGAGCCCGATTCACCGGCGAAGTTACGCGCCCGTGGCGCAGTTCAGCTTTCCGTGGTGAACGAGCGGCAGCAGCTGGGAGGGTTTGGCGAGCGGGTCGCCGCCCACCGGCTGGAGTCGCTTGGCATGACGATCATCGATCGCAACGTGCGCATCGGGCGGGCGGAGCTGGACCTGGTGGCGCGAGACGGGCAGGAGACGGTGATCGTCGAGGTGCGGACGCGCCGCGGGGCTGCCGGCCTGGCGGCGGAGTCGCTTACGCGGGCCAAGCTTCGGCGGCTCTGGCATGCGGCGCTGCGGTACGCCGAGGAGCACTCGCTCGACCGCGAGCGCATCCGGGTTGATGTGATCGCCGTGGAACTCGATGGGCGCGGGTCCGCGCGCAACGTCGAGCACTTCCGCGGCGTGGACATCCCGGCCGGGGACGACGACTGACCTACCCGGCGTTGTGCGATTCGTAGACGGACGCCATGCCCTCGAGGACGACATCGGCGAGGACGAGGATGTTTTCGATCGCCTCGACCGCGTCCTCCGTCGAAAGCCCGGCTTCCGTCGCGATCTGGGAGGCGGTCTCTTCGAGCGAACGGCGAAGGGAGTTGAAGGTACCGACGGCGGCAGTCAGGCCGACGTGCTCGCCGACGAGCGTGCGGCCGTACTCCCGGCCGATGGTGCGGGCGTCTTCGGCGAAGCGCTCGCGCTTGGAATCCGAGGCGATGTAGCGGGCGAAGAGGTCGACGAGCTGGCGGCCAAGCAGCCGGAGCCGGTCACGGGCGTCATCGCTGAGTCCCTCAAACGACGCGTAGCCCTGGCCATGGCGGCCGCGAGGGTTGAGGCGGCGCTTGACGCGTGCGGTTGCGAGGTCGCTGATGCGGTCGGTATCGCGGGCGGCGCTGACCGCGTGGGTATTGGCCACGATGTGGCGGAGGTCTTCTTCGAGTATGCGGCGGTGGCCGCCGCTCGTGCGGTAGGAGCGGATCTCGCCAGCATCTGCCCAGCGCCGGATGGTCGATTCGCTGACACCCATGAGCTCGCTGGCCGCGCCGAGGGTTAGCCACGCCGGGCGGGACGGGGAATCACCGGTCACGTTTCAAACCTCGCCAAAGTTGCCCAATCATGTCGCCCGGGAACGCGGGCTGTCAAACGGTCAGCGCGGCGGCGGGATCTCGGCACCGCGGCGGAGGACACGATCACCGAACCGGTCGCGAAGCTGGGCGACGGCATCGTGGAGGTGATCGGCCTCAAGCGTCTCGCCGAGCCGGAGCTGGCGGGCGCGCTCCTGGAGGTTCGAAACGCCGACACCAATCAGGCGCACGGGGCGGCGATCGTTCTCTGCCCAGGCGCGGTCGAAGAGCGCCACGGCGGCGGCGAAGAGGTCGCCGGGGAGCTCGACAGCGACGCCGGTGGTGAGCGAGCGGGAAATAGTCTCGAAGGGAGGGAATCGGAGCTTGAGGGTCACGGTGCGGCCGGCCCTGCCCTGGCGCGCGAGGTCGGCCGCGACACGTTCGGACTGTCCGCGGAGGATGGCGCGAAGGCGGTCGCCATCGGGTTCGTCGGTATCGAACGTGGTTTCGCGCGAGACCGACTTTGCCTCGCCGCGACCGGCGAGCACGGGGGCATCGAAGATGCCGAGGGCGCGCGCCCGGAGCTCGGCGCCGTGCGCCCCGAACTTCGCGATCAGGGCCGAGTCGGGGGTGCGGGCGATGTCGCCGATCGTGTGAATGCCGAGCCCGGAAAGGATCCCGGCCGTCTTCCGGCCGACCATCGGGAGGTCGCGGATGGGACGGGGCGCCAGGAATGCCGCTTCTGTCCCCGGGGGGACGACGACGAGGCCATCGGGCTTGCCCGCGTCGCTGGCGACCTTGGAGACGAGCTTGTTGATGGAGACGCCGGCGGAGGCCGTGATGCCGATCTCGTCGCGGATGCGCTGGCGGATGGTGGTGGCGATGTCGGCGGGTGAGCCGAAGAGAGCCTCGCTGCCGGACACGTCGAGGTAGGCTTCGTCGGCACCCGCGGGCTCCACCACGGGTGTGTACTCGCGGAGAATTGCGTGGAAGGCCTTCGATGCGCGGGAGTAGTAGGGGAAGTCGGTCTCGAGGAAGACCGCGTGGGGACAGAGCCGGCGGGCCCGGGCGACTGGCATGGCGGAGCGGACGCCGTAGCGCCGGGCCTCGTAGCTGGCGGTACTCACCACGCCGCGGTTGCCGAGGCCGCCGGCAACCACCACGGGCTGGCCGCGCAGTTCCGGGCGGCGCAGGAGTTCCATCGAAACGAAGAACGCATCGAGGTCGATGTGGAGGACGGAGGCGCGCCGTTCGCTCATCTGTTCGCATTGTAGCAGTGGGGACAAGGGGCCCAGGCGGTCGCGAGGGCGGGGAAGCGCTGGTATCGTTGAGGGTGTGGACGCCCTGCGCATTGACACCCGGCCCAGCCTGAACAAGCCGATCGCCATCTGCGCGTTCGCGGGATGGAACGATGCCGTCTCGGCGGCGACCAACGCGGCACGGTTCGTGGTCAGGAGGCTGGGAGCGCGGCGGTTTGCCTCGCTCGACCCGGAGCCGTTCTACGACTTCACCGAGACACGGCCATCGGTCCGGCTCACGGCGCGGGGCGAACGGGAACTGATGTGGCCCACGAACGACTTCTTCTACGCTCGCAACCCGACAGGGCCGCACGATGTGGTGGTGTTCCTGGGGACGGAGCCGGGCCTGCGGTGGAAGACATACACGGGCACCCAGGCCTCGCTCTTCGGCGAGCTTGGCGTGGACCTGGTGGTCTCGCTGGGTGCGTTGCTGGCCGAGGTGCCACACAGCCGGCCCGTCCGGGTGACCGGGAGCGCGATGAACCCGGCGGTGAATGCCCGGCTGAACCTGGAGCCATCGCGATACGAAGGGCCGACGGGCATTGTGGGCGTGCTGCACGATTCGCTGCACGGGGCGAACCTGGCCGGGGCGAGCCTGTGGGCGAACGTCCCGCACTACATCACCGCTTCGCAGAACCCCCCGGCGACCGCGGCGCTGCTGCGCCGGATGCAAGGAATCCTGGGGATGGAGTTCGACCTTTCGGAGCTGGAGTCAGCCGGGGAGCGCTTCATGCTCGAAGTGAACACGGCGCTCTCTGCGAACCCGGAGGTGGCGGACTACGTCCGCCGGCTGGAAGAGGCATACGACGAGGCCGCCTCGACAGCCGAGCCGGAGAGCCAGCTCCCGCAGGGCGAGGAACTGGTGCTGGATGTCGAGGAGTTCCTGCGGGGCCAGCGCGAGGAGTAGGAAGGGCGAGGCCGGCCCTAGATGGAGAACCCCAGGCCGAGCTGGCCCTTGGTGCCGTTGATTTCGCCGAGGTGCATGAATCCGTGGGTCATCACCACCTGGCGGAGGACCTTCCAGCGCGGCATTTCGCCGAGTGGGCGGACCATCTGGACCTCGTCGAGCGTTTCGAGCGGCACATGCTCCAGGAACTCGATGGTGGCTACGCTGACCTTCGCGCCGTAGTCACGGAGATCGGCGAGCTTGAACTTCATGGCACGCGCGTCCTCCAGGCTCATGCCGGTACCCTGGTCGACTTTCGGGAGGCCCATGCGGTCGGGGTAACCGTCGCTGACCCAGATGGGCGGCTTGCGGTCCTGGAGGACGAAGTTGGTGATGTTGTCCTCGGTGCGGAGGACGTGCCAGGCGTTGAATCCAATGTTGACCGTGCTCCCCGGCGGGAGCCAGTTCACCTGGTCGTCCGTGAGGTCCTTGATGGCCGAGTCGAGCCAATCGTTCATCTGCCGGATGCCATCGATGAGCAGGTCGCGGATGTCCATGAGCGGGTCCTCCAGGGGAGCGAGCAGCGAGTGGGCGGAAGTCTACGCGGCGGTGCGGGTTTTCTCAAACAACCTTCCCGGGACTGTCCAGCGCGGAGGGGTTGAGGATGGGCTGGAGGCCCCGGCGGACGCGGTCGGCGTGGCGCACGAGGGCATAGAGCGCAGCCATCGTGGGCGTCTCGATCCCCAGGCTACGCGCGCGGCGGACCGGGTTGCCAAGGATGGCTTCAACTTCCAGCGCGCGGCCGAGGACGTAGTCGATGACCATGCTGGTGCGGTAGTCGCCCATGGTGCTCGTGAGGGCGAACATGCGGGCCACAATCCCGGCTGGATCGAGATCGGCCGCCGACCCGCGGGCGTGGAGGTCGGCGTTGCCGGCGGCGATCACTTCGCGCATCGCGCGCTCGGCGGTGGCCCGGAGCTCCGGGTCAGCGAGAATGGCCTGCGTGCCGATGCCGCCGGCGGCCACGCTGAGGCCGTTGAACGGGACGTTCCAGCAGAGCTTCTCCCAGCGCGCGTAGCGAAGGTTCGGGGCAACGGCGACGTCGATCGACGCCGATTCGAGCAGCTCGCGGAGACGAGCGGTCTCGGCGGGGTCGTCGAGGAAGTGGCCGATGGAGACGCGCCCGTAGTCCAGGTGGTGGATGACGCCGGGCGCGCCCCGGTTGATGCAGACAAAGGCCATGCCCCCGAAGACGCGGGCGGGGCCGAACCAGGCCGCGAAGGAGTCCTCGATGTCGAGGCCGTTCATAAGCGCGACGATGCGCGTCCGCGGGCCGAGGCACGGTTCGACGAGGTACCGGGCCTGGTCGATGGCCGTGGCTTTGAGCGAGCAGATCACCCAGTCGACCGGCCCGATTTCCCCTGGGGCGGCGAACGCGGCGACTACCGGGAGATGGAAATCGCCGTCCTTGCTGAAGACCCGGAGTCCGCGTTCGCGCACGGCCGCCAGGTCGGCCCGCATGAGGAAGCGGACATCGTGTCCATGCTGGGCGAGGCGGGCGCCATAGTAGCCGCCAACCGCGCCGGAGCCGATAACCGCGATGGTTGCCATGGGCGGAGGATAGCGAACCGGCCGGGCTAACGGCAGAGGTCGTGGAGTGCGGCGCGGACCTCGGCGGCGCGCTCGACGCTCTCTTCCGGGGTGTCCTGGGTGGCGATGAGGTTCACGTGGCGGGCACCGGCTTCGACGTAGGGCACGATGAACTCGGCGACCTCGCGGGCGGTGCCGAAAGGGGTGTAGCGCTCGAAGCGCTCGAAGGGGAGGCGGTACATGGCTTCCATGCCGGCTGAAACCTGCGCCCGGGCTTCGTCGCGCGAGGCTGCGATGGTCGTCCAGAACTGCATGCCCAGTTCGAGTTCAGTCGGATCGCGCCCGGCCGCGGAGGCGGCGGCGGCGACCCTGTCGCCTGCTTCGCGGAACCGATCGAGCGACTGCCAGATCCCGGTGTAGCCGTCGCCGTAGCGGCCGGCGCGGCGCAGAGCAGCATCGCTGCGGCCGCCCACGAAGATGGGGATGGGGCGGAACGGCTTCGGGTACACCGTCACGTCCTCGAGCTGGAAGTGGCGGCCCGCGAAAGTGACGCCGTCCTCGGTCCATAGCCTCTTCAGGACCTGGAGTGCCTCGTTGGCGCGCGCGCCGCGGGTGGATGGGTCGACGCCGCAGCTCCAGTATTCGTGCGGGTCTTCGCCGCCAATGCCGACGCCGAGGACGAGGCGGCCCATGCTCAGCTGGTCGAGCTGGGCAGCCTGGATGGCAACCGGGACGGGGTGGCGCAGGGGAAGGATATAGACGCCGGTCTTGAGCTCGATGGTTTCCGTGGCGGCGGCGATGGCGGTGAGCGTCAGGAGGCCATCGTTGCCGTAGCCGTGGAAGGTGACGTGGTCGCCGGCGATGATGCCATCGAGGCCGAGCGCCTCGGCGTGGCGGGCGGCGTCCATGACCATCTGGCCCGTCGTACCGAGGCGGATATCCCAGGCGCGGATCATCACAGAGACTGAGGGGGGCTGCATGCGCCTGATTGTAGCCCCAGGTGGACCTTTTCTCGTCCCCGGCGGGCCGGGATCGTGCCCTCGCCAGCATCGAGATGAGCGGCCCATGGGCACGCCGCGACTGTTGCCGCCGGCGGCAGGTAGAATCGCCAGGCGGCGCATCGCGGAACGCCCAATTTTGCACACGAGGCAAGACCATGGCTGTCGCGGATTTCTCTCTCAAGGGGAAGGTGGCCATCGTCACCGGCGGGAGCCGGGGCATGGGGCGTTCGATCGCGATTGCGCTGGCGGAGGCGGGCGCGGATGTGTGCGTGGCCGCGCGCAAGCCCGAGGCGCTGGAGGAAGCGCGGGAGGCGGTGATGGCGACAGGCCAGCGGGGCATCGCGGTGCCGACGAACGTGCGCGAGATGGATGCCCTGAAGAACCTGGTGGATGAGACGAAGCGCCAGCTGGGCCGCATCGACATCCTGGTGAACACCGCCGGGACCAACCCGGTATTCGGGCCCATCGCGGACCTCGACGAGCGCGCGTGGGACACGGTGATGAACACCAATGTCAAGTCGGTCTTCGTCCTCTCGAAGCTGGCGCGGGACGCGATCAAGGAGCACGGCGAAGGCGGGAGCATCATCAACGTGAGTTCGACGGCCGGATTCCGGGCCGGGGCCGGGGTCGGCGCCTACTCGGTCTCGAAGGCCGCGCTCATCATGCTGACGAAGGTGTGCGCGCTTGAGTGGGGGCCGGACGGGATCCGGGTGAACTGCATCGCCCCGGGGCTCATCCGGACCGAGTTCTCGCGGGCACTGTGGGACAACGAAACGGTCGGGCGCGGCGCAAGCGCTCAGACCCCCTTGCGGCGCATCGGCGAGCCGGAGGAGGTGGCGGGAGCGGTGGTGTACTTCGCCAGCCCGGCGTCGTCGTTCACCACCGGCGAGACGCTCATCCTGGACGGCGGCGCGCTGGTGTAGGCGCCGGGAGGGTAACGGTGTGCCGGTACTGAGCAAGGGCCTGGGCACGGTTCGCGGGTTCATCGCGAAGCTGTTCCGGCTGGTGGTGCTCGCCGGCGGGCTGGTGGCGCTGGTCGTGGTGCTCGATGCGTTGCTTTCGCCGGAAGGCCCGAGCCGGGAGCGGGCGTAGGCTGGCGCCCACCGCCGCCCCTACCGGGATTACTCCCGCTCGATCCTCTGGAGGCCGCGCCCGGGTGTCCACCACTCGACGACGAGCATGGTGCCCTCGGGGTTGAGGCCCGTGATCACGACCTCGGTGATGTCCGCGACGAATGTCTCACCGGGAGGCCGGCCGTCCTCCGGATCGATGGTTACGAGGATGGCCCGGCCGGCGATCTTCGCCTCACCCGGCCACTCGCGTTCCTTGCCCTCCTCGGGGTGGAAGGTTGGGCCGTGCAGGGCGAAGCGCGGGTCCCGCTTGAGGTCTGCCCCCTTGCGCGCGCCGATCATCGAACCGAAGCGGAGGTCGCCGTCCACGAACTCGCACTCGATGCCCGAGATGCGTGGCGAGCCATCGGCGCGGAGCGTCGCTATTGTCTTGTGGCGGCCGGCGTCGAACAGCCGCCGCACGCGTGCAGCGAACTCCAGTTCGGCCTGTTCGATCACTCTCCACGCGGGCACGGCGGGGAGTATAGCAAGCCGGGCGGCAGCGACGCGGCGCCGTTCCAGTTCACTGCGGCCTCCCGCACTCTGCTACGCCACCGACGGCGCCAACCGGCTCAGCGCCCGCTGGACGGATAACGAAAACCTCGATGGTGTAGCTCTGGCGGGCGGTGCATTCGGGACCCGAAGGGACGGGCGCCTCGGCGGGCGGAAAGACGAAGTCATGTTCGTCTGGCGGGATGGTGTGTTCGAACTGCTCGCCCCCCACGTGGTAGCGCACCGACACACGAAAGCCGGACTCGTCGGGGTATTCGTTTGCCCACACGACGCAGAACGCCTGCGTCGCGTCGCCGCGTTCCACGCCAGTTGGCGGGACGGAGACGTGGGGCGGCATCGGGCATCTTGCGGTGCCGTTGCGCCACTTCGCGGGGTCGGGGGTTGGAGACGGCTCGGGGGCGACGCCCGGTGTCTCGGACGGCGAGGCGACAGCCGGGGGTGTGGCCTCGCCGTCGGGTTGCGCCGGACCGCACGCGGCTGCAAGCGCCAGGAGCGCCAGCGTGAGCGCGCCGGGCAGGAGCCTATGGCGCACGGATGTCGATCTCGGCCGTGGCACGAAGCTCCTGGACCTTCCCGGCAAGCACTTCGTCCCGGCGCTGCGGCTCAACACCGGCAAGCAGCGCTTCGCGTGCAGCGCCGACTGTGAGGGACTTCCGGGTGGCCTCGATGGTCAGTGGATGGGACCAGTACGTCTCCTCGTCCATGGTGATGCCCTGTTCCCTCGCCAGCTCAATCGCGGCCTCCACAAGGGCAGGTGAAGCGGTTTCGCGGGTCTGGGCAATGGCCTTCTCGACCGCGTCATCGGTCGCTTCAAGGCCGAGGCGGACACCCTCCTGGTGGAGGAGCTCGTGCTCGATGAGCGCGTCGAGCACCTTCTCGCGGCTTTCGCCGGAGGTGGCAATCGTTCCCTCAAGACGGTACTTCGAAATCGGCGCCCCGTTGACCAGTGCCACCGCGTCCGTGGCATCCGCTGCACCTGCAATCGGATCGAGGATCTGCTTGATGTCGTCCGCGGCGGCGTCATCCTCGCCCCGGTTGAGGACCGCAAGGGAGCCGGCGACGAGCGGGACCCCGACGGCGATGGTGGCCGCGAGGGTCAACACTGTCCTGCGAGTCAACGCTGACCGCATGCTCTCCCGCCCTCCCGCAGTCTCCCGGCCCGGGGCGGGCCAAGGGAGTCCGGGGTCATATTCGACACCGCGGGCCCGGCATGTCAACCATTCATGGCCAGCTTTACGGCGTGAATCAGGAGCCGCCGTGGCGCATGCGGGCGTCGGGGGTGACCAGGCGAGCCGGGCTGCCGGGGACGCCGCGCAGGCCGGCATCGCGCAGGGCCTGGACGATCTCGTTGAAGTGCTGGAGGCCGTTGACCTCGATCAGGAGTTCGAGGACGGCCACGCCGACTGGCATGCCGGGGGCTTCGCGGTTGTGGTCGACTTCCAGGATGTTCCCGCCCGCGCCCGCGATCACGCCGGAGACGAGTGCGAGCTGGCCGGGGGTGTCGCTCACCTCGATCGCGAGGTGCTGGTAGCGGCCCGCGTCGACCAGGCCACGCCGGACGATCGAGCCGAGCAGGTTGATGTCGATGTTGCCGCCGGAGAGGATCGCGACGGCTTCGCCGCGCGGGCGGTAGAGGCCGGACTGGACCGCCGCGACGGCCAGCGCGCCCGCGCCTTCGACCACCAGCTTCGCGCGCTCGATGAGGAGGACGATGGCGTGGGCGATGGCGTCGTCGGGGACGGCGATGACTTCGTCGACGTGGCGCTGGATGAGCGCGAAGGTGCGCTCGGAGGGGCCGGCAACGGCGACACCGTCGGCGATGGTGCGGGCCGGGGATGTCGTCACAACCCGGCCGGCTTCGAAGGAGCGGCGGATGCCATCCATGGCGGCGGACTGGACGCCGACGACGCGGATGCCCGGCCGGACCGACTTCAGGGCCACGGCGACACCCGCGAGGAGACCGCCGCCACCGGCGGGGACGAGGACCTCTTCGATGCCGGGCACCTGTTCGAGCAGTTCGAGGCCGACGGTGCCCTGCCCGGCGATGACGGCATCGTCGTCGAAGGGCGGGACGAAGATGCAGCCTTCGCTGGCGGCGATGGCCTGTGCCTCGGCGCGGGCATCATCGAGCGAGGCGCCGTGGATGACGACGCGGGCGCCGAGCGCGCGGGTGGCGTTGACCTTCGCGAGCGGGGCCGATTCGGGCATGACGACGGTCACGGGGATGCCGCGGGCCGCGCCGGCGAGGGCGACGCCCTGGGCGTGGTTGCCCGCGCTCATGGCGATGAGGCCGCGGGCGGCGATGGAGTCATCGAGCTGGCGGACGAAGTTGAGCGCGCCGCGCACCTTGAAGGAGCCGGTGAGCTGGAGGTTTTCGCACTTCAGCAGGAGGGGCACATCGAGCCCGGGAGCAGGGACGGTGAAGGGCCAGACGGGGGTGAGGCGGATGTGGGGCGCGAGGGCGCGACCGGCAAGCTGAATGTGGGAGAGCGCGGTGTTGCCGGGCAAAGACATGACTACAGCTCCCGGGAGGGTACGCCCGGTTACAGTTTATTTAACGGACGTTGAACGCTCGACAAAGGGTGTTCACTGGCGGCCCGGCGCTCCCGATGAGTTGGGTGGAGGTGGAAGGTGAACGCGAACTCCCAGGCGTCGGCGGTGTCCCTGGCAACGCTAGCGAACAAGGCCCAGCTGCGGCGGGATATCGAAGCTGCGCTGGACCAACGAATGTTCCGCTCCGAGTGCCAGGTGATCGTCTCCCTGACATCGGGGCTGGAACTCGGGTACGAGGCATTGACGAGGCCGGCGGGGAGGGCGCCGCTGGACGTGCCGGACCGGTTCCTCGCGGCAGCGGGAGAAGTCGGGCTGCTCACCGAAACGGACCGGGCGTGGCGACTGGCGTCGCTGGAGCGGCTGGGGCCGCAAATCCCCGCGGAGAAGCTGCTGTTCCTGAACGTGACGCCGGCGTCGCTCCAGGCCGGACGGATGACGGCGCTAAACCTGGAGCGGGCCGCCCGGGAGCACGGCCTCGCCCCCGAGCAGGTCGTCCTCGAGGTGACCGAGGGGGAGAGCATCGATGACTTCGGGCGGATGCGGGGAGTGCTGGGAGGGTTCCGGGGACGGGGTTTCCTGCTGGCGATTGACGACGCCGGGGCGGGGCCATCGAGCCTGCAATCGATCGTGGAGTTGCGGCCGGACTTCATCAAGCTCGACCGGTGGCTCGCGCGGGATATCGCGTTCGACCGGAGCCGGCGGTCGATGGTGGAGGCGCTGGTACAGTTCGCCGGACGAGTGCATGCGCGGGTCATCGCGGAGGGAATCGAGACGGGCGAGCAGATGGAGGCGTTCATCGGGCTGGGCGTGCCGTTCGGGCAGGGGTACTACCTGGGGCTACCCGGTCCGCGGCCGGTGGGCCCGGACCGGGCAATCCAGGCACAGATCAGGAAAGTGGCGGGGAGCCGCCGCCGGGATGCGCCCGGTCCTGGCCGCGCACAGGTGGCGGACCTGGTGGAGGTGACGCCGACGGTGCCGGCCGAGGCTCCGGGCACGGCAGTGTACGAGCTCTTCCAGGCGAACCGGCACCTCGATGTGCTGGTTGTGCTGCGCCCGGACGGTGTCGCGGGGATCATCACCAGGGGACGCCTCTTCGAACGGATGTCGGGACAGTTTGGCCTTTCGCTGAACGGCCGGCGAAGCGCGGAGCAGCTCTGCACGCCGGCGATCACTGTCCAGACGACGACAGTGGTGCAGGAGGCGGCGCGGATGGCCCTCGACAGGCCGGCCGCCACCCTCCAGGACCCGATTGTTGTGCTCGAAGGCAAAAACTATGCAGGCATCGTGAGCACGACCGGGCTGCTGGAGCAGTTGTTGGCGGAGGAAGTAGCGGAAGCGCGGCTGGTGAGCCCGCTGACTGGCCTGCCCGGCAACCGCCTCATCCGGCGCAAAGTCGAAACGCTGCGCGCGAGCGGAGAACCATATGTGCTGGTGTACGCGGACATCGACGACTTCAAATCGTTCAACGACCGGTTCGGGTTCGGGCACGGGGATGAAGCGATCGCCGGCCTGGCGGCCGTGCTGGTCGAGGCGGCGGAGGGATGCCAACGCGAGTCATTCGTGGGCCATGTGGGTGGCGATGACTTCGTGGCGATCATCCACGCCGATGACTTTGGGACGTTCCAGGACGCCCTGGCCGAGGGATTGAGGCGGCGCTGGTTCGATGGGGGAGGGCGGCTGGCCGTGGACCGGGTGACGGTCTCGGTTGGCGGCCTTCCGCTTGGCGGGCCAGAAGGCCCCGCCTACGAAGAACTCGGAGCACTGGTCGCGACGGCGAAACGCAACCTGAAGGCGCGCGGGGGCGACTGCATTGCGCTCTTCGACGGATTGACCACGGGCGGACCGGAGTTCCCGAGGCTGGTCGCCTGAGGACGGGCGGGATGGCGGTCAGCGGGCGCGCCAGATCTTGCGGCGCTCCCAGCAGTGCGCGCAGACGCTCACCAGGCGTTCGACCTGGACGCGGCCTTCCTGGAACGGGTAGTGCCGCTCGTGGAGATGCCTGCCACAAAAGAGGCCCAGGCAGAGCGAGCACTCGAAGCCGGGATGGGGACCGCAGCCTTCGATGCCGCAGAGCCCGGCCCGGTTGCGCTGGATGACGCGCGCCTTGTAGGCGAGGTGTGCCTCGAGATCGACACGCTTGGCGTGGCACTGCTTCCGGCTGCAGACAGCCTCGTGGTCGGCGATGTAGTCGGTGTGGACCGAGCAGAAGGCACCGCCGCAGTACTGGCAGACGTGCTCAGCCGGGTTGTGGCACCTCGAAAACCGCCCGCCGACCTGGCAAGTCCGCCCCGGTGTCACTGGATACCCCGGGCGCGCCGTCGCATCGGGGGATAGTCGCGCTCCGGGGGTCCTTGGTCAACGGGAAGGCAGCCAGAGACAGGCGCCGGGGCCGTCCCCGGCCAGGATGGCCCCCGCGCCGCGCCACGAGCCGGTCGCGAAGATTCGCACAACTCCCTCCGCGTTCGAGGCGATTCCCACGTGTCCGCCGTCGGGGGAGAGACAGATGCCATCGGGCCGCGCGGGCACTTCGAGTTGCTCTTCGATGCGGAGCCCGGCGACATCCACAACCAGGAGCCGGGGCGTGCCCTGGGTGGCGACAAGGGCCCGCTGGTCGTCAAGCCCAACGACACGCACGGGGCCGGCGCCAACATCAATCGACCCCAGCAGTCCAAGGTCCTTCGCATCGAAGACCGAGAGCGTCCCGGAGAGGTAGTCCGCGGTGACCACCCGGTCACCGGCGAGGGCCAGGCCCTCCGGCAGGCCACCGGTCACGGCGCTGGCGGGTTCCGTTCCCAGGCGGCGGACGGTGTTGTCGCGCGACCCCGTCACGAAGGCGCCGTGGGACGATGTAGCAACCACATGGGGCGTGTCGCCAGTGGGTTCGCGATGGACTTCGGTGAAGGTTGCCGGGTCGATCGTGACGACCGCGTTGGCCTTATCGAGCGTGACCAGGAGGGAGCCCGCGCGCTCGGCGATACCGTGTGGTTCGCCGGGGAGAGGAAGGAGGCGGAGGATGCCGGGCCCGGCGGGGTCGACTTCTGCGATGAGGTCCGCCCGGCCAAGGGTGACGTAGAGGCGGCCGTTGAACTCGATCAGTTCGTGGGGCGGGCCCGGGAGGGCAAGGGTATCCGCGCGAGCGGTGGCGAGGTTGTGGAACGTGAGGGTTTCGGAGCGGAGGTTCGCCACCACGACCGTGCCGCCGGTGGGAAGGGGGAGTTCCCGCTCGCGCTGGGCTGGCCGGGAAAAGACAAGAATCGCCATGAGCATGATGGGCAGGACGGCCACAGCAGCGAGGCGATTCATGGTTGCGAGGCTCAGACCCATGGGGCCTCCGGGCTGGTGGTTGGGGGGCCGCGAGCAAAGCCCCCCAACCGGTCGAGTGACTAGCGGATGATGTTCACCAGGTCCTGCAGCATCTGGTCGCCGGCGGTGATAACGCGGGACGACGACTGGAAGCCGCGCTGGGCGAGGATGACGTTGGTGAACTGCTGGGCGAGGTCGACGTTCGAGGACTCGAGGGTGCCGGTGCTGACGGAGCCGCGGCCGTTGGTGTTGGGCAGGCCGACGATGGCTTCGCCGGAGTTGGAGCTCGGGGCCCAGAGGTTCTGGCCCTGGCGGAGGAGGCCGCCGGGGTTCACGAAAGTGGCGAGGGCGAGCTGGCCGATGATGCGGTTGGCGCCGTTGGAGTAGATGCCGGTTACTTCGCCGGTGGAGCCGACAGCGAAGCTGACCAGGGCGCCGGCGGCCGAGCCGGTCTGGCTCTGGATGTTCACCTGGCTGGCGCCGGCGAACTGGGAGAA
>DAOKYT010000035.1:0-27967 GCA_035326025.1 Tepidiformaceae bacterium
TCCGCCCCCGCTTAATCACCCCTGAGGCAACCACCCGGCCCCAACGCCTGTCCACCGATGCCGCAGCCCGCGCCCGGCCTCCGGCCAGGGCGCGGGTGGTGTGCGAACCCTGGGGCGTGCCGCGAACGTCAGGGTGATTAAGCGGGGGCGGAGCCCCGCGACTCCGTACAATCCGTGTGTGCCCAAGACCCGCGCTGACCTCCTCCTCCTCAAACGCGGCCTGGCGCCCACGCGCGAGGCCGCGCAGCGGCTGATATTGGCCGGGCGGGTGCGGTCGGGGACGCTCGTGCTGGTCAAGCCGGCGCAGATGCTGGCCGAGGATGCGGCGCTGGAGGTTTCGGAGCCGGAACGGTACGTCTCGCGCGGGGGCCACAAGCTCGAAGGCGCCCTCTCCGGGTTCGGGATCGACGTCACCGGGCTGCGCTGCCTGGACCTGGGGGCCTCGACCGGCGGGTTCACCGATTGCCTGCTGCAGCACGGCGCGGCCACCGTGTTCGCGGTCGACGTGGGGCGCGCCCAGCTGCACCAGCGCCTGCGCGAGGACCCGCGCGTCACCCTCCTCGAAGCCACGAACGCGCGCGCCTTGCCGGAGCTGCCGCCCATCGACTTCTTCGCCGCCGACCTCTCGTTCATCTCGCTGCGAAAAGTGCTGCCCTCCGTGGCGGGGCGAGTCCCGCCCGGTACGCGCGGGGTGGTGCTCCTCAAGCCCCAGTTCGAAGCCGGGCCCAGGGACGTCCCCCGCGGCGGTGTCATCCGCGATGAAGCCGTGCTGCGGCGCGTTTGCGACGAGTTCGTAAGCTGGGCCGCGAGCGAGGGGTGGCGCGTCTGTGGCATCATTCCTTCGCCCATTCGCGGAGGCGATGGCAACACGGAGTTCCTCGTGCACCTGATGTCGCCCGGCGGCCGGACCGAACCATGCTGAAGCGCGCGGTCGTCTTCCATGCGCCCCGCAGCGAAGGCGCCGGCGCCTTCGCCAACCAGCTCGCCCAGGAGCTGGAGCGCCGCAGCGTGAATTGCACCGTCGGCGATGTCTGGGGCCCGCCACCGCATGAGGCCATCGAGGCCGCGGGGCTCGTCGTCTGCATCGGTGGCGATGGCACCGTCCTGCGCGCCAGCCGCGTGACCGTCCCCCATGGCCGGCCCATCCTCGGTATCAACATGGGCCGGCTCGGTTTCCTGACCGATATGAGCCCCCGCGACTGCTTCAATTTGATCGAACGCATCGTCGCCGAAGACTGGCGCATCGAAGAGCGCCTCATGGCCCGCTGCGACGTGATGGAGGATGGGGCCTCGCTCCACACCTACGAGGCGCTGAACGACATCGTCGTCAGCCGGATGTCACCGGGCCGCCCGGTCTACGTCGATGTCCACATCGATGGCGCCCGCCTCGCCATCTACCGCTGCGATGGCATCATCGTCGCGACGCCCACGGGCAGCACCGGCTACTCGCTCAGCGCGGGCGGCCCGATCCTGGCGCCGACCGAACACCACCTGGTGCTCACCCCGGTCTCGGCCCACATGGCGCTTGGCCGGTCGCTCGTGCTCCAGCCCGATGCGCTGGTCGAAATGGAAGTGACCTCCGACCATGGCGCGATCGTGAGCATCGACGGGCAGGAGGACACGCCCATCGCCTCCGGCGTGCGGGTGGTGGTGCGCCAGAGCGAGCACGTGACACGCTTCGTCCGCTTCCGCGAGCCGGCAACGTTCTACGCCGAGCTGGCCGAGAAGCTCGAGATGCAGCTCTCGAG
Organism: Tepidiformaceae bacterium; assembly: GCA_035326025.1. Taxonomy (GTDB): domain Bacteria; phylum Chloroflexota; class Dehalococcoidia; order Tepidiformales; family Tepidiformaceae; genus Amarobacter. The sequence goes on from DAOKYT010000035.1 coordinate 1,749, forward strand.
CGCCATGACCCCGCGTGCTTGAACGGCTCGAAATCACCGGCTTCGCCGTTGCCCGCTCGGTCGTCATCGAACCGGGACCGGGCCTCACGGTGTTTACCGGCGAGACGGGCGCGGGCAAGTCGCTCGTCGTCGATGCGCTTGCCTTCGTCTTTGGGGCCCGCCGCGGCCGCGAGGTCATTGCCACCGGCGCCGAACGCGCGACCGTCCGCGCCACGGTTGTCCTTCCCGGCGGGCGAAAGGTCATCGAGCGCTCCATCGCGCTCAGCGGCCGGACCGCGGCGAAAATCGACGACGCCCCGGCGACCGTCGACGACCTGCGCCAGCTTGCCGCGGGCCTGGTCGATATCCACGGCCAGTCGGAGCAGCTGGCGATCCTCCGGCCGCAGGTCCAGCTTGCCGTGCTCGATGAGTTTGCCGGCCTGGTCCCCCAGCGCGAGACGGTCGCCGCAACGGTGCGAGAGCTGCGGGAGGCCCGCCGCCAGCTGCGGGCGCTCACCACGGGGGCCCGCGAACGCGAACGGGCGATCGAACAGCTGCGGTTCGAGGTCGAGGAGATCGAAAGCGCCGGGCTGAACCCGGGCGAGGACGACGAGTTGCGGCGCGAACAGGCTGTCCTCGCCATTGCGAACCGGCTGCTCGAGGATGCGACCATCGCGCTGGAAGCGCTCGACTCCGCTCCGCTCGGCGAGGCGGTGCGGGCCGTGAGCGACCTCGCCGCCCGTGACCCTTCGGCGGCCGGCCTGGCCGAGCTGGCATCCACTCTCGAATCCACCGCCAGCGACCTGGGCCGCGCCCTGCGCCGGTACCGGGACCGCATCGAGGAGAACCCGGAACGCCTGGCCGAAGTTGGCGAGCGGCTCGACCGAATTGCCCGCCTCTGCCGCAAGTACGGCGATAGCGTCGCAGAGGTCATCGCCTATGGACGCGAGGCCGCGGCGAAGCTGGAAGCCCTGGCCGGCGCCGGCACATCGCTGGAGGAGCTGCGCGAGCGCGAGGCCGCCCTGCTCGCAAGGCTGGGCGAACAGGCCACCGCGCTCTCTCGTGCCCGGCGCCGCGCTGCCGGCGACCTTGTCCATGCCATCGCCGCCGAACTCGAACACCTGGGCATGGGCGGCGCCATGCTCTCGGTCGGCTTCTCATGCGAGGACGACGAGGATGGCCCGTCAGTGCCTGTCCCGGACTACGAGATCGTCATCACGCAGAGTCCGCTGGCCGGCGAGGGCGAGCCGCATCCGCGCGCCTTCACCGAGACGGGCGTGGACCGGATCGAGTTCCTGGTGTCGTTCAACCCTGGCGAGAGCCCCCGGCCGCTTTCCGCGGTTGCGAGCGGTGGCGAGACCTCGCGCTTCCTGCTCGCGCTCACGACGGCGCTCGGGAAGAGCGGCGAGGGCCGCATCGAGGTGCTCGACGAAGTCGATGAGGGCGTGGGCGGGCGAACGGGGGCGGTCGTCGGCGAGGCGCTGCTCCGGCTGGCCGCGCGCCACCAGGTGCTCTGCATCACGCACCTGCCCCAGGTAGCCGCGTATGGCGACCGCCACTTCGTGGTGACGAAACAGACCGACGGCACGCGCACCTGGAGCGAGGTGTGCATGGTCGAAGGAGACGCGCGGGAGCGGGAACTCGCGGCGATGCTCGGCGGCCCGTCCGCGGAGAACATGGCCGCCGCGCGCGCGCTGCTGAAGCGAGGGTCCTGAACCTACAGCAGGTCGCTCTCGAATGCGGTGATCGAAAGGATCGGCGGCAGGGTCCCCGGGAGGCGCTCCCAGCGGTCGCCGCCATCGCGGCCGAAGTAGACCTGGCCGTTGGTTGTGCCCACATACACGCCCTCGTCCGCGCAGCCATCGGTGTCCATCGCGTCGCGGTAGGCGCTCTGGTAGTCATGGGGGCCGGGCAGGCCGTTGGTCAGCCGGTCCCACGACCTCCCGCTGTCCGTCGTGCGGTAAATGGCGAACTGGCCGGGGCACACGCGGAAGTTGTCGGCCGCGAACTCCAGCGGGACGACGAACACGGCGTCCTTCGCCCGCTTTGTCACCGCGAGCGGGAACCCGTGGAATGACGGCAAGCCCACCGTCACATCGTTCCAGGTCCCTCCGCCATCGTCCGAGCGGAAGACGCCGATGTGGGCCTGCCCCCAGAGGCGGTCGGGGTTCTTGGCGTCCATCCGGAACTTGTGGAACTCATTGGCCGCCGCGGGGTCGACTCCCTCCGGCACCTCGAAGTCGGCCCCGAAGTCCATGCCTTCCATCGCCTTCAGCATCTCCCGTGCGCCGGGGTTGGTGGCGATGCAGTTGTGCGAGGTGTTCTTCCAGGTCTTGCCGCCGTCGCTGGTGACATAAGTGCCGCCCGAGGCGATGGAGGCATAGACATGGTCACCGTTGCGAGGGTCGACCTCGATTCCGTGAAGGCTCGATGCGCCGCCGCCGGTCGGGTACCAGTACTTGCGCTCCGGGTGGTAAATGAGGTTCTCGACGGGCGCCCAGCTTTCGCCCCGGTCCTCGCTGCGGAACAGGCCGGCTGGCTGGGTCCCGGCCCAGACCACTCCGGGCTGGCTTGGCAGGCCCGGCACGATCGCCCAGACGTTCTCGACCACCACGGGCCCCTGGTCGGTCATGCCGCCCGTCGAGGTGAAGTTCAGGTTCGGGATGGGCCGGTTCGGGTCCTGCGGGAAAGCGAGCCCGGGCGTGTTCGTCTCCCATGTCTTGCCTCCGTCGTCGCTCCGAGCCACCGAGCGCCCCCACGCCCAGTGATTCGAAGCGGCGAACAGGCGTGGCTTCGTATCGCGCGTGTCAACCGTCATGCTGAAGATCGACGATCCGCGCAGGAGTGGCTCCGAGACCTGCCACTCCGTGCGGTCGCTGTTCGACGTGTAGATGAAGGCACCCTTGCGGGTCCCAACGAGGACATGGACGCGCGGCATCGCGGTTCCTCCTGTGGTGAGTGGAGGAAAAGTATACTAGCTCTAACCGGCAATCAAGAGGGTACCTGCCACGGGTGCCCATTTCTTGACTTTCCGCCTCGCGTCGCGGGCGAAGTTCAGTCGCCAACCTGCAGCCGCGAGGCCTGGTTCGCGATGACCCAGTACGCCCCGCCCTTGTTCAGCTTGCTGAGGTTATTCAGGTAGGCGGGGAGCCCGGGGAAGTAGCGCTTCCATTCGCCCGTCACCGGGTTCCATTCGTACACGACCTTGACGGACGTATTTCCAGAGAACGCCTGCGCGGGCGACACGCTTTCACCGGGCCAGGCGACGAGGTTCGCGCCCGGAGAGAGGGGCAATGAGGGCGCGCCCGGGGTGCTGGTGGCAGCCGGCTTCGGCGTGCTTGCCGGCGCCGGAGTGGGGGTCTTCGTCGGCATGGCGGCCGCCGGTGTATTCGTCGCGCCGCCAGCTCCGCTCGATGGCCACGGTGTTGCCGTACTGGTGGGCGTGTTCGGGGTAGGCGTGGCGGTATGGGCGGCGGTGGGCTGGCCGCCCGGCTCCTGGTTCACCGTCGGCGTGGCCGTGGGGGGGACGCTCGTTGGCGTGGCGGTGGGCTGCGCCGGGGTTGGGGTCCTGGTTGGCAGCGGCGTGCTCGTGGGCGGGAAGGGCGTGTTGGTAGGCTCGCTGCCGCCACTGCCGCCGTCGCCGCCTCCGCCTCCACCCGTGCCGTCGTTGGTGGTCCCGAACGTGGTCGCCCAGTACCAGCCGTACTGCGACCCGGCCAGGTAGTAGCGGGCGATGCCGATCTGCATGTAGTACTGGCCGAGCATGTTGGCATTGTGGCCCGGCGAGTTCTGCCAGGCGGTGAACGCCGCCTGCGCGGAGGCCCATGCTCCGCCCGCCGCCAGGTTCTCGCCAGCGCCCGACGGATACCCGCAATCGATGGCTCGTTGGTAGGCCGACCGGCCAAGCGAGTCGGTGTGCGCGAAGTAATTGTTCACCGCCAGGTCTTCCGCCATCCACGCGGCGCCGCGGTTCAGGTTCGTCGAAATCGTCAGCGCCCCGAGCCCGTTCTGCGACCGGTAGTTGTTGATCAACGTCAGGAAGGCGAGTTCCTCGGCGTCGTTGCCATCGTGGGTGACCGTGCAGTTCGTGAGTGCGCCCGCCCGGTTGTCCCCGGCAACCGTCATCGCCAGCGCGGCGAGGAGCGCGCCGATGAGCGCCAGCGCGAGCGGCAGGGTGCCGCGGTGTGACCGGATGTTCATCGAATCCCCCAGTGCTCCCGGCTTTCCAGGGGAGCCTGTTAGGGAAATCGACCGTGAATGGGGACCCGTGGGTTACTGCCCGGTGACCGTGGCGGGACGAAGCAGGGCGCCTTTCCTTTGTGAATGGCGCCGTTACGGGAAGTTCAGCGTGATTTCGAGCGGTAGTCTGCGATGGCCGCCCGCAGGGCGTCCGCGGCGAGCACGCTACAGTGCACCTTGTCGCGAGGGAGGCCACCGATCGCCTCGGCGATTCGGTCGCGCGTCAGCGCCTCCACGTCCTCGATGGTCCAGCCGCGCACCATTTCGCTGGCGAACGAGCTTGTCGCGATCGCCGGCGGGCATCCCCGCGTCTGCCAGCGCACCTCGGCTACCCGCCCATCGGCCACCCGGATCATCACGCGCATGCGGTCGCCGCAGACCGGGTTCGCGGTGGTGGCCTCGCCGTCGGGCCGTGGCAGCTCACCCGCGTTCCGTGGGTGCTCGAAGTGTTCCATCACGGTTGCGGAATAGGCGGACATGGTGAAACCGTACCAGCTCGCGCCCCGCGATGTCAGGCCAGGCCGAGGGCCCGGAAGATCTCCTCGAAGGTGGAGACGCTCCCCGGGTTGAAATGTGGCAGCGCATAGGCCACCCGGCCGTCCTGTCCGACGATCACCACACCCCGGCGCGACTTCTCCTCGTCGCGATCCCACATGCCGTAGGCCTTCACCACGTCTCCGAAGAAATCGCTGATGAGGGGGAACGGGTACCGGTCGCGCTCCTGGAACCGCTGGTGCGAACCCAGGCCGTTGGTGTTGATCGCCGTGACCTGCACCCCCGAGCCGGTCAGCAACGCGTGCTCCTGCGCGAACGCCTTCAGCTCGGCCGTGCACACCGGCATCCCGTCGTCCTGGTAGAAGACGAGCAGCACGGGGCCCGCCGCCACCAGCTCCGCGAGCGAAAGCTCGAACTGCTCGCCACCGGTGCCTACCGCGGGGAGCGTGAACAGCGGCGCCGGATCACCCGGGGCAAGGGGAGCGTCGCGTGGGCTCAGCATCCTCGCCTCGCTCACGGCAGCGCCTCGAACCCGGGCATGCGGCCTTCGATGCCGCGCCCCGCCGCAAGCACGCGGATACGCCCCAGCCCGGCCCCGTCGGTCAGCTGTTCGAGCGCTCGCCGGCGCGTGAAGTACTCCTGCATGTCACTCCGGGCCGCATCGACGAGACCACCCAGCCCGAGGGCGTAGAGAAACTCTGATTGCGGAACCGGCCCGGAGACCGCCATGCCCTCGTCTTGCGCCGCTGCCGCGAGTTCGGAGAAATTCACGTGCGTGGTGATGTCCTGCTCGCCGACGTGGATATACGGGTCCTCGTGCGCCGTGTGCCGGTAGAAGCAGAGGAGCGTGCCGGTCGTGCGCCATGCCGCCCAGAGTTCCTCCTGCGGGTAGCCGTAGTCGAACACCAGCACGGACCCGCGTTCGATCAGCGAACACAGGCTCCGCATCAGCGGATAGGCGCGCTGGTTCACCTCGAACCGCCCTGCCGCTGGCGCGTCATCGATCGATGCCACACCGCCCGGTTGCTCGACGAAGCGTTCGCCATCCCACCGCACGAAGACCTCCACCGGGCCCCGGGCCGTGGCGTCGAACAGGCGGACGGGGAGCGCGTCGAAGAGCTCGTTGGCCACGACGGCGCCGGCCGGCGCGGGCCGCACCGGCGGGATCGCCCACTCGATGCGCGGGTCGGTACCGGGGCAGTTCGGCTCAATCGCGACATAACGGATCGCCTGGCGGAAACCGTCGTCCCGTCCCTCGGCCCAGTCGAGGATGGCCATGGCAAGTGCGCCCTCGCCTGCCGCGGGCTCGAAGATGGTGAACGGGTCGGGGCGGCCCAGGCGCTCCCAGGCTTCGCGGCACCAGGCGGCGACTGCCCAGCCGAACATCGGGTGGACGGAGGGGCTGGTGAGGAAGTCGCCCTGCCGGCCGATGCGCCCTGGCTTGCGATAATACCCGTGCTCCGGGTGGTAGAGGGCAAGCTCCATGAACCGTTCGAACGGGATTGCCCCCCCGGCCATCTCATCGATGATGGCCTGGATCAGCCGCGGGTTCCCCAGTCCCGCCGTCCCCGGGTCGAGGTCGAGCGCCATGCCTCAAGTATCGCGATAGGGCCGCCCACACGCACGGCCCCCCGCGACGGCGCCCGGCGCACTGTCGCCTTCGGGCCACTGCCTGTTACGCTTCGCGCTGCCAAGTCCTTCGCGCGAGGCTAACCGTGCCGGCTTCACCTCCAACTCCCGAGCATGCCGTCGATACGGCCATCCGCTACTTCGGCCACGCCGTGAGCATGTTCGACCCGGTGCGCTTTCGCGCCTGGGCCGAAATGGGGCTGACCACCGCCCAGCTGCGCGTCCTCTTCCTGGTGCGCGAAGCCCCCGGGGTCACCGCCGGCGAGCTTGCCCAGCGCACCGGCGTGACACCGCCTACCATCTCTGGCATCGTCGACCGGCTCGTGAAGATGGACCTGGTTCGGCGCGAGGACGACGAATCGGACCGCCGGCTGGTCCGGAACATGCTCACCGGGCAGGGCGCCGCGGTTTGCAGCCGGCTGGAGCAGGGCACGGAATCCTTCACCCGCCGGATCCTCATGGAAATGGACCACCAGGACCTTGAGGCGCTGATCGTCGGCCTCCGGGCCTTCGTCGATGCCCGCGAGTACGTCTCCCGTGGGGAGCCGGGTCGCGCCGCTGCAGCCGTTCCGGGGTTGCCTGACGCATGACCACGCACAGGCGGGTCCGCACGATCGACCTGGAAAACCCCTTCGCCGAGTCGTTCGAGGGGATGTGCGAGGTGCTGCTGGTGCGTCATGGTGAGCAGCAGTTCTTCGACAATATCCCCCTGGGACAGGCGTATGATGCACCGCTTTCCGCGCTGGGACAGCGCCAGGCGCAGGCCGTCGGCGAGCGCCTGGCCCCGGCCCGCATTGGCCGCGTGTACAGCAGCGACATGCGCCGCGCGCACGACACGGCGAAAGAGATCGCGCGCCACCATGGCCTCACCCCGGTGGTGATGCCCGGCCTGCGCGAAATCGACCTCTGGCAACGCGCTCCCCAGGAAAAGGGCCTCCTGGATATCTACTCCCGTGAGCAACTGGCCGACATCTACCGCGAGGTTACCCGCACGCGGAAGCACACGGCTTATCCGTACTGCGAAGACGTCGACGCCTTCCGCGAGCGCGTCTTCCGCGCGATGGATTGCATCATCGATGAGAGCATCGGGATGCGCGTGGTGGTCGCCTGTCACAGTGGCGTGATCAACGCCATCCTCAGCAGCGTCCTCGGGTCCGTGTTCGACCACCTGGTGTCGGTGCACCACACGAGCATCACGGTGATGCGTGCCGCGGATACGCGCCGCTTCCTCCTGACCATCAACGACTACTCCCATGTGATGCCGTTCCAGAAGTCGCGCGGCGATATGAACGCCTGATGGAGATCCTGAAGCCCGAGGCGTCCTGGTTCGAAATCGACCCCGAGTTCTATCGCCATGGCGGCACCTGCCTGAATCCCGCCGAGACGGAGGGAATGGATGCCCGCCCCGGGCAGGCGATCCTCGTCGCGCCGGCCGGCAACGGCGAGGAAGCCCTGTCGTTCATCAACCTCGGCGCCGAAGTCACAGTCCTGGACGAGAGCCGGTCGCTGCCCGGCGCACGCAGCCTCGCCGCCGCCGCCGGGATGACGCCGGCCTTCGTCGAAGGCGACCCGGCCGGCCCGGCCGCGGTCTTCGGCGACGAAGCGTTCGACGCTGTCTACACGCCCTGGGGCACGCTTGATGCGCTGCCCCTGTTCGACCACTGGGCGGAAAGCATGGCGCGCGTGCTCCGGCCCGGCGGCCGGCTGGTCATCTACGACCGGCACCCAATATCGAGCGTTGCCGCCGCGCACAAGGGGCTGTTTGTCGTGGGCCGTTCCTACTTCCACGATGAGCACGACGACGGCCGGGCGTGGACGCTCGGTGACCTCGTGAGCTCGCTCGGCGCCGAGGGGCTCGCGACGATGCTATTGGAGGAATTCCCCGATTCGGACCGCTTCCCAACCCCGCTCGATAGCCTCGGGCTGCGCTGGGATGTGCGCTGGCGGCTCCCCGCGGCCATGCTGCTGGTCGCGATCCGCGTTCGGTAGCGCGCCATGGCCATCCGCCTCGCCATCGCCGCCATCGTCGCGCTCGCGATCGGCTGCGTGCTCGATCTGCGCCACCGCCGCTTCGTTCGCTGGGAGATCGATGGGAGGAGCATGCTCCCCTGCCTCCACCCGGGCGACTGGGTCATCGTCGAGACGGCAACCCGTGCGAGACGTCCTCTCCGCACGGGGGACGTCGTGCTTGTACCAGACCCGCGGGATGCCCGCCGGATGCTGGTGAAGCGCGTCGTCAACCTGGGCGAGGGCGACCGGGCCTGGCTCGAAGGTGATAACCCGGCCGAGAGCACGGATAGCCGCCAGTTCGGCCCGGTCCGCGCCCGCGATATCGTGGGCCGGGTGATCTTCCGCTACCACCCGATCGGGCGACTCGGGCGAGTGCGCTGAAGGGGCGTTACCCCGGTAAGCCGGGCGCGTTAGGCTCTGGTGATGGACGAATCGGCGCTCGTGGCCGCGGCGAAGACATCGCCCGATGCTTTCGCCGCGCTCTATGACCGGACCCAGCCGGAGGTGTACCGCTACGCGTATTCGCTCGCCGGGAGCCACACCGGGGCCGAGGACCTGACCGCCGAGGCCTACCGGCGGGCGCTCCTGCACCTGCCCGCGTACGAAGACCGCGGCAAGCCGTTCGCCGCGTGGCTGTGCACCATCGTGCGCAACCTCGCGCGCGACCGGGGGCGTAAGGCCGGCCGCGAGGTCCCGCTGATGGACCACGACCAGCCTATCGACGGCTGGCCCGGCGCCGGCGTCGAGCTTGCCGAACGGCGCACCCTCGTCCAGTCAGCGGTGGCGCGCCTGCCGGATGTCCAGCGGCAGGTGGTTGTCCTCCGGTTCGGTCACGAACGCTCCTGCCGCGAAGTCGCCGAGCAGCTGGGCAAGTCGGAGGCAGCCGTGAAGCAATTGACCTATCGCGCCGTCAACCGCCTGCGCGAAATCCTGGTGGAGGCCGGGTATGAACATGAGGGCTGAACCCGGGATCACCCTGCCGCAACACGTGCGCGAGGAACTCGCGCGCATCGCCGACCCCGGTTTCGCCTGGCGGTTGCGGGCCGAACTCCGCGCCCGCCAGGCGCGCGCTACGCGCAGCCTGGGCTGGTTCGACCTCGAGCTGCCAGTCGGACCCATCAGGCTGGTGCACGATGGCCAGCTGGTCCACCTCGTCACGCGCGACCTCGAACGCTTCGACGCGGTGGTGCACGAAGGCCTTGGCTTCGAGCCTGCCTTCGATGATTCGAAGCGCGTGCGCGAGGCTGTCTCCGCCGTATTTGCCGGGCGCCGCCGCGGCAGCGATGTCGCCTTCCTCGGCGAACTCCCACCGTTCCAGCAGGCCGTGCTCAAGGTCACTGCCACGATCCCGAAAGGCCAGCTCCGTCCCTACCACTGGGTGGCCCGCCACGCGGGGTCGCCCGGCGCTGTCCGCGCGGCGGGCACCGCCCTGGGACACAATCCCGTGCCCCTTGTCGTGCCCTGCCACCGGGTGGTCCGCTCCGACTGGACGCTCGGCGAGTACTCGGCGGGCGGCACCGAGGTGAAGGCGAAGGTCCTCCGCACCGAGGGTGTGACGCCCGAACGGCTGGAGTGGCTCCAGCACGCCCCTCGATACATCGGGCAGCTTGCCACGCGCGAATTTTGCCTGGCCGCCTGTCCCGGCCTTGATGAGGAAGACCCGGCGCTCCACCGCGCATTCCGCTCGCCGGAGGAAGCCCTGGCGGAGGGGTATGTGCCGTGCGACACGTGCAAGCCCCTCTAACGGCCGGGAATGAGGCAGCGGCTGCCGCACGCCGGCGCCGGCATGCCAGTCAGGCGTTCACCACTGCCCGGGCGGCCAGCTCTGCCGCTTCTCGTGTCGACCCCACTACAAAGAGCACTTCGGATGCGTCCGGCGAGCTGAGCTGGATCGTCGTTCGGCCGTCCCTCAACTCGGCGACAAAGCGCCCACCAGGCGGCGCCTCCGCCCCGGCGGGGGCGAGCATGTCCCGTTGGGCCGCCGCGAACTCCTCCGCCTCGACCGCGTCCGCGAACCGCACGCGGAACACCGCGACCGCCGAATCGGCCCGGACGTACACGTCATAACGGTCGCCCCGCCAGCCGGACGCCGCCTGCACCGACGGCAGCGCGGGGAGCCCCAGCTGCAGGTAGTTCCGCAGGTGAAACTCGCCGAAGGTCCCGCCCGATTCCCGCGACCACCCCTCGCCGAGCGCCGCCCCAAGCTCGGGCAAGACCACCCGTTCCGGCTGCCACCCGGTTTTTCGCAGCTCCGGGTGCAGGATGTGGGCCGTGGAGATGGGCTCACCCGCGAGGTAATGGTCGATGGCGGCCGTGCCTTCCTCGCTGCGGACGATGTTCACCCATTCGGCGCCGGTGGTGTACGGGAACCGCAGTTCGCGCTCAATCGACGGCGGCGTTGAGCCACCGGCCCCGTGTGTGCCGAGAAACAGGCGCGTGCCCCCCGGGAGCGCCAGCTGTCGCGCGTCCCAGAGCCCCTGGTGCGTCACCGCGTCTCCCTCGATGACGGCCGTGGCTGCCATGCTCCAGTCGAGATCGGCCGCGGTGCGCAGGGAGAGTTCGTCGAGGGCGAAGTGATAGTCCTGGATGGCGTGAACGAGTTCGTGCGCGAGCGCCGACCGCTCCGGCGGACTCATGGCGTCCAGGTCTATCGGCGGCTCGCCCTGGACCACCCAGAGCCGGTTCGAGACAGGCGAGTACAGCCCCACGATTGCCCCCGCTCCGAAGTCCCGGAAGACGCTGAGGTAGTCCTCATCCGGGCCGAGGTGCCCGAGGAGGCGGTAGAGCGTCGTCGTCCGGGTGAACCACCGCCGGTCCGCGTCGGTGAGCTCCCGGTCGAGCAGTGCGGGCACGTCCAGGCGTGACACCGTCCCGGCTTCCAGTGCGGACGGCGGGTCGAGGCCGCGCAGGCCTGCGATTTCGGCGAGCATCTGCTCCAGCTCCGGAGGAAGCGGGCGCGTCTCGAAAGAGTCCGAACCGGACTCGCGGCACGCCCCCGCGAACAGGCTCGCAATCATGACGAGGCCGGCGATGGCAGGCCACTTCACGCGCCGATTCCTTGCCCGGAATCGCCGCCCGGGGCTATCCTGAGCGGTACGGCGCATTCGTCTAGTGGCCCAGGACACCGCCCTCTCAAGGCGGAGATCAGGGGTTCGAATCCCCTATGCGCTACCAGGAACCACGCGGGCAGGGAGAGTTCCCTGCCCGTTTCCGTTTCGCCACCGCGTGCCGCTGGTACCATGCGCATTCGGGCGAGTCCTCGCAGGGGAGGGTGGCATGGCATTCGCCGATGAGGCAACCGCGAAGGCGTACCGCGAGGCCTGGGATGCCTGGGTGAAGCAGATCGAGCACCTGCACCGCGTGTTCCTCGATGGCGAGCCGATACGCCCGGACCAGATCAAGGGGCTGCTGAATCGCGAGGCCCGCGCCAAGGAGAAGTACGACGCCGCCCGTCTTCGCCTGCTCGGCCTCGATGAAAGCCCCCTCGCCCCGGCCAATCCCTCCGATAATCGCTTCAAGTAGGTGTCTTTTCCGCGTCGCGGGTAGCCTCCCAGCGGCTATGATCGGATCGTGGCATCGCGACGTGCGACCGCGGGTTCGCTTCCCTCCCGCAACACGCTTTACCTGGTCCTGGCGCTGCTGGCGTTCATCCCCGTACTCGCCTTTGCCATCGGGCCGCTCACCAGTTCGAGCTTCAGCCTCGAAGGCCCGGCCGGCCCGTTCCTGGCCTTCTCCGCCGGGGTGCTTTCGTTCTTCTCCCCCTGCGTGCTGCCGATCGTGCCCATCTTCATCGCCCAGATCTCCGGGTCGAGCATCCAGAACGGCCGCCTGACCGCCGACCGCAGGGTCACTTTCAGCCACGCGGTCGCGTTCGTCGTGGGGCTCTCGGTCGTGTTCGTCGCCCTCGGCGCCGCGGCCGGGCTCTTCGGTTCGTACTTCCTGCAGGATAACCAGCGCGACCTCGGGCAGATCGCCGGGGCCATCCTGGTCCTCATGGGTGTGCTCGTCATCCCGCCCCGCGGCCGTGCCGACCCGCTCAAGTCGGCCCTGATGCTGATCGGGCTGACCATCGTGTTCTTCTTCCTCGCAGAAGTCTCGGGGGTGAAGGACGACCGGGTGCGCCTCCTGCTCCTCGGTGCCGTGTTGCTGGTCGTGTGGGGGCGGTTCGCCGGCTATCTCCAGCTCACGCTCTTCTACCGAACCTACGAAGTGGGCATCGCTCGCAACCACAAGGTAGGTTACGCGCGCTCGGCGTTCGTCGGCGGGGCGTGGGCGCTCGGGTGGATCCCCTGCGTCGGGCCGATCCTCGGCAGCATCCTCACGCTCGCGGGCAACTCCGGCGAGGCGGTCCAGGGTACGTACCTGCTGATGGCCTATGCCGCCGGCATGAGCATCCCGTTCCTGTTCGCCGGGCTCGCGATCTCCGACGTCAACCGTTTCATGAAGAAGATCCAGCCGTACACCCCCTTCATCGAAGTATTCAGCGGAATCGCCATCATCACCGTCGGCGTCCTCCTGCTGGCCGGGAACCTCCAGGGCCTGAACGAATACTTCGGGTTCGCCGAGTTCAACCAGGGCCTGTAACGCCGGCTTCGCGCGCGAGCCGTGCCGCCGCCTCGCGATGGCCGGGCGGCCGGGTTTCGATGGCCGGATGACCACGAGTAGCGTCTGAGGGTTGCCGCCCTCTCTTCCTCGGCAGGATCCCGGCGCAACCCCACATTCCCCGACCCTCGACACTCCGGCGCGGCGCCCCCTAGGATTCGACGACGACCATGTCACACCCACCCCGCACATCCGATGAGATTCGCGAAGCCTTCGTCTCCTTCTTCAAGGAGCGAGGGCATGCCCACCTGCCTCCCTGGCCGCTGGTCCCCATCGGCGACCCCACCTCGATGTTCACCAGTGCCGGCATGCAGCAGTTCAAGCCCATCTTCATGGGCGAACAGGCCCCACCCGGCCCGCGCGCGGTGACAATCCAGCGCTGCTTCCGCACGACCGACATCGAAGAAGTCGGCGATATGCACCACTGCACCGCCTTCGAGATGATGGGCAATTTCAGCTTCGGCGATTACTTCAAGCGCGAGGCGGTGGAGATGGCCTGGGAGTTGATGACCCGGGTCTACCAGATGGACCCGGATCGGTTGCACGTCACCATCTACCTGGACGATGACGAGACGTACGGCTACTGGCGCGGCGTGGGGGTGGCCGACGACCACATCCACCGCCGCGACGAGGACCTGAACTACTGGTTCAGTTTCCCGAAGGATACGCCCGGCGCGAGCGGCCCCTGTGGCCCCGACAGCGAAATCTACTTTGACATGCACCCCGAAGAGGGCATCGAAGGCGCTCAGCTCCACACCGGCCCCGACGGGAAGCCCGCCGGTGTGGGCTACAGCGACCGGTTCATCGAGATCTGGAACCTCGTCTTCATGCAGCTCTACCAGCACCCGGACGGCCGCCGGGAGCCGCTTCCCGCCCAGAACATCGATACCGGGAGCGGCGTGGAGCGCGTCGCGATGGCGTTGCAGCTCAAACCCTCGGTCTTCGAGACCGACGTGTTCCTGCCCATCCTGGCCGAGGCTGCCGCCGTCGTCGGTGTCGACTATTTGGGTGGCGCCGCAACCGAGGAGCAGGGCTACGCCATCCGCGCGATGTCGGAGCACTGCCGCGCCGCCACGCTCCTCGTAGGCGATGGCGTGGTGCCCAGCAACGAGGGTCGCGGCTACGTCCTCCGCCGCGTTGTGCGCCGCGCCATCTACTTCGCGCGCAAGGTTGGGGTGCGCGAGCCCTTTACGGCCCGCCTCGCCGAAGCAGCGATTGGCAAGATGGGCGCCGCCTACCCGCACCTCGCCGAAAACCGCGACTTCATCAAGCGGGCCCTTGCCGCCGAGGAAGAGCGCTTCACCCGTACGCTCGCCGCGGGCTCCGTTCGGCTCGAGGCGCTCCTGGAGCGGCTCGGCCTGGGCGGGGCCGAGGCGGTGCCGGGCGAGGAAGCCTTCACCCTCTACGACACCTACGGCATGCCGCTCGAACTGATCCGCGAAATCGCGGCGGTCGAGGGATTTGGGCTCGACGAAAAGGGCTTCGAAGCCGCCATGGATGCCCAGCGCCAGCGGGCCCGGCAGCAGGGCAAGTTCCTCAAGGGCGAGGTCTCCCCGGTCATTCAGGCGCTGGGCGAAGACCACAGCGATTTCGTCGGTTACACCCACATCGAGTCCGACGCCGCCGTCGCCGCCATCCTCAAGGCGGGCGCGCTGGCCGGGATCGCCACCGAGGGCGAAGCCTGCGAGCTCATCCTCACCACCACACCCTTCTACCCCGAAGGCGGGGGCCAGGTCGGCGACCACGGGAACATTCGCACGCCCTCCGGCGTCTTCATCGTTGAAGACACGCAGGCTGCCGGGGGCGCCATCGTCCACCGTGGCCGTGTCGCCGAAGGGGCAATCCGCGTGGCCGAAAGCGCACATGCGACGGTCGACCTTGGGTGGCGTTCCGGAGCTGCCCGCAACCATACGGGCACCCACCTGCTCCATGCCGCCCTGCGATCGATCCTCGGCGCCCACGTGCGGCAGCAGGGCTCGCTCGTGACCCCGGACCGCCTGCGGTTCGACTTCACCCATCTCGAACAGACGCCGCGCGCGGCGCTCGTGGAGGTGCAGCAGCTCGCCAACGAGAAGATCCGGCACGACCTGGAAGTCCGCTGGCGCACCACCGGCTATCGCCAGGCAGTCGAATCCGGAGCGCTCGCATTCTTTGGCGACAAGTACGGCGCCGAGGTTCGCGTGGTGGAGATCAAGGACGACGGCGATACCTTCAGTGCCGAGCTTTGCGGCGGCACGCACGTCCACCACACCGGCGAGATCGGTTTCGTCCACATCATCCGCGAATCGGCCGTCGCTGCCGGCACCCGCCGGCTGGAAGCGGTCTCGGGCCGCGCGGCCGAGGCCTACCTGCTCGAACAGCAGGAGCGCATTCTCCGGCTTGCCGAGCGGCTCGGCACCGGCCCCGGCGAGATCGAGGAGCGCCTCGACGCCATGCAGGCCGAGCTCGAACGCCTCCGTAAACAGAGCGGCCAGCTCCAGCGCCTCCAGGGCGCGTCCGTCGCCGAGGGGCTTATCGACGAGGCCCAGAAGGCGGGCGATGCGTTCCTCGTCGCCGCCCGCGTCGATGCCGCGAATGCCGACGTGCTCCGCGACATCGCCGACAAGGTCCGAACCCGTCTCAAGCCGGCGCTCGTCATCCTGGCCGCCAACATCGAGGGCCGCCCCGCATTCCTGTGCGCCACCACGCCCGACCTGGTGGAACGCGGCGTCCATGCCGGCAACATCATTCGCGAGGTCGCGAAGGTCGCCGGGGGCGGCGGCGGCGGGCGGCCCGACCTTGCCCAGGCGGGGGCCAAGGATGCCTCCAGGATCGATGCCGCGCTCGCCGAAGGGCGCCGTTTGGGGCTGGCGGCGCTGACGGGATAGCGCCCGCGGAAAGCGAGGTGGAGGCGTGGCGCAACAGGACTTCGAGCCTTCCGGCGATTCCGGCAACGACGAGGCCGCCCACCCCGCCGGGAGCCTCGCGAGCGTGGTCCTGGTCGAACGCTCCGAGGACATCGCTGCCATCTGCGGGCGCGTCGACCTGGCACCCACCTGGGCGGTGGTCATTCACGCGCCCGATGGCAACCGTCAGCTCAGCACCGAGCTCGGGATGCGCCGCCTCGTACGTCATGCCGAGGAGGCCGGGAAGGTCGTCGCGATCGCCACGCGTTCATCGTCGTTGGCGTCGCGTGCGAGGCAGATTGGCGTGCCGGTATCGCGCCGCCCCGATACCGTCCGCTGGGACGCCGGGGGCCGCTACGTGCTCCGGGTTGGCCCCCTCAACGTTGCCGCCCCCGCTGTCGGCCGCTACGTACAGCTGGCCGTGATCCTGGCGGTCGGACTCGTGGCAATCGGGCTGGTGCTTACCATGGCGCCCTCCGCGACCGTCGTTGCCTATCCCCCGACCGAGACCGTGAGCCAGGTCATCACCATCGCGGCTTCCGAAGACTACGCCACGGTGAATCTCGAAACCCTGGAGGTGCCCGCGACACGCGTAACCGGTGAGCAGGTCATCACCCTTGCGCAGGTGCCCACGGGCACCGTCGACGTGGGCGTCGAACCCGCCAAGGTGTCGGTCGTCATCTCCAACCCGACGGCGGCCGATGTTGTGGTGGCGGCGGGGACCGTGCTGCTCGGCGGCCCCACCTTCTTTCCGTTCGAGCTCGACGAAACGGTCACCGTGCCCCGCGAAGGCACCGTCACCGCGACGGCCACGGCCGCCCGTCCCGGCACCGAAGGCAACCTCGCCGCCGGGACGGTGGGCGGTTGGCTCGATGAAAAGTTCCGCTTCCTCACCGTTTCCAATCCGGGGGCCGCCACCGGGGGAGTGAGCGAACCGCGCCCGGCGGTCGACCCCCAGGACGTCGTCAACCTCCAGCAACTCGCCAGGGCGCTGGAGGGCTCCGAAGCCGTTACGCGCGGGCTCGTCGAGGCGCGTCCCCACGACGCCGTCTTCCTGAGGACGGCCGAAACATCCGTCGAGTACGGCATGCCCGAACCCCCGGCCGGGACGCCCGCGGATGTGGTCCTTCTCCGGGTCACGGTCCGCATCAGCGCGCTCGCCGTCCTGGCCGAGACCCTGGACCAGGTGGCGCGCGAAGTTCTGCAGGCGGAAGCAGGCGAAGGCGCCGTCCTTCCGGGGAGCGCGACAGCTCTCGAAACCGGTGCTCGCCAACTCGATGTGGATACCGGCGTCATTCGGACCGAGGTTCGCATCCAGGGCGAGTTCGCGCGCGGTGTCACCGCTGCAGCCGTCAAGGAGGCCGTGAAAGGGAAATCCCCGGGATCGGCCCGTTCGACGCTCTCGGACCGGTATGGTATTCAGGATGCAGAGGTGAAGTTGACGCCCGGCTGGGCGCCCTGGGTGCCCCGATTCGGGTTCCGGCTCAATGTCGAATTCCGCAGCCGCTCCGGCGATGGCGCCGCCTCGAACTCGAATGACGCAACCACAGCCAGCAGCACCAGCGAGCCGCCGAATCCTCGCCCTTGACCCCGGGGGCGCCCGCATCGGCGTGGCAATCTCCGATGACCTGGGCATCATGGCCCACCCCCGCCCCGCCATCATCGAGAAGGGCCGCGCCGCAGCCATTCGCCGCGTGGCTGAGATGGTCCGCACCGAGGACGTCACGGAGGTGATCGTCGGGCTTCCGCTCACGCTCGAGGGCGCGCGCGGCCCCCAGGCCGAGGAAGTACGGCGGTTCGTGTCCGAGCTCCGCGAGACACTCCCCGTGCCCGTGACCGAAGCCGACGAGCGGCTCTCCTCCGCCCAGGCCGGGCGGCTCGTCCCCGGCGCCGGCAAGAAGCGAGACGGCACCCTCGACTCCGCCGCCGCCGCGGTCATCCTCCAGACCGTGCTCGACCGCCGCCGCGGAGGCCGCCGGTGACTCGCACCTGGCCCACGCCCCTGGCGCTGGTGGGAGTGCTATTCGCGGTCATGGCGATCCTGGCCGCGAGCTACTGCGTCGCGCGGACCCCGGATGACGCCCTCGATGGCTTTCCCGCTGCGGCCCCCGTCAGTAGCGAACGGACCCGTGTGCCGTACACCCTGGAAGAAGGGCGGTCGGCCGGCGACGTGGGCAAGGACCTGGAGGACCTGGGTATCATCCGGTCCGCGCGCCAGTTCGAGCTCCTGGCCGGGCTCATGGGCGTCCACCGCAAGCTCAGCGCTGGCGATTTCCTTCTCCTTACGAACTCATCGACCCTCTCGATCCTGAACCAGCTGACTGTCCAGGATCTCGTGCCTGTCCTCAAGGTGACCTTCCCGGAGGGGATCCGGTTGGAGGAGATGGCGATTCGCGCCGAGGAGGCCGGTTTCGGCCCGCGGGAGGAGTTCATCGCCGCGGTGGGCCGCGCCAGGCTGCCGGCCGGGCTGGCCGAGACGCTGCCCGAGGGCGCCAGCCTCCAGGGCTACCTCTTCCCCGATACCTACATCCTGCCCGCGGGCTCAACCATGGATGACCTCGTCGCCCTCATGATCGACACCATGGACGAGCGCTTTACCCCCGATCTCCGGGCTGCCGCGCTTGCCCACGGCCTGAACCCCCACCAGGCGCTCACGCTCGCCTCGGTCGTCGAACGCGAGGCCGTCATCCCCGAGGAGCGGCCCCTCATCGCGGGAGTGTTCTACAACCGCCTCGCCGAGAACGACCGCCTCGGCGCCGACCCCACCGTCCAGTTCGCCGTCGCGCTCGACCCGAAATCGGTCGATGAGTTCGGCTGGTGGAAGAAAGAACTCACCATCCTCGACCTGGAGAACCCGTCGCCCTACAACACGCGCCTGTTCCCCGGCCTGCCGCCCGGGCCCATCACCAACCCGGGCCTGGCCTCGATCGAGGCGGTGGCGAATCCCGCGAAGACCGACTACTACTACTTCGTGGCCGATGCGGTGAAAGGCGATGGCTCGCACGTCTTCGCGGTCACCTTCGCCGAGCACGAGCGCAACATCGCCACGGTTGGCGGCCCATGACGCGGCGCGCCGGCATCATCGGCCACCCGGTGGCGCACTCCCTGTCGCCTGCCTTTCAGACCGCGGCCTTCGCGCACTGCGGGCTCGATGCCGTCTACGAGCGCTGGGACACGCCCGCCGAGGCGCTTGGCGGGCGTGTGCAATCCCTCCGCACCGCGGAGATGCTCGGCGCGAACGTGACCATCCCCTACAAGGAAGCGGTTATCCCCCTCCTCGATGAGCTCGGCGGCCAAAGCGCCCGCGTGGGCGCGGTCAACACCATCGTGAACCGCGAGCGGCGCCTCTTCGGCTTCAACACCGACGGGCCGGGATTCGTCGCCGCCCTCAGGCACGAGGCAGCCTTCGACCCCGCCGGCAGGAAACTTCTGCTGCTGGGGGCGGGGGGCGCCGCCCGTGGCATCGCTTTCGCCCTCGCCGAGGCCAACGCGGCAGCCGTCGCTATCGCCAACCGGACCGCCGATCGCGCCCGGCGGCTCGCACACGAGGTGGGTGGCGCCGCCGGGGTCGTGAGCGCCGTTCCGCTTGATGAGCCCGCATCCGCGTACGATTGCATCGTGAACTGCACGTCCGTGGGCATGCACGGCGGGCCCGACCCCCGCGGGCTGCCCGCCAGCCTCGAATCCGCCAGGCCCGGCACGCTCATCGTCGACATCGTCTATGCGCCCGAGCAGACGCCGTTCCTCGCGGAGGCGGCGCGCCGCGGTCTCCCCACACTTGGTGGCCTGCCCATGCTCATCTACCAGGGCGCCCTGGCATTCGAACTCTGGACTGGCGTGCGGGCGCCGATCGATGTGATGTTCGCGGCGGCGCGGAACGAGCTGGCCCGCCGGGCGGGAGGTGGTTCGTGATCGTGCTGGGCATGATCATCGTGCTCACGATCTTTCTCGTGGTCGGCTGGGCCGTTTCCACGGAGATGTTCCAGCAGCGCGCCTGGCGCAAGCGCGTCGAATCGGGCGATGTCGATATCGTCGCCGCGCTGATCGAGGAGGCGCTCGGGGCCTGGCGGCGTGGCCGCCCGCCGAAGGGGACGCCCGCCAGCCTCTGGGCCGGGGTGCAGGAGGCCCAGCTCATCGCCGTGGAGACGCACGGCGCGACGCTTTCCAGCTCGGCTGACGCCGAGTTCCGGACCGAGGGTGGTCAACGTGTCCAGGTGGCATCCGCGCTCGATGCCGGCATGGCCCTCGCTTCGAAGGTGCTCGACATGATCCTGTACGATGTGCCCAACCTCCGCCTGAGTTATGCGCGCGTCGATGTCTACTCGACGTTCCCGGGGGAAGGTGGGACGCCCATCCAGCGGCCCATCATCTCGGTCACGGCTGATCGCGCCACGGCCGATGGCCTCGATTGGGAAGCGCTGACGCCGGAAGAAGTGCTGCGGCGTTTTGGCGCCACCTTCGAACGCGGGCCCACCGGGCAACCGGTCCCGATCCAGCTCCCGCCCATCGAGGGCTCGCCTCCCCGCCCGGCCGAGGAGGCAGCCGCAGAATTCGCCCGCCGCCAGCAGCGCGGCAAGGAGTAGCAATGGGCCAGTTCCGCTTCCTGACTGCCGGAGAAAGCCACGGCAAGGGCCTCACGATGGTCATCGAAGGCGTACCCTCCGGCCTGCCGCTTTCCGAGGCCGATATCGCTCCGGACCTTGCCCGGCGCCAGGGGGGCTACGGCCGGGGCGGCCGCATGAAGATCGAACAGGACCACGCCGAGATCATGGCCGGCGTCCGCCACGGGCTCACCCTCGGCACCCCGATCGCGCTCTGGGTGCAGAATCGCGACTGGGTCAACTGGACCGAAAAAATGGCCATCGAGCCCGTCGAGACGGAGATCGAACGGGTAACGAGGTTGCGGCCGGGACACGCCGACCTCCCCGGCGCCATCAAGTACGGGTTCGACGATGTCCGCAACGTGCTCGAGCGCGCCAGCGCTCGCGAAACCGCCGCCCGCGTGGCTGTCGGCGCGGTGGCCAAGCGGTTCCTCGCCGAGTTCGGCGTCGCCTTTCATAGCCACACCCTCAGCATCGGCGGCGTCCGCGCGAATGTCCCGGCCGATGTCGACTGGGCGGCTGTCGAGGCCGACCCGGTGCGCTCGTCCGACCCGGTCGCCAGCGAGGCCATGGTCGCGGCCATCAACGCCGCCAAGCCCGACGGCGACACCGTGGGCGGTGAAGTCGAAGTGCGGGTTTCCGGCGTACCGATCGGCCTTGGCAGCCACGTCCACTGGGACCGCAAGCTCGATGGGCGCATCGCCCAGGCCATCTGCAGCATCAATGCGTTCAAGGCGGTCGGCTTCGGCCTCGGGTTCGAAGGCGCCGCCATGCGGGGCTCGAAAGTGCACGATGTCATCCTGCCCGTCGCCGGTTGGAAGGGCCTCCCCTGGCGCCACGCCACCAATAACCACGGGGGCATCGAGGGCGGCATGAGTACCGGCGAGGACATCATCGTCCGGGCCGCGGTCAAGCCCATCCCCACGCTCGCCCATCCCCTCCCCTCCGTGGACCTCGATACCGGCGAGGAGGTACTGGCGCACTACGAGCGAAGCGACGTCTGCGTGGTGCCCGCCGCCGGCGTGGTCGCCGAGGCGATGGTCGCCATCGTGCTCGCCGATGCCTGGCTCGAGAAGTTTGGCGGCGACACGCTCGCAGAAAGCCGGGCCAACCACGAGCACTACCTCACCACCATCGGGCCGCGCGCCCGTCCCTCCTGATGTTCCCCGCCCGCATCTTCCTCATCGGGCTCCCGGGTGGCGGCAAATCGACCGTCGGCCGGCTCGTCGCGCAGCGGCTCGGGTGGGAGTTCGCTGATTCAGACGACGAGATCGAGCGGGTGGCCCGGCGCTCCATCCCGGAACTCTTCGCGAAGGAAGGCGAAGCCAGGTTCCGCGAACGCGAGGCCGAAGCGCTGCGCGCGCTCGCGGCCCGCGAGCCCATCGTCATCGCCACGGGTGGTGGCGCACCCACGACGCCCGAAAGCCGCGTGGCCCTCGGGAATGGGTTCGTGGTCTGGCTCGCTGTTTCGCCCGCCGAGGCTGCCCGCCGGCTTGCGGGCGATCCCCTCAACTCCGAGCGTCCCTTGCTCGCGGGCGACGCCCGGGCCCGTCTCGAAGCGCTGCTCCAGGCACGGCTCGACCTCTACCGTGGCGCCGACGCGGCCATCGATGTCGATGAACTCGACCCGGAGCAGGTTGCCGAGGAGGTGGTCGCGCTCTGGGAGGAGTGGCGCCGCGACCCACTGCCGCCGGGCGAGCGTTTCTACGGCTCACAACGCGCGGCGCCCCGCCCCGCGCCCGGCCACCTTCCCGACCCGGCCGCCATCGTGACCACCCCCCAGACCACCTACCCCGTGTACGTGGCCGAGGGGGCCGCGGGCCAGCTCGGCGCCATCTGCCGCGCCCTCGGGCTCCAGGGCCGGGCCTTCGTGATCAGCGATGAAGCCGTCGGCCCCTTGTTCGACAGCCGGGCCTGCGACTCGCTGCGCGAGGCCGGCTACGCGGCTCACTCCTTCCGCATCCCACCCGGCGAAGAACACAAGACGCTCGCCACGGTCGCGCGCGTGTACGACTTCCTCATCGACCACCGCGTCGAGCGCTCCGACTTCGTCGTTTGCCTCGGGGGGGGCGTCGTCACCGACCTGGCAGGCTTCGCCGCGGCCACCTGCCTCCGTGGCATCGATTTTGTCCACGTGCCGACCTCCCTCCTGGCGATGGCTGACGCCGCCATCGGTGGCAAGACCGGCGTCGACCATCCCCGGGGAAAGAACCTCATCGGGGCGTTCGCCCAGCCCCGGGCAGTCGTTATCGACCCGCTCTTCCTGCGGACACTGCCCGAACGTCACCTGCGCAACGGATGGGCCGAACTCCTGAAACACGGCCTCATCCTCGATGAGCCGCTCGTGCGGGACCTGGAACGGGCATCGAAGGATGGCCCGCCACTGATGTCGCCCGAGCTCATCGCCCGGAGCGTCGCCATCAAGGCGGCTGTCGTTTCGGACGACGAACGGGAATCCGGGCGCCGGACGCTCCTGAACTACGGCCACACCATTGGGCATGCCATCGAGGCGGTCAGCGGCTACTCGGCCTACCTGCACGGCGAGGCGATTTCGGTCGGAATGCGAGCCGCCGGGCTCATCGCGGTCGACCTGGGATTGCTGTCAGAAGAAGAGTTTGGGCGCCAGCAGGCCCTGCTGCGGACGTTCGGCCTGCCCGACTCGGCGCCGGGCCTGTCCGTCGATGCGGTGCTCGAAGCCACGCTGCTCGACAAGAAGGTGCGCGGCGGGAGCATCCGCTGGGTGCTTCTCGATGGCATCGGCAACGCCGTCGTGCGCGATGGCGTGCCAGGCGAGGTGGTGCGGCGGGCCGCGGAGACGGTGCTCGGCTGACGCCATCAAGGTATGATGACGTCATGCGAACCATCGTCGATCTTCCCGACGACCAGGTCCAGGCGCTCGCCGATCTGTGTGAGCGTGAGGGTATCTCCCGATCCGAGGCCATACGCCGGGCGGTCAGGATGTTGCTCGCGTCAAACTGGGAGGCCGACCTCGCTGCCGCCTTCGGCGCGTGGCGGGAGAAGGACATCGAAGGCGTGCAGTACCAGCGAGCGATTCGCGCCGAGTGGGACCTGTGACCCGGCGTTGCTACGACACCAACATCCTGATCGATGCGCTCAAGGGAATCCCCATGGCGTGGGAGGAACTCCGCGGGGCAGAGGAACGGATCATCAGCATGCTTACCCGTATCGAGCTCCTCGCCGGCGCTTCGGAGTACACCGAGGAGCAGGCCGCCCGCCGCCTGCTACGCATATTCCGGGTTCTCCCGGTCGACGAGCCGTTGTGCGAGCACGCCGTGCTCGTGCGGCGTACCCGCCGCCTCAAACTCCCTGACGCCATCGTCTATGCGACCGCCATGGCCGCGGGCTGCCAACTCAGTACTCGCGATACGAAGGACTTCTCTGAGGACGACCCCATCATCCGGGTGCCATACAGGCTGTGAGCGCAAGCGGGTTCTCCTTCGCGCTCAGCAGCTCACCCGCCGGGCCCGTCGCGGCACGTACGGGCATCGTGACCACGGCACACGGCTCCTTCGAGACGCCCGCCTTCATGCCGGTCGGCACGCTCGCGACCGTGAAGACGCTCCTGCCCGAGGAAGTGGCGGCCACCGCTGCCGGCATCCTCCTGGTGAACGCCTATCACCTCTACCTGCGCCCCGGCCACGGCCTCATCGCACGCCTGGGCGGCATCCACCGCTTCATGGGCTGGGACGCCCCCATCCTCTCCGACAGCGGGGGCTTCCAGGTCTTCAGCCTCGCCGGCCTGCGCAGGGTCACGGAGCAGGGAGTCACATTCCGGTCACACATCGATGGCTCCGAGCACTTCTACACGCCCGAGCTTGCCATGGAAGTCCAGGCGGCGCTCGGCGTTGATATCGCCATGCCGCTCGACCAGGTCCCGCCGGGGATGGCCGACGAGCGGGCTGCCCGGGAAGCGGTAGAGCGGACCTTGCGCTGGTACGAACGTTGCCGGGTCGCCCAGCCCGGGCTCGCGACCTTCGCCATTATCCAGGGCGGGGTGCACGAATCGCTCCGGCGCCTCCACGCGCGCGAGGCCGTCGCCGCCGGCGCTCCCGGCTACAGCATTGGCGGCCTCTCGGTGGGCGAAACGAAAGACTTGATGTGGGCGATGACCGCCGTCGTCACCGCCGAGCTCCCGGCCGACCGGCCCCGTTACCTCATGGGCGTCGGCAGCCCGGAAGACCTGGTCAACGCGGTCGCATGCGGAGTCGACATGTTCGATTGCGTCCTGGCCACACGCCTCGGCCGCAATGGAGCGCTCTTCACCGACGACGGCAGGGTCAACATCCGGAACGCCCGGTTCCGCGAAGACCCGGCCCCGATCGACCACGGCTGTGACTGCCTGTTTTGCACGCGTTTCAGCATGGCGTACCTGCACCACCTCTTCCGGAACGACGAGATGCTGGGCTACCGGCTCGCGACGATCCACAACGTCCGCTACCTGGTACGCCTCTGCGAGCGGATGCGCGGAGCGATCGCCGCCGGCAGGTTCGCGGACTTCGCGGAGGAGTACCTCGGGCGGTACCGGCCGGCCGATGAGCGGACGCGGATGGAGCAGAAGGCGCGCTGGCAGGCGAACGCTGCCGCGGGCACGAAGCGAATGTGAAAAAGTGGTGCCAGGGGCCTTGTCACAAACGAACAGGGATGCCACGCTGACAGTCCCCAGGCGATTCCGGTGGGAATCGGGCTGCGGCGGGCAGCCAGGGCTGGTTGACAGGTCACGGCGAGGGGGTTAATCTTCTCGTTCGGGCCTTGCGAAAGGCCAGCGCACTTTAACAACTGGATAGCGGACGAAAGAGAACGTCTGGGAACCCGTTAACACGGAACATTCCGGTCGTGAGACCGGTGTTTGTGTTTTTTCGGAGAGTTTGATCCTGGCTCAGGACAAACGCTGGCGGAATGTATTAGGCATGCAAGTCGAACGAGCCTTCGGGCTAGTGGCGAACGGGTGAGTAACACGTGGGTAACCTGCCTCGTAGTGGGGAATAACTCGCCGAAAGGTGAGCTAATACCGCATAACACCCCCGGTGAGAATCCGGGTGGTAAAAGCTTTACGCGCTATGAGAGGGGCCCGCGGCCGATTAGCTTGTTGGTGGGGTAATGGCCTACCAAGGCGACGATCGGTAGCTGGTCTGAGAGGATGGTCAGCCACACGGGGACTGAGATACGGCCCCGACTCCTACGGGAGGCAGCAGCTAAGAATCTTGCGCAATGGGCGAAAGCCTGACGCAGCAATTCCGCGTGGGGGACGAAGGCCCTCGGGTCGTAAACCCCTTTTGCGAGGGAAGAAGTTCTGACGGTACCTCGCGAATAAGACACGGCTAACTACGTGCCAGCAGCCGCGGTAATACGTAGGTGTCGAGCGTTGTCCGGATTTATTGGGCGTAAAGAGCCCGCAGGCGGCTTGCCAAGTTCGAGGTGAAATCTCCCGGCTCAACCGGGAGGGTGCCTCGAAAACTGGCAGGCTTGAGGCAGGGAGAGGGATGTGGAATTCCCGGTGTAGTGGTGAAATGCGTAGATATCGGGAGGAACACCAGTGGCGAAGGCGGCATCCTGGCCCTGTCCTGACGCTCAGGGGCGAAAGCGTGGGGAGCAAACCGGATTAGATACCCGGGTAGTCCACGCCGTAAACGATGAGTACTAGGTGTAGGGGGTATCGACCCCCTCTGTGCCGAAGCTAACGCGATAAGTACTCCGCCTGGGGACTACGGCCGCAAGGCTAAAACTCAAAGGAATTGACGGGGGCCCGCACAAGCAGCGG
>DAOKYT010000036.1:0-20133 GCA_035326025.1 Tepidiformaceae bacterium
TGCGCCCGACGACGACCCCTGGGCCGATTTCGTGAGCGCTGAGCCAGAAACCACCGCGCCGGCCCGGTTCGAGCCCGGGGCGACGCATTTCGGGCCGTCCGGCACCGCCTGGGAGCCTGCGCCGCCGCCGGCGGCGCAACCCGATGACGACATGTGGGGCGCCATCGCCGCCCAGGCGGAAGAGGCCGCGTCCGCTCCCGACGAGAGCCACGACGTGGACCTGGCGGCGAGCCTTGAAAGCCGGATGGCGGCCGAGTTCGATGCGCCACCCGCGTGGGAGACGCCCGAGCGCTACCGCGAGAGCACGGGTTACGACGACGATTCCGCGGTCTTCGGGCCGGATGACAGCGAAGAGGACGTCATCCTCCGGGCGTTCGAGCGCCACGCTTCGATGCCCGACCCCGAGGAGACATCCAACCCCGAGGCTGAACGCGAAACCCAGGAAGCCCTTGCCGCGCTGTTCGGCCAGGACGCTTCCCGAATTGTCGACGAGGCCATCGAGGAGCCCGAACCACAGTCGTTTATCCGGATGACCGGGTTCGCGCCGCAGCGCTCGAGTGAGTCATTCGACGGAGGATGGGCGCCCCAGCAAGAGGTCGAAGAGGCCTTCACTCACGACCGGGTGACTTTTGGGACCGACGGTGACGGGTTCGCTCCGCCCCCGTGGGCAACCGCTGAGTTTGGCGGCGAGGGAGAAGCCACCCCCGTCGAGGCCGGCTCGAAAACCAGGACGTGGATCCGCGAACTGGTCGAAACCGGCCTCCTCGCGCTGCTCGTGTTCCTGTCGGTGCGGGCGAGCTTCCAGAACTTCAAGGTCGATGGCAACTCGATGTACCCC
This sequence comes from Tepidiformaceae bacterium, assembly GCA_035326025.1. Classification (GTDB taxonomy): domain Bacteria; phylum Chloroflexota; class Dehalococcoidia; order Tepidiformales; family Tepidiformaceae; genus Amarobacter. Next base: position 839 of record DAOKYT010000036.1, read on the forward strand.
ACGCTCGAGGACGGGCAGTTCCTCATCGTGAACAAGCTTGTCTACTCGGAAGTCGATGTCGAGAAGCTGAGCAAGTTCATTCCGTTCGTCGACCCCGGCGATGACCCGAAGCGCAACGTGTTCCACGGCCCGGAACGTGGCGACATCGTGGTGCTGCGCGACCCGCGCAAGCCCGAGACGGACCTGATCAAGCGCGTTATCGGCCTGCCGGGCGAGACGGTGGAGATTGTGGGCGGAAAGGTCTACATCAACGACAGGCTGCTCGAAGAGCCGTACATCACCACGCCGTGGAACGACACCAGGCCGAAGATCCTGATCCCAGAGGGCGAGTACTACGTTCTCGGTGACAACCGCGACAACAGTCTCGATAGCCGCAGCTCGCAGGTGGGGCTGGTGCCGAAGGACCTCATCATCGGCAAGGCGATGCTTTCGTACTGGCCGCGGGACAAGTTCGGCCTGGCGCCGAACGAGGGTGGCTCGCTCAGCGACCAGAAGCCGGTGCTGACCACCAGGCAGCTGGGTGAGGACTGACCCCGGCACCGGAAGAACGAGAGGCCGCTGCCCCGCGATGGGCTCCCGTTTTTCGGAGCCCCCGGCTGCTGTACGCTCGCGGGCGATGGCTGACCCATACGTTGCATTGCTCGAACAGCGCGGGGCCATCCTCCGCGGCCACTTCCAGTTCGCCAGTGGCCGCCACGGGGATGTCTACGTCGAGAAGTTCCGCATCCTCCAGTGGCCCGATATCACCGGGCAACTCTGCGCCGGGATCGCGGACCGATTCCGGGGCCAGGCCAACCTCGTGGCGGGGCCAACCACCGGAGGGGTGATCCTCTCCTACGAGACCGCGCGCCACCTCGGGCTGCGCAGCATCATCGCCGAACGGAAGGCCGATGGCTCCGGCCAGCGTGAATTCAAGCGCGGCTTCGAGATCGGGCCCGGTGACCGCGTGCTGGTCGTGGATGACGTGCTCACGACTGGCGGCAGCATCCGCGAGGTGCTTGCCGCCGTCCGCGAGCGCGGCGCGGAGGTCGTGGGAGTCGGCGTGCTCGTGGACCGCACGGCTGGCGCGGTGGACTTCGGGGTGCCCTTCTACGCCTGCATTTCGCTCGACATCACGTCGTGGAGCCCCGATGAGTGCCCGCTGTGCAAGCGGGGTGTGCCCCTGGTGATCACCTGAGCAGCACTACCGGATTGTTTACCGGGTAGGGCTGGCATGGTGGCGTACAATTCGGTCCATGCGTTACGTCCGCCAGGCCGGGAGCGACCCTTCATTCCTGTTGAAGGCCCTGGGAGAGGCCGCGGGCGAGCTGAACCGGGCATTCTTCGGCATCCCGGAGCTGGAGTTGCTGCGCGAAGGGACCGGCCCGGACGAGGGCTGGTGTCTGCTCGCCATTCCCTACCATGTGAGGCAGGTGGAGCAGGGGGTCCAACGCCAGCTTGAGCTGATACTCCGCGCCCGGGAACCAGAGATCCGCCACGTCGACATGGACGACATCCCGTTCCGCGAGGACTACGCCGAGGACGATATCGAAGAGATCCTCGAGGAGTTCCACTACCTCCGCCGCCGGACCACCTACATGCTCTGGGATATCGGCGAACGCGACTGGCAGCGTGGCGGCATCCACCCGTATCGCGGCCGCCTCACCGTGCTCGATGTCGCCCGCGAGATGTACCAGCACGACCTCGAACACCTCTGGCAGGCGAGGCGGATGATCGACGAGCTGGCGGGCGCTGTCCGTTGAAGCCCTCGTTCCGGGTGATTCCACCGGGCGCGGCCCAGCTTGCCGCCGATGCGGGCGCGCCGTTCATCGCGCACTTCGACGGAGACCGCGAGCGATTGCAGGTTGCCACGAGCGCCGCGGGCATCGGGCTCGACCTGACAGGCCCCACCATCCGCGTGGTGGCCACATCGTCCCAACTACGCCGCCTTGCCAGCCAGCTCGAGGCCATTGGGTCCGCCCACGCGGCGGCGCTGCGCCGGTTCCTGGAACCTGTGCTCGCGTGGCGCCTGCGCAGCCGTGCGTTCCCGCTCGACCGGCCGATCGTCATGGGCATCCTGAACCTGACGGACGACTCGTTCTCGGGCGATGGCGTGGGCCGGGACATGGTGGGCGCGCTGGCGCGGGCCGAGGCGCTACGCCAAGCCGGCGCGGACATCATCGACGTGGGCGCCGAGAGCGCCCGCGCCGACCGGCCCGTGCTGGACGAGGAGGACGAAGCCCGGCTTGCCGGCGGCGTGGTCAGCGGCCTCGCCGCCGAGGGCCACGTGATTTCGATCGATACGTACAAGGGCCTGGTGGCCAGGGCCGCACTCGATGCTGGCGCCGAGATCGTCAACGACATCAGCGGCCTGACCCTCGGGGTCGCGGCGGCCCAGGAGGCATCCCGCGCCGGGGCCGGGTACGTGCTCAACTACAGCTACTCGGTTCCCAAGCGGCGGCCTGATAGCCCCCCGGTGTACGAAGACGTGGTCGCGGAGACGGTTGGGTGGATGGAGGCGAGCCTTGCCGAGCTCGCGCGAACGGGCGTGGGCCGGCGCCACATCGCCATCGACCCGGGAATCGCCTTTGGGAAGAGCCACGACGAGGACATCCAGGTGCTCCGCCGCCTGGGCGAACTGCGGACGCATGGTCAGCCAATCTTTCTCGCCCACTCGCGCAAGAATTTCATTGGCAGCATCAACGGCCGCCCACCCGCTGGACGCGACCTCGAGACGCACGTGGCGGCCGCGCTGGCGTTCGCCCAGGGAGCCCGCATCTTCCGTGTCCACGACCCGGAGGGCGCACGGCGTGCCCTGGAGATGGCCAGCGCGATCGTGGCTGCCGTCCCGGGCGACTTTGCCCCCGGCGAGGGCTCGTGGCCGTGGCGGGCGGGGGCTTCGGCGGCCCACATGACGCTGGCGGCGCCGGACAAACCAGCGCCGGAAGGTCAGCGCTGGTAGCTCTCGGGTAACGGTGGATACGTCCCGGTGCCCTCGATAAGCCACGAAGCGGGCGATCCGCTCGCGTGTTTCGTGAGGGTGCCCCGGGCCTGGCCGTCCTCGCTGATGATCCAGAGTTCCATTTCGTTCGAGCGCCCCCAGTACCGGAGCAGTATCCACGCGCCATCGGGCGACCAGGTGACCGGCGTGGGCCCACCGTAGTCGTTTGTATCGAAGTCGGCGATCGTCGTCCGGGTACCGTCCTTCAGCAGGACGATGCGGCCATCGTACTCACCAAACACCTCCTCGCCGGTGGGTGAGACGGCTCCTGTGTCGACGGGTTTTGTGGGCGCCGGAAGCGCGCCGAGGTCTCGAACCGCGCGGGCCTCTATATCAAGCTCGAACAGGCGCAAACCGGCGTAGTCAGCCCGCGTGAAGAGGATCGTGCCGGGATCGACGTAGTACAGGCCCGAAACGTACTCGTTCCGCGAAAGGCAGTAGAGCTCCTCCTCCGGGCCAGCCCCCGAAGCATCGATGCGGATGATGCACTGGTCCTCGTCGAGGTAAATGATGCGGCCAGGGATGGCGGGGTTCGGGTTGTCCCGGAGGGAGGGCGGCGAGGGGTCGTGGCGGCCGTAGTTGATGACCACCAGGATGGTGATGACGAGCGCGGCAAGCCCGGCCAGGACCGCGGCGACGTACAGGCGGGCCCTCATCGCGGCCTCCGAAGATGCCCGGCTGAACGGAACCTGGCAAGCAGGAGGACCCCGGCGATGAGCCCGCCGCCGCTGATCATCAGGGCGACGGGCGCGCCGATACGATCCTCGAAGTGTTCGAAGATGAACGTCACGAGGCCGACGAAGCTGGCGGTGACGCCCACCGCGAGCAACGTGAACGATGCGCGCGCCACCCCAAGGGCAACCAGGCCACCACCAACGGCGAACACGAGGAGTTCGAACACCATGCCGTTATCGGTGAAGCCGGCCTCATAGGGGCCCACGGCGCAGAGGGCCGCGAAAACCAGGCGGCCGGAGAGGCGCGGGGTGAAGTGCTCGAGTTCCGTGAGGGCGAGGCCGGCAACGCCGAAGGCGAAGATCAGCATGCCGGCCACCAGCTGGCTGAACTCGTCCGGCCAGTTCCCGGCGCCCTGGCCGAGCGCGAACAGCGTGAGCCCCAGCGCCACCGCCTGGGGATGGGCGGGACTGAGTACCCACAGCGCGACGGCGAGAAGGGCGGCACTCCCGGTCGTGGCGAGCAGACCATCGCGGTCGTCCTCGATGCCGATGCCCGCCGGCTCATACTCATTGAGGAACACCGCGACCGTGCCCGCGAACAGCCCGACCGAGACGAACCAGGTGAGCTGGCCGGCCCGCGCGAACCCGGGCTCGCCGCTGCCATGGAGGCCCGCGCCGAGGCTCAGCGCGAGCAGGGTGGGCACGCCGATGGCGATCATTCGCGCCCAGGACTCGAGGTCGGGCCAACGCTGCTCGATGAGCGCGAAGACGCCCACCGAGACGACGATCACGCCGAGGTAGAGCAGTGCCTCCATCGCGCCGGGCCGCTCCGCGGGCGACGGACCTCGAGGAGGTTGTCTTTCGAACGCGCGTATGCGTTCCGCGACGTCGGCGTGGATGACCCCCGCGGAGACCCAGCGTTCGAGGTGCTCTTCGACGTCTGACACCGGCACACCCTATCCGTGAGGCCGGTGCGGCACAAGGACGATCGGCCATGGTTTCGCGGCCCACACGAGCGGTACGCGCCGGCGACTTTCGCGCACGCGGACACGCGGCCATGATTCAGTCTGGCCATCGCGCCCGCAGCATCTCTCTCACCGGAGCAGCTTGTGTCCCGTCCCCTGGAAGATGTCCGCATTCTCGACCTGACCTGGGTGCTCGCCGGGCCGTTTGCAACGATGATCCTGTGCGACCTGGGTGCGGAAGTCATCAAGATCGAGCGGCCTCCCCTTGGCGACATCTCGCGGACCACGGGCCCCTACCAGAACGGGTGGAGCGGATACTTCTTCTCGATCAACCGGGGAAAGCGGAGCGTGGCCATCGATCTGGGCTCTCCGGAGGGGAAGGAGCTGTTTCTGCGCCTGGTCGAGCATTCGGATGTGGTGATGGAGAACTTCACCCCGGGGACGCTCGACCGGCTCGGCATCGGGTACGACGTGCTGGCCCGCCGGAACCCGCGCATCATCCTCGCGAGCGTCTCGGGGTTCGGGCAGAGCGGGCCCTACAGCCAGCGGCCGGCGCTGGATATCGTGGTGCAGGCGATGGGTGGCGTGATGTCCATCACCGGCGAGCCGGGCGGCAATCCGGTGCGCCCGGGGGCCTCGTATGGCGACCTCGCCGCGGGGATGTTCGCCGTCATCGGCGTGCTCTCCGCGCTCCACGAGCGGGAGCGGAGCGGCAAGGGCCAGGCGGTCGATATCAGCATGCTCGATACGCAGGTGACGGTGATGGAAAACGCGATCATGCGCTACTTCGTCACCGGCGAGGTGCCCGGGCCGCTGGGGACCCGCCATCCGAGCGCCACGCCGTTCCAGGCGTTCCCGACGGCCGATGGCCACATCGTGATCGCGCTGGGGTTCGGCCCGGAGAACCAGTGGAACCTGCTCTGCGCCATCCTGGGCATCCCGGAGATCATCGACGACGAGCGCTTTGAAACGGGCCCGAAGCGCACGAGGAACCACGCCCAGCTCGAACCGATCCTCGCGCGCGCGTTTCGGCAGCGGACGACCGCGGAGTGGTACGCCGAACTGCTCGATGCCGGCATCCCGTGCGGCCCGGTCAACACGGTGGCCGATGTGGTTCGCGATGAGCATGTCCTGGCGCGAGGGATGATCCAGGAGGTGACGCATCCCGTAGCCGGCACGATCCCCATCGCCAACACGCCACTGAAGCTTTCCCGCAGCGAGGCCGGCATCAAGGGGCCTCCGCCGAGCCTCGGCCAGGACACGGAGGATGTGTTCGGGAGCCTGCTCGGCCTGAGTGCGGCGGAGGTGGCCGAACTCGAAGCCCGGGGGGTCGTCGCGACACGCGGCGGGCCCGACATCTCGAAGATTACGTAGCCGACGGCCGGTAGAGACCACGCTCAAGGATGTAACGGCGGACCGACGGGGTGACGGGCAGGTCCTGACCATCGACAGCCACGCGCTCGCGGACGAGCGTCGACGACAGGGCGGCCGGGTACGCCGCGATCTCCCGGATGATGATGCGCCCGGCGAACGGGCCGGCGTGCGCCCGGACCCAGGCCTCGACATCGCGGACCGCATGGGAGCCGCGGTTGGTGGCAATGACGCGGTGGCGCTCAAAGAAGGGCGTCAGCTCGCGCTCCATGTCGCCGTAGTAGCGGGGATCGAAGAGGCGCTCAAGCGTATCGAACCCAACGATCGCGTCGATCCCGACCCCGGGGAACGCGGCGGAGAGGGCCGCGGCCTGGTCGACGATGCGGGCCGCGTTCGCCACCAGGACCGCAAGCTCGGGGCGCTCCTGTCGCAGTGCGAGGAGCATGCCGACCCGATCCGGCAGGCTGGCGCCGAAGACATCCTTGGCCACGTTTCGCGTGGTGAGCATGGCCGCGATGTGCTCGACGCCATCGACTTCGCGCGCGGCTTCCAGGAGATGGATGTGAGCCAGAGTGGGCGGGTTGTAGGCCGAGGGCAGGAAGGCCAGGCGGCCACGAAAGTGCCGGCCTGGATCGAGGCGCATCACCGAGGGCACCGGCCGCGAATCGAGGCCGGCAAGACGGGCCGCCAGGTCCGGGTCGGTCATGGATCGATGGTAGCGCGACTCAGGCCGAGAGGCGCTCCCGCCTGATCGTCCAGTCGACGCGGCACATATCGTCGGCCGAGAGCCACTCGCTCATGATGCGGCGGCAGAGATGGGTGCTTGCATTGATGTTGTGCGTCACGAGCGTCCAACGTGAATCCGGCGCGCTGTGCACCGCGTGGAGGCGCCGCGAAGCCGGGTCATAGAAGATGCCTGGCATGATCCTGTCCTCCAGGTGGTCTTGTCTCCATTATCGGCTATGGAACCATAGGCTCCATGGATAGCTCAAGTCTCTTACGGTTCTCTTACGGATTCTTAACCGGGCGGGGACGACGCGCGCAGGCCCGCCTGTCGCTTGACGGCGACGTCGAATGAACGGCGATGCCGGGCGGTTGCGGCCCGCTCCCGCCTCGGCGACGCTGGACCGACACCCCTCAGCGGAGCGAACCGTGTCCCTCACTCCCCAGGAACTCGATGCCTTCCTCGCCGAACCGCGCATGCCCGTCGTGACCACACCGGGCCCGGCGGTCAACCCCCACCCGATGCCGGGCAGGTATGCCTGGCGCGGTGGGCAAGTGCTTTTCCCCACCGGTCCCGATTCGAAGAATCCGCCCGCCCTGCGCGCGAACGCACGCTTCAGCGTGGCGGCCGATATGAAAGTGGCCCCGGAATCAGTCAACGTGATCGAAGGGGGCGCCACGGGACCCGCCGGCGGCCATGCCCTGGCCATGGAGATCGCGCCGCCCGGCCCGGGGGAGAAGCCGGGGCGCCGTCCCGTGCAGCCGACCGGCGGTAGAGGCAGTCTCGTAGCCGTGAGGCCGGGCACCATCACCTCCCGGGCGCGGTCCCGGGAGTCGAATCCCTGAGCCCTGCCCCATGAACAGGAACGCGATGCGGACCGGCCGGGTCCGGCGCTCGATAGAGCCCGCGCGGCTCGCGGGCAGCGCGGCGGTGCGCTGGGCCTCCACCTACCTCTACCGCGGCGAGCAGCGCCAGCTGAAGCGCAAGCAGGCCGTGCTGCGCACCGCCGAGGATGTCACGCGGACCATGGGCGAGATGAAGGGCGCCGCCATGAAGCTCGGCCAGGTGCTCTCGCTGATGACCGGCGTCCTGCCCGAGGAGATGGCCTCGCAGCTCGCGGGGCTTCAGTCGAACGCACCGCCGATGGCGTACGAACTGGTGGAGCAGGTGTTCGAGCGGGAATACGGCCAGCCGCCGAACCGCGTGTTTCGCAAGTTCCAGAAGGAGCCGTTCGCCGCGGCCTCCATCGGGCAGGTACACCGGGCCGAACTGGCCGACGGCACTCCAGTCGCGGTGAAGGTCCAGTATCCCGGCGTCCGCCAGGCGATCGAGCACGACCTTGCCAACGTGGGCATGATGATCGGCCTTGGCGGCTTCATCGCCCGCGGGCTCGATACGCAGGCGATTATCCGCGACCTGAAGGAGGGTATCCGGGCGGAGCTCGACTACCTCCACGAGGCCGCATGGCAACAGCGTTTCTTCGATGCGTATGACGGCCACGCATTCATCCGCGTGCCGCGGGTGTACCACGAGCTCACGACCAGCACCGTGCTCGTGCAGGAGTACCTCCGCGGCCGGAGATTTGGCGAGGCCAGGCAGTTGCCAAAGCCGGAGCGCGACCGGCTCGGCGAAATCATCTACCGGTTCTGTTTCGGCAGCCTGTATCGCCACCGCCTCTTCAATGGCGACCCCCATCCTGGCAACTATCTCCTCCTCGATGATGGCGCGGTCGCCTTTGTCGACTACGGCTGTGTCGCGGAGTTCAGCAATCCGGTCGTCACCGATTTCAAGTGGCTGATCCGGTCGCTGCTGGCGGGTGACATCGAAGGGTGGCGGCGGGCGACGGAGCAGCTGGGTATCCTTCACTCCGGCGCGCCGTTCACCACGCGGGAACTGTACGACCACATGCACTGGTACTGGGCCCCAATCCTCCAGGAGCGGGTGGAGTTCACTCCCGAGCTGGCCGCCGAAATGGTCCGCCGGAACACGATGACGACCGGCATGGGGGGCGAAATCAACAAGCACTGCAACGTGCCCGAAGGCATGGTGTTCCTGACCCGGATCAACTTCGGGCTCGCCGGGCTGCTGGCTGGTATTGGCGCCTCCGGGCCCTGGCGGGCGATCGTGGAGGAGTACGTGGACGACCGGCCGCCGAGCACCGAGCTGGGGCGGATTTCGGCCGCGACTACCCGTTCCGGCCTTCCGGTCTGAGGAGGCGGATCATCGGCACATGGCGCGGGTTCTGGAGCCGCCCGGCGCGGGGCGTCACCCAGACTCCACTTTCGCGGTTACGGGAACGTGTCGAACCTCTGATCAGAACGTGGAAGGGTCGGGGGAGCGATGACGGCCGGGCAATCCCAGGCAGTGTCGGCAATTTCCGCAAGGAGCAGCCCGCGGCTCGAACTGCAAGTGCTGGCGCTCCAAAGCACCATCGCGCTCTTCTTCGTGTGCGGAGCGCTGACCGGCGCGTGGGGAAACGGGGGCCCGCCGACTGTGGCAGCCGCGGCCTGGATTGCCACGTACCACGCGTGGCACGCCTGGTATGTGTTGCGCAGGCGGATCCGGGGGCGCTCCAACCCCGTGATCGAGTTCGCCACACCCCTCCTCGATGTTTCCTGCATCACGGTCGCGTGGGTGGCGCTGGACAATCCGGGCTCCCCGTTCTGGGCAGTTTACCTGTACGCCCTGGTGAGCTACGCGCGGCGCGTGTATTCATGGCATTACATCGCTCTCACGGCGTTCATTGTCGCGAACCTGACCGGTGGGTGGCTCTGGATGACTGCCGGCGAGGCCCACCGGGCCGACGTAGCCGACCTCGTGATCATGAACGTTCTCGCCGTGGTGCTCGCCTCGAACTCACTGGCGGTGGGCGCCGGCTGGAGGCGGGCCGAGCGCGCGGCGCGCATCCTGGCGGAGACCGACCCGTTGACCGGGATCGCCAACCGCAGGGTCTTCCTGGACGAGCTGGACCACCTGGCCGGTTCGTCACGCGATCCGTTCGCCCTGCTGATGCTCGATCTCGATGACTTCAAGCGGATGAACGATGAGCACGGCCACCTCTACGGCGACGAGGTGTTGCAGGACGTGGCCCGCGTGCTCGCGGAGAACCTCCGCGCGGGCGATCGCGTCGCCCGCTACGGCGGCGAGGAGTTCGTCGTGGCCATGCCGCGTACCGGCATCGAGGACGCCACCGCCATCGCCGAACGGCTGCGCCTGGCTGTATCCGCGACAACGTCCACGACGGTCTCGGTCGGGTGCGCCGTCCGCGAGGCGGGCGAAGGCGCCGACCAGGTACTGAAACGGGCCGACGACATGCTGCTGCTGGCCAAGCGCACGGGCAAGGATCGCGTCCGCTGGCGGGAGATACGAAAGAGCGCTTAAGGGAGGGGCCGGGTTGGCGCGACGGCGGAAAGGTCCGGGGGTATGGAGACCGCCTTTCCCATCGCCAGCTCGCCGCATGGTGGCCCGCCGAGCTGGTGGGACACTCCGGCAGCGCGCCGGGCAGCGGTTCGCCCCGGTACGAGCTACGCCGCACGATGGACACCGGCGCGGCCAGGTGCGGGCGGCCGAGCGCCGGGCGGCGCTCCATGAGCGCGAAAGCTCCTCGTGTGGGCCGGCTCGGAGAACGCGCGCGCTTCCGGGAGCATCATGAGACCGGCAGCGGGCCGAGCCGGTGCTCGATGGCCGCCACAGCCTCCGGGTAGACCTCGGCAAAGGCACGCACGAGGCCGAAGCAACCGCTGATCATCATGTCACCGTAAGGGGCGGCGAAGTAGGGCTGCAGCGCGGTCGAACGAATCTTCTCTCGCTGGGGGCCCGTGGTCGCGACCATCGCCGGGAGCGCCGGGCGCACCAGGGAGCGGTCGGCGGCCAACGCACCGTGCCCCCTGGAATTGAAAATCTCGCTGTGCTCGAGCGTGCCGGCGGCCATCCTCCCGGTGAAGCGGACTATCTGGCCGGGCGTCACTTCCCCGGTGTGGTGTTCGTACAGGCTCGCGATGCGGCGGCCGCGCAGGTGGAACCCCAGCAGGTGCATATTCCCGAGATTGAGGATGACCGTGTCGTCGTGTTGGGCCACTCGTTCGTCGTGGAGCGCACCCAGGGCCGCCGCGGGGCCGGTATCCATGAAGGCAACCGGCGCTTCACCACTCGCGGAGGCGACCATCGCACGGGCACGCGTGAGATAGGGGGGAAGGTCAGCGGGATGGGTGGCGAAGGCCAGCAGGTCGTTCCGGCGCTCGACGACACGGCGAAGGTGCTCGAACCGGAAGAGCCGGTCCGAGACCCCGGGCGGCGCCGCCCCGTGATCGAGGCAGCCGATCGCGATCCCGTCGAACTCACCCGGGACCTCGAACGCCGCCAGGGCCGCCCGGATGGCGGCGAGGTCGAGATCTCGCAGCTCGATGCGGTCGGCATCGAGCCGCCGGGCTTCGTCGTCGGAGACGATCCGGATGCCCATCGCCCGCACTTCATCGAGGTCGTCGTTGAAGGTCTGTGCGGCCCCGGGCGTTGCGTAGGCGATGCCGCCGCCAGCCAGGAACTCCTCGGCGGCCCAGCTGCAAGGCCCGCCGCCGGCGACCACCCCGGTGAGCACAATGGGACGCTGCTGGCGCGCGGCCCGGCGAATGCGGGTCGCGGCCACCTGCGTCGCCGATGGCAGGACCATCTTCACGTTGTTCTCAACGGGCTTCTCCGGGTCGAACAGCAAGATGTCCTGGGTGCCGGTGCCCATGTCGATCGCGAGGATTTGCATGGATCGAGTGTAGCGCCGGGGAGTGGCGCGTGGATGTGCCAGCCAATAGTCCATGGGGACGCTGAACGCATGGAGGGCCATGTGACTCCGGGCACCCGGTTGGCATCACCCGGCAGTTCGGCATGAAGAAAGAGGATGCGATCGTGGTGGCGACCATTGCGGACGAGATGGGCATCGGCTCGTCCCGGGTGCCACCAGGGGGACCACGAACGTGTGCTGAGGGAGGCTCGTCCACGTCCCCCGAAGGGGCCACGTGGTTGCGCTTCCCGGGCGTGATGGCCGCGGCGCCCGCGGCCGCTCCGTGGAAGGGGAGCCGGGTGAGTGATTCGCGCCACAGAGTGTGATTGCTGGTTGGTTCCGTCTTGCTAGACTTCGCGATGTGTTGAGGGGTTTCGGGTTCCGCCGGGAGACTCTCAGGCAGGAGCCCGTCCCGGCCCTGGCGGGCGAGGCAGCGCTGGGGCTCCCGATGGCGGCGAACGGCGAAGAGTCTGAGTGGGCACCCGAACCACCGCTCGCCGAGCCGGGCGCACCATCCGCCGCGGCCCGTCGCCGGGTGTTCACGTGGAAGCGGCTGGCGCTTGCCATCGTCATGCTCGGGTTGCTCAGCGGGGCGGCCGCCTACTCGCAGAAGGAGCGCCTTGCCCCAGAGGTGGCGGACATGAGCCGCCGCCTCATTGGCGACGAGCGCACGGCCCGGATCGAGGGCTGGTTCTTCAAGGTGGAAGACCAGATCGACAGGGCGAAGTACCGGCTGCTCGGCGGCGAGACCAACCCCTTCGCGACGCGGCAGATCCGGGTCGAGTTCGTGCCAAAGCCAACGGCCCGCGAGATCCACTTCTCCGCCGGCAATGGCGCGGACCACCTCCCGGCGCCCGATGCGTTCCAGCCGCTGCCCATGATCCCGCCCGCAACCCGCGCGCTCCGGGAGGACCTCGAGGACGGCGAGGGGGTGTGGACCAGTGTAGGCCTCCCGCTCTCGTCCGGTCCCGAGCCGCTGATGATGAAGACGTTCATCCGGCCTGATACCGATCGGCCGTACGCGCTCGCCGGGGTCTTGCTCATCGACCACCGCCGGATTCGTCTCCACCTGGTGGGCGGCACGGAAGACCCGGGGGGCGACCTTGGCGTGCGCGGGCCGGGCGCCATCCCCGATGAGCACCGCGACGAGCTCCTTGCCGCGTGGAATGGCGGCTTCAAGGGTCCACATGGGGGCTTCGGCATGGTGGCCAACGGCCTGACCTACCGTGCCCTGCGGAACGGGCTCGCCACCATCTGCGTGAAGGACAGCGGCGCCATCGTCCTCGGCGAGTACGGCCGCGACTTCACCTGGGACGAGAGCTTCGACAGCTGCCGCCAGAACGTCATCCTGCTCGTCGACAGGGGCGAAGTGAGCAGGCGAACGACCGAAGGCAACGACACCTGGGGCTATGTCCAGGTCAACAGCTCGGAGTTCATCACCTGGCGGTCGGCCGTGGGACTGACGAAGGACGGTGACCTGCTGGTGGCGGCTGGCAATTCGCTCAGCGCGGAGACGCTGGCGAAGGCGCTCTGGGCCGCGGGCGCGGAATACGCGATGCAGCTCGACATCAACAGCCCATACGTATTGGCCGGCCTGTTCTTCCGGCAGCCCGATGGGACGGTGAAGCCCGAGAAGTTCATGGATTCGATGCCCGATGGCGCGAGCCGGTTTCTGCGCACGCAGGAACGCGACTTCATGTACGTCACGCTCGATGAGAGCGGGTATCGCTGACGGTGCACCGGCCCAGGGATCGCACCTTAGCCGCCGGGGAAGATGGCGGCGCAGGGCGCACTGGCGAACGCCCAGTAGGCGCGACCGCCGTTCATCTCGCGGAGCTCCTGGAGGCCACCGGGCAAGCCGCGGATCCAGGTCCGCCAGGCGCCGCCTTCGTGCGCATACAGGGCGGCCAGGCAGTACAGACTCTCCCCGAGTGAATCAGCGGGCACGCCGGGGAGCACGACGAAGTTCCAGCCGGGCTCGAGGATGACCAGCATTTCTGGCGGAGCAGGCGGCGGCGCCTCCTGGAGGGGGTAGAGCGCCACCAGGCCCGCGATGTCGTCGGATTCGAGCTTTCGCAGCACCCCGCGGTAGTGGTAGTGCATGACGGCGGCGAGCTCGGCCTCGGTGCACGGCCCAAATGGCACGGGGCACGAGTGCTCGAGGCCGGCCATGTGTCCCATTTCGTGCAGCATTACCGTGCGCCAGTCGAGGGCACCCCCGGGAATCCCGGCCTGGGTGGCTGCCTCCGGGTTGCTGTTCAGCAGCATGTCGACCTCGTGGGCCGTTTCCTTGCTGGTCACTCCCAGCACGCAGCCCGGATGACAGGGCATGGCGGCCCAGGAGATGACGTTCTCGCCATCGGGCCCGGATTCGAGGATCGAGGCCACGTTGTCCGTGATACCCACGTACCGAAACGCGAAACGCGAGTCTGCCACGCTGCTCCACGTCTGCAGGCCGGCAACAACAGCCTGTGGACCAACGAGCTCGGGAGCACCGGTGGGGTTATACGCGACGGAGACGGGCAGTTCATCGTCGTCCCACGTCCAGCCCCACGGCGCCCATTGCGCTGAAACATCGCTATCGGAGAGCTGGCCGCCCGGGACGAGCAGCACTGCCGTCTGCCTTGCCGTGGCCACGGCCTCGTCCGCGTTGGCGGCCGCAACAAGGAACTGGAGCAACACCGGCGGCCCATCCGCGCGATGCACTTCCAGGGCGAGCGCGTGCGATCCGGCGGCGCGGGCCGGGGCCATGCCCGCCAGGCCGGGCGCGGGCGACGCGAGAGCCCCCAGGATGGCCATGGCCAGCACCAGCGCGGCAAACCGTTTCACAGCGGCGACAGTACCGCGGCGGCGTGAGGAGGTCACCCGGGGACGAGCCAGCGCGGTCACTCTTCGAACGGCACGAGGGCGGCACCCTTTGCGATGAACCAGTAGGCCTGGCCCTTCTTCAGCAGCGCCATGTTGTTCAGGTAGGCGGGCAGGCCCGGCGCGTACCGCACCCAGGAGCCGGTCGTGGGGTCGTAGCCGTAGATGATCCTGATGGTCGACGCGAGGGAGCCAAGGGCCTGGGCCGGGGGAACGTCCGCGCCGGGCCACGCGAGCAGGTTTGCCCCGGGGACGATCGGAAGCGAGGGCGGCGTGCCCGGCGGCGTTGGTGTCGCGGAGGCCGGGGTCGAGGTCGGGCTGGCCGTGGGAGGCGTTGGCGTCCGAGTCGGCGTCGGTTGCGACCCGCCGGGGCCGGGAGTCGAGGTCGGCGCGAACGGTGTCGCCGTCGGTGGGAAGGGCGTGGCGGTTGGTGGGAACGGCGTTGGGGTGGCCGTCGCTCCGCCCGGGACCGTCGGCGTCGGGGAGCCGCCCGGAGTGGGCGTGCTGGTGGCCGATGGCGTAGCCGTAGGCGAAGGGGTGGGGCTCGGCGTTGGCGTCGCCTCGCCCGAGCCGTAGATGGCGTTCAGGCCGTCGATGTCGTCGGCCGTGGGCTGGCGCTTCTGGGCGCCCGAGGGGTAGCTCGCGAACATCACCGCGGAGCCGTCTCCGGTGTGGTTCAGGCCGAGAGCGTGGCCGAATTCGTGCAGGGCAACACTCTCAAGGTCGACCTGGGTGGGGCTCCCGGTGGTCCAGTTCCAGTCCGGGTCGAATTCCATGTCGAACTCGACGGCCGGCTTGTAGGGGCTGCCGACCGTGCCGTACCAGGAGCAGGTGACCGCAAGGACGGAGCCGCTTTGCGGGCTCCAGCCCACGGTGTTCGAGCCATCGGTACCACCGCCGCATGCGCCGGTTCCCGCGGCCGCCGGGCCACCACCCGAGAATGAGAAGGGCACGCCCTGCTGGCCCCAGATGGCGGCGGCCGACTGCATGGCGCTGGCAGCGGCGCCGGCGACCGCCGCGGGCTCGCCCGCGGCGTTGTACCCCCAGATGGCGCTGCCCGACATCCACTTGAAGCCGCTGGTCACGTACTGTGCGGAAACGGAGTGCTCATCGACTTCGATGGCACCGGGGAACCGGGAGCGCATTTCGTCGCGGGCAGCAGCGGCGGCTTCCTCGAAGTTCCCCTGCCCGTCGTCCTGCATGAAGAATCCGACCTTGACATAGAACCAGCCGCCATCTCGCGGCACAAGGAACACGGCCTCGAGATCGCGGAAGTGCTCGCGCGAATCGGCGCGGACACCGGTGGTCCCCGCGGAGATGACGGTCGCAACGCCCCACGCGAACAGACCCAGCGATGCGAGCGTGGCGGCCAGCCGCCACCTGTTCGAACGAAGATGTGAAGCGTGGTTCCCCACCCGGGATCCTTCCCGCGGCGCGCGGCCGCAAAGGGCATCTGTCATGAGGGTCGGCAGCAGGACCGGCGCGGAGCACGGGCGGGCGGCACGGGCTTTCCCGGAGATCACGGTTGAAGTTTGGTGAACGGCGTAGGATGGCGACTGCGCCAGGAGGTGAACGGCACGATGCGCATCGGTACGGTCCGCGAACGGAAAGACGGTGAGGCGCGGGTTGGGCTCACGCCTGAAGGAGCATTCGCGCTCGCAGTCCATGGGCACCAGGTGTTCTTCGAACGTGGCGCCGGCGAGCGTTCCGGGCACGCCGATGCGGCCTACGTGTCGTCCGGGGCTCACCCTCTCGCCCGGCGGACGAGGTATGGGCGACCTGTGACCTCGTGGTGAAGGTGAAGGAGCCGGTAGCGAGTGAGTACGGCTACCTGCGGCCGGGATGCGCGCTGTTCACCTACCTGCACCTGGCGGCCGAGCGTGAGCTCACCGAACGTCTGATGGCCTCGGGCGTAACCTCGCTCGCCTACGAGCTCGTCCGCAAACCGGATGGCTCGCTTCCGCTGCTCGCCCCCATGTCGCAGGTGGCCGGGAGGATGGCGGCGGAGATCGGCGCGCACCTGCTCAAGCACCCCGGGCCCGGCCGCGGAAAGCTGCTCGGCGGCGTCGCGGGCGTCCCGCCGGGGAAGGTGGTCATCGTCGGTTCCGGGACGGTGGCAACCGCGGCGGCCCGCGTGCTGATGGGCCTGGAGGCGCGAGTGACCGTGATGTCGCGCGACCTTGCGCGGCTGACCTACCTGCAGGAGAACTTCGGCGGGAGGATCGCCACCCGCGTGTCCTCGCAGCAGGGCGTGGCCGAGGAGCTCTATGGGGCCGACCTGGCGATCCTGGCCGTCCTGGTGCCAGGCGCGGCGGCCCCGAAAGTGGTCACCCGCGACATGGTGCGCTCGATGGGCCCCGGAGCCGTCATCGTCGACGTGTCGATCGACCAGGGCGGCGCTTCCGAAACGAGCCGCCCAACCACCCACAGCGACCCTGTGTACATCGATGAGGGCGTGGTGCATTACTGCGTGACGAACATGCCCGGTGCGGTGCCCCGGACCAGTACGCAGGCACTAACGAGCGCCACCCTCCCGTATGTCGAGGAGATCGCCCGGCTCGGCGTCGAGGGTGCCATGCGGGCCGACCGGGCGCTCGCCGAATCGCTCAGCACATACAAGGGACAGCTGATCCGCGGGCCCGTCGCGGAGGCACTTGGCATGAGCGCCACGGCGAACCCGTTCCTGTAGCCGGGCGGGCCACTTCCGGGTGCTCCGCGGGGCTGAATTGGCGCCTGGGCCCCAGCATGGCGAGCGCCACAATCGATGGACAACGCGCGGGAGGAGCACGATGGCAACCTGGTACGACCACATCAATGACGATCAGCGCGCCTTCATCGAAAGGCAGCACCTGTTCTTCGTGGCGACTGCCCCGAGCGATCCAGGGAAGGGCTTTCCGAACCTCTCGCCCAAGGGGCGGACGCTGCTCCGGGTGTTGGGGCCCAACCTCGTGGGCTACCTCGATTACCCCGGGAGCGGGAACGAGACCGCCCGGCACGTGACTGAGAACGGCCGCATCACCCTGATGCTGTGCAGTTTCGATGCGACCGCCAGCATCCTCCGGCTCTACGGCCGGGGGCGACGGGCCGACCTCGACGCGCCAGAACTATCGCGGTACCGCGACGCCTTCCGGGACGATTTCCACCCCTACGTCCGGCAGGCGTTCTTCATCGATGTGGAGAGAGTCCAGACCTCATGCGGGTACGCGGTACCGCGGATGGAGTTCGTTTCGGACCGGGAGACGCTGGACCGCTGGTGCGAACGGAAGGTGGTCCCGCGGGAGGTGGCCGGCGGGATGCCGCAACCGGGCTTGATGGTGAGGAAGGACGGCACGCTCATCGCCGGGCGGTAGCCGCGGCCGGGAATTAGCTGAACGAGGCGACCGTGAGGCGAATGCCCTCCTCGAAGGTCACGACGGGCTCCCAGCCGAGCTCGGCCTTCGCCCGGGAGCAATCGAGCCAAAAGTTCCGTACATCGCCTGGCCGCGGCGGGCCGTGGCGGGCCGGGACGGTGTTGCCAATCTCGGCGGAAAGGACGCGATAGATGTGGTTCACGGTCGTGCCCCGGCCGGTGCCAATGTTCGCCACAAGCCCGTTGCCGCCCGTGAGCGCGAGGACGTTCGCGCGGGCGATATCGCCGACGTAGAGGTAGTCTTTCTTCTGCTCGCCATCGCCATCGATAGTGCAGGGCTTACCCGCCCGCATCAGGCCGGTGAAGATGGCCACCACGCCCGCTTCGCCATGCGGGTCCTGCCGGGGGCCGTATGCGTTGCCGTAGCGGAAGATGGTGTACTGGATCTCCGCCGTGCGGGCGGCGAGCTGCACATAGAGCTCGCCCACGTATTTGGAGGCGCCGTAATTCGACCGTGGAGCGATGGGGTGTTCCTCGGTGACGGGAAGCGCCCGCGGCTCGCCGTAGACCGTCCCGCCCGATGAGGCGTAGATGATCTTGCGCGCACCGTGCTGTACGGCGAGCTGGACCACCCGCGCGGTCCCGCCGCCATTGACCTCCAGGTCGTGCACCGGGTCGGCCTGGCCTACCTTCACGCTCGCCTGGGCGGCATGGTGGTTCACGACTTCAGGCTTGAAGCTCGCGAAAATGCCTTCGAGTTCGCGCGAATGGATGTCGACTTCGTGGAGCTTGGCGCGGCGATCGAGGTTCGAGCGGCGGCCGGTGGCGAGGTTATCGACGACCGCGACTTCGTGGCCTTCGGCAAGGTAGGCGTCCACGATGTGGGAGCCGATGAACCCGGCCCCGCCGGTTACCAGGATCCGCACAAGACTCCCCCGGGAAGAGAACGTCTCCCCAGTCTGGAGGAGGCGCCGGCAACGGCCAACGCCGGGGGATGGCTACCGCTCGCGCAGCTTCGCCAGGCCCCAGCCGATAGCGCCACCGGCGGCCCCGGCCAGCACGCCCCCGAGCAGCATGGGCCCGATGAACTGCGACATCGGGGCCGCGCTTGTCATCTGGGCGTACTTCGCGATGAGGGTGTTCGTGGCGAACCCGGCCGCGAACCCCCAGGCAGCCCAGTTGCGCTCGCGGGCCGACTGCCCGATACCCAGCTCGGCGATCACCTCGCGGACGGGGTTGGGCTGGCCCTGCGGAAGCCTCGCGGCCTCGGCCTCGAGCGCCGCCACCAGCTCATCGATGAGCTCATCCGGGATGTCGTCGAGCATGCGCTCGTAGGCGTTCGCCCGGGCAGCGAGGGCGGCGTGGTCGAACTCGCTCGTGGCGGGACGGGGCGCCGCCGGCCGGCTTGAGGCGCGAAGGCACTGCTGGCACCGGCTGGCTCCGGCCGACCAATCGTCGAAGCCAAGTGGTCTCGAGCACGAGGTACAGCGCGTGCGGACGAAGGTATCGGGCATCGGAGCGTTATTCCTCTGACGGCGGCGGCGGTGTTGGAGTCTGGCCCGCCTCGGATTGCGGCAGGATGGGCGTTGGCGTTGG
>DAOKYT010000036.1:20233-27885 GCA_035326025.1 Tepidiformaceae bacterium
GCGGCCGGCGTTGGCGTCGTTGTTGGCGCCGGGGTGGGCGATTGCCCTTCATTCGATGGGCGCGCGGTTGTGGTTGGGGTTGCGGTGGGCACCGGTGTCGCCGTGCTCCCGGCCGGGTTTGGGGTCTTTTCGCCGGCCACGGTCGAGGTCGCGGAGGGCGCGTCTTTCCCCGCCAGCGGCGTGGGCGTGGGCGTCTGGCCCGGCGCGTCCTGCGCGGCCAGGACCTCGTTCTGCCCGTCGAAGACCTCAACACCGGCGCCGCTCGCTCCCTGGAGCTGGCTCAGCAGCTGCGGGAGGCGCGACGAATCGGACTGCCCCGGCGGAGGAGGAGTGGCAACCGAGCCGTCGGGGGCATATTGCATGCAGCCCGCCGAAAGCATCGCCAGCACCGCGAGCAGGCCAGCGGCGGTTCGGCGGATACACACGCGATGCGGTCTGCTGTTCATGAGGGAAGCCTATCGGTGGTGCCACCGCCGGGAGTATCGGGCGGATTCGCATTCGCTCGCTGGAAACCCGGTAGCGGGGCGGGAGAAACCCTGACGAACGCCGCCGGCTCCAGGGTCAGCGGATGGCGATGGAGGGAACGGTCGCGTTGACGTAGGTTGTCGCCCCCACGGTCGCCCGCACCTCGACGGTGACGGTCGTGCCAACGAACAGCCGCCGGGAAGCCCCGGTGATTTCGAGCTTCCAGCTGCCATCGGAGCCCGTCGCCGCGTTCTGCACCGCGTTCGCCTCCCAGGCGCCCGTCGTGGCGTTCCAGTACGTGTTGTCGCTGGTGCGCTTGATGATGAACTTTACGGCCGCCGGCGAGAGGGTGCCGTCGCTCACGGTGAAGGCGAGCCGCGAGCGTGGGACGCTCGTCCCCGCCGCCGGGGTGGCGACGACCAGCTGGGTAGATGATGTGGCTGGGGCCGCGGTGACATTGAACGCCGCGCTGGTCGCGGGGGTGAGTGCCGGAGAGCTCGTCGCCGTGAGCGTGTACGCCTCACCCGCGGGAGTCACGGAACAACCGGCAAACGCGGCGACGCCTGCCGTCACCTGCTTCGTGAGCCCGCCCGTGCAGGTGAGCGTGGCGCCGCCGCTGACAGCGAGCGTGACCTGCGTGGCGTTATCGGCGGTCACGGTGGCATCGGATGCGGTGCGGACGGCCACCACGGGCTGGGCGCTCAACGCCGCGCCGGCGACGCCGTTGCCGGGCTGGGTGGTGAACGCGAGCTTCGTGGCGGTGGAGGATGTACTGAAGCTTGCGGAATCCGCGGGAGTGTAGGCGGGAGTCGAAGTCGCTCGCAGGACGTACGTGCCCGGGGCCGAGACCGTGCACCCGCTGAACGTGGCGACCCCCGCACTCACCGTCCGCGTGGTGCTGGTCGTGCAGCTGAGCGTACCCGGCCCGCTCTGCACGCTCAGAGCGACCGTCGTGGTGCTATCCGAAACGACGGTTGCGCCGCCGGCATCCTGGACCGCCACGACCGGCTGGGTAGTGAGCGGGCTGCCGGGCGAGGTGCCGGCAGGCTGCGCGAGGAAGCCCAGCTTCGCCGCGGGCCCGTGGGTGGTCGCGGCGAAGGAGCCCGAATCCGCCTGGGTGAGCCCGGCTGCGGTCGCCCGGAGCACATATCCGCCGCCCGCGGTGCTGACGCTGCAGCCATTGAAGGTTGCAAGCCCGCTGGAAGCCGTGCGGGTGTTTCCACCGGTGCAGGTGAGCACAGCCCCCGCCGGCCCACCAGCCAGCGAAAGGGTCACCATGGTCGAGTTATCGCCTGAGACGAGCGTCCCTCCTGCATCCCGGACGGCAACCACCGGGGCGGTCGAGAATGCGGTCCCCACTACGGCCGAGGCCGGCGAGGCAGTGAAGGCCAGCTGCGTGGCTGCGCCGCCACCGCCAAAGGTGACCGAAACCGCGTTGCTCTCGCCGATCACCGTCGTGCCGGTGCCGGGCGCGTTGGTGCGCGCGACCACCGAGACCGTCCCGGCGGCCGTCGACGTGAAGGTGACACCCTGCTGGCCTGACGGGCAGGTGGTGGCCACCGCCACGCCGGAGACGCTGGCGCCGCCCGCCGGTGTGAGGAGGTAATCGCCTGCCGCGAGCGGGTTCAATGTGCTGGGATAGCCCGCCACGAGTGCGGTGTCGGCGGGCGCGTTTGTGGTGCACACCGTCACCGGAGCGTTCACCGAAGCCGAGGCCGGCCCCGTGAGCGTGAGCTCGTGGACGGTGAGCGGCGCCATGCTCCCCGGCGAGGCGTAGATCCCCGCGGAAAGGCTCGCCGTGGCGCCCAGCGTGCCCGCACTCGTGTTGTTCGCCGCCTTCACGGTCACGGTCATGGTCTGTGGCGCCGAAGGGCTGGCGGCGATGGCGAGGCCCGCGCACCCGGCAGTCGCGGTCCCCGAGCCCGTGCCGGGACCACCGCCGGGGCAAACGACGTTGGTGACCGTGCCCCCGGAGACCGCGAGGTTCGCGCCGAAACTGCCTGTCGCTCCGCTGCCGGTGTTCGCGAGCCCGACGGAGATGTTGACCAACCCCGCCTCGTAAACCTCGCTAAGCGCCGGGGTGAGCGTGACCTGCACGTTCTCATTCCGGACGGTGAGGAGGCCAGCGTCGTCCGCCGCCGGCGAAACGCCCGGGTCGGCCTGCCCGTCCTTCGCCCTGAAGGCGCTCGCGGGCAAGTCGATTGTCGTGCCGTCGGCTACGTTTCGCACCGTGGCATTCACGGTGATGGGCGTGATCGCGGTGTTGGCACCCAGGCTGCCGAGGTTACAGGAGAAATCCTGGTTGTTGGCCCCCGAGCGGGTGCAATCGGTGGGGTCAAGGCCGCCGGTGAATGAGCTGATGGAAAGCGACGCCCCAAGGCTGCCTTCGAGATAGAGGAACGAGACTGGCGTCGCGCCTGCGGCGAAGTTGATGGTGTAGGTCACCGCGCCGTCCGGGTCGGCGCTGCCGCTCATGGGCGATTGGACGACCGAGTACGTCGCGGGGAGGGCGATCGCGTGGGCCGGGGCCGGGCCGCGGCCACCGGAGAACGCCACGAACGCGATCGCGACGAGCAGCAGGAGCCAGGAAGTCCGTGTGATGGTCCGCGAGGCGTTCATCCGGTGCGCTCCTAGTAGGTGTAGCTGATGGAGACGCCCTTGAGCTTCGATGCCGGGCCGCCCGTGAGGTCCACCACGATGAAGTAGACGTTCGCGCCGTTATCGACCGTGTGGGCGAAGGCGGTGGCGGTCTGGGGCGAGCCGCCCGCGCTGGAAAGTACCTCGGCGAGCTTGTAGACCGCCGCGGAAGAATCGCCGTTGGTGATGGCGGTGTAGTCCAGGCGGATCTTCACCGTATCGCCCGGGCCCTCGAACGCGGCCGTCATTGTGGTGATGGTGGCGCCGTGCGGGAGGTCGACCGGGGCGAAGTACCGCTGCGACGCGGCATCGGTACCAACGGGCGCGAGCTGGTTGAACCCCTTTTCGTACACCGCCAAATCGTTCATGGGGACGAAGGTGCTCGCGGCGATACTGAGCTTGCCTGAGCCGCCAGGAGCGGGCGCGCCGCCAAGGCTGCCTGTATTGAGTTCGCCCTGGGGCTGGGTGTAGTTCACCCAGATGGCATCGCCGGGCTTGATTTCGCTGAGCGTGTTGGCGAAGCCGGGCACGCCCGGCGCGTAGAGCTGGTACGACTGGCTTGCCGGGTCCCAGCGATAGACGGCGGAGTACTGGCCGGCGATGGGAGCCAGCGCCTCGGCGGGCCGCTTGGCGGCTCCCCGGGAGGAGATATTGTTTCACCCCGCCAGGAGCTGGGCCGCGTTCGCATCGTGCCCGCTGCCCGCGACGGCACCCGTGGCGGTCACGGCGAGCAGGGCGAGAGCCACGAAAACAGTCCGCATGCGCATCATCACCGACCTCCGCGCGCCCAATGCGGGCACGGTTCGCTGGAGCCAGCGTAGGCATGCGCCTCGCGTGCCTTAATGGGCAGAAGCCCGATGGCCCGTGCGGGCGGTTCCCCCGATCCCGGGGAGCAAAACCCCGATGTGGATGCGAGAAGGGGCCGATGCGGCATCGGCCCCTTGTGTAGGGAACGGTGAAGGGATGGCTAATCGAATACGCGCTTCGCGACGATGACGTCGCGCGACACATACTCCTGGCCGGTTGAGTCGAGTTCGCCGCCGCAGGTGATAAGCGTGACCCACTCGTCGTAGTCCGCCTTTTCCTTCGGCCAGATGATGTCGCCCATGGGCATATTGTCGCGGTGGTAACGCTTGTTCGAAATGACCGTGTAGCGATACTCGGTGCCGTCTTCCATGACGACGATGACTTCGTCGCCCTCGGCGCTCTTCGCCAGGTTGACGAAGGGAGCGGGGATGCTGTGGTAGTAGACGTGCGCCGAGAAGACGGCGTTGCCGCCCCAGCCGGGCTTGTCGTAGATGTAGTACCAGCCGACAGACCGGTTCTCATCCTTCGGCGTGTCGAGTTCGTTGCGTTCGTTGATCGCCAGCTCTTCGATGGGCGCATCGACATTGAAGCGGGGGATCTTGAGCCGGGCGACCCTGCCATCGAACGGGGTCGGTGTCGCCGTTGGCGTGGGCGGAGTGGTGGGCGTGGCCGTGGGTGTGGCGGTCGCCTCATCGGTGGGGAGGGGGGCCGGTTCCGCCTCCCGGGCATCGCTACCCGAGCAGGCGACCCCGGCGAGGAGGAGGATTGCGCCAATCAGGAAGACGGCAAGGGAAAGCGTGCGAGCCAACTTCACGTTGCTGCTCCGGATCTGTGGTGGGGTGGCAGTTGCGATCGAACGTACCGCACGGGGGCCGAACGCAATAGTGAAGGCGTCGCAACCGGAAACGTGGCGTTAAGGGCTATTGCACGCGCCGGGCGACCACGACGTCGCGGTCCAGGTACTCGCCCAGGCCGTTCTCCTGGGTTTGCTGGAAGCGTCCGCCACAGGTGATCAGCGTGATCCACTCTTCCCCTTCCGGCCGGCGCACGCCATCGAGAACACCATCGATCAGGTCGCCCATGGGGATGGTGTTCACGTCGTAGCGCTTCAGATAGAAGACTTCGTAGACGTAGGCTGGGCCGCCATCCATCTGGATGGTGACCTGGTCTTTCTCTTTCGCCTTGTAGAGGTTCGCGAAGGGGCCCTGTTTGAAGTTGTAGTTCACGTGGGCGGCGAAGAGGGCATTGCCGCCCCAGCCGGGCTTCTCGTAGATGTAGTACCAGCCCACCTTGCCGACGCCGTCCTTCGGGGTATCGAGCTGGTTGTTGGTGATGCCGATCTCTTCGATGGGGTGGTCGATGCCGAGTGCGGGGGCAATCATCCGCCCGACCTTGCCATCGAAGGGCAGCGGAGTTGGCGTTGCCGTCGGGGCGTTGGTGGGGCTGGGCGTGGGGGTGGAGGTCTCGGTCGCGCGGATATCGAAGCCCACCACGGGAACCGGCGTCGCGGGTGCCCCGGAGTCCTCGTTCGAGAAGGCATAGCCCACCACCAGCAGGCTCAGGCCCGCTACGAAGGTGAAGATGGCCAGGTAGGGCAGCACTCTCATAACGCGGTTGGGGGCAGGGCCGCCTCCTCTATCGTAATACGACAGCCTCAAAGCGGGGATTAAGACGGCCCTTTCGCGCGGGATGGGCCCCGGCGGCGGGCAAGAACCACGCCACCTACCGTGCCCCCGGCAACCAGCAGGCCGGCAACCGCGGCAAGCGCCATCCACGCCGGACCGCCACCGGAAGCGCCGGGGTCGTCCGGGCTATCGCCCGGACCAGGCGGTGAAGCCGCAGCCGGCGGGCTCGCGGTCCCGGGGAGCTGGACATCGTCCATCGGCGGCGTGCCGGACGGCCGCACAAGCGCGGTCGGTGTGGATACGGCGCCCGCGCCTGAAGAGGGCGTTCCGGGGATAGCCGGGGTGAAGGTGGGCAGCGGGACAACTTCAGCCGAGCCAGCGCTCAGGTCGACCTGTTGCGGCCCGGCCTTCCAGACGCCGTGTTGCAGGGCCGGCCGCCCGGCGATCGTGAAGGAGACCGTCTTCCCTTCGCGGCCGCAGCCAGGACGCTGGCTTTCGTGGACTACGTGCACCACATACGCCGTCGCGTTCCCCTGGCGTATGGCGGGCCGCTCGCCAGGCGCGGCCTGCGTGCAGTCCACGCCATCGATAAGCGCGCGCACTTCGGTCCCATCGGGCGCCGCCTCGCCGTCGAGGGTCACCGAGCCGTAGAAGCTGGACGGGACGGAGGGCTGGGCGTGAGCGGCCGCCAGCGGCCCGCCGAGCGCCGCCAGCAGGGAGGCGACGAAAGTCCAGGAGCGCACCAGGCCATCGTATCCCCAGTGGGCCGAGTGACAAATGCTCAGCCGCGAGGTCGCCTGTTTGACAAAACGGTCATACCTTATGTTGCTACCCGGAGGTGCGGTTGGCTGGTATCGGCGACACGCTGCGTTCGACCCGCGAGCATCGGGGCCTGAGCATCGAGCAGGTGGCCCAGGATACGCGGATTTCGGCGCGCTTCCTCGAAGCGCTCGAAGCCGAGCACTTCGAGGAGCTGCCGGCTCCCGTCTACGTGCGCGGCTTCCTGCGATCCTATGCCAACTACCTGAAAATCGACGCGCAGCCGTTGCTGGACTCGCTCGTTGGGGGAGAACGCCTCCCCGCGGGTGGGCCCGACGGGTTCGTCCGCGGACCACAACCGCCGCCCCGGCGCAACGACCCGTTCCAGCGGACGCCAGTCGCCCCGGCCGGGCCGCCTCCCGCGCTGGAGGGGTACGGGGACGAAGAGGATGGCTGGCAGCCCGAGGCGCCCGGTCCCTCGACGGCGACCACCGGGAGCGGCTACATCCCGGGAAGCGACCTCATCGAAGACCCCGAGTACCCGGCTTACGCGCCGGAAGAGAGGCGATTCCGGCCGCGGTCCGCGGGCATCCTGCTCGAACGTCCCCCGGGGGAGGGCGAAGGCGGCCCGGGCACGCGGCTGGTCGCGATCATCGCGCTGGCCGTACTGGGAGTGCTGGCCATCATCGCCCTCGGCGTCTTCGCGCTAGGCGGTGGCGACGACGGCGGCGCGGTGCCTGCGGGTGGCGGAGATGATGGCGGCGAAACGCCAGGGATTACGCCAACCAACGTCATCCCCGTGGGAACCGGTACCCCGACGGCGTCCGTGTCGCCATCCGGTACCACCAGCCCCACGCCGACGGCGAGCCGGACCGGTACCGTCACGGCGACCACGACCCCGGGCACGCCAACCCCATCGCCGGCCGCGGGCGGCCGGACACCGACAGCGACTGCCACGGTGACCCCGGCGCCATCGGCGACACCGACGCCGGCGGCAACCTCGACGCCAACCCCGCTACCCACCCCGACGGCGGTACCTACTCCCGAGATCCCGCCCCATCCATCGACGTACTCCGCATGCGATATCAACGCACCGGTCAACAAGTGCGGCAGCTCCACTGTCCGAATTATTTGCTTCCCGCCGTTCGCCGAGACCGCCCCCAGCGGTCGTAACGACAACTACTTCGTGGACGTCACCGGTGCATATCCGCTTCAGCCCGGCTGGCGCGAAATCTATGTTGACGCGCCCACCTCGCTTGGTCCTGTGATCGATGCGGGTCGCCGCGGGTGCATCTGACTCGATAGGCCAGACGACTTGCGCGGGCTGACGCTCTTACGGCTCTCTGACGAATTCCCGCA
>DAOKYT010000037.1:0-4474 GCA_035326025.1 Tepidiformaceae bacterium
GCGGCACACATCGCGCCAACGACTCCCCTACCTTGGCCAACCCCCGCGTGCCTGGACGGAGCTGACAGGCTGGACTACTCCGTAGACGTTGAGCAATTGGACAAGTTGGCAAGGGAGGCGACAAAGCTTGGCCGACTGGCGGGGTTCGCCGGTATTTCACCCCCGCCCGGAACTTTCTGCATTACGCAATGTCCAGAGACTGGCTGACCAACACCATCGACTTCGTCCAGGAGTTGGTAAATCTCGGCCCCGTCACCCGCATAGCTGTATAAGTGGGAAGTACGCCCTGCCATCCAGCGACTGTTGAGGGACGCGCACACGACGCTCGCCTGGCGTGAGGAACGGGGTTGAGGAAGGCACCCCCTCCCCACGCCCCTGCCACCCGCCCCTTGGCGCTCCACCCACGCTGCCGTAACCCTCGGCCCATGACGCGCGATCCCAACAACGCCACCCTGCCCCCACCCCTCTCCTTCACGCACATGCGTCAGCATGCGCCGGCCATGCGTCGGAATGCGTCAACAAGGTGGAAAAGTTTCTCCCGGCGACGCACGCATCCGGGGAGTCACCGCACCTCACCGCACGTGCGGTGGCATGCGGTCGCAATGCGGTGGAATGCGGTTCCATGCTGGAATGTTTTTCGCCCGCACCGCACGAGTCGATGTCGCCCACCCGGGCCTCCGCGGGCCCGCAACCCCCATCGCGCTGCCGGAGACGGTCAACCGGGGCCCCGGGCTGAGCAGCGCGTCCGCCGGGATCACCTGGAAGTCCGATGTCCACGTGCTGCCCATGGTTCCAGGATGTGCGCCGGGGGCCGGCACTTCTCCAGATCCAATTCGGGCTGGTAAAGTTGGGCCCTGGACGTCGTCATCGACCTTCCGTCCGATCCGGGCCGCCCCGCCTACCAGCGGCTCGCCGAAGCCATCCGCGAGGGCATCCTCGCGGGACGCTTCCGACCGGGCGAACGGCTCCCCCCCACCCGCGCCCTCGCCCGCAACCTCGGCCTCGCCCGCAACACCGTCCTCGAGGCCTACGAACAGTTGATCGCCGAAGGCTACCTCGCCGCCCGCCATGGCTCCGGCACCTATGTCGCGCCCGACCTGCCCGACCGCGCCTTCCGCGCCGAAGCCCTCACCCCCCCGGCGGCCGTCCCCGATGCCGCGGCGCCCCCGCTCGGCGCCTTCGGCAGGCGCGTCCTCGAAGGCGAAATCCCCGCCCAGATGGCCGGGGACCGCTCGCGCCAGGGCGCCTACGAGTTCCGCTACGGCACCCCATCGTTCGACGAGTTCCCCATGGACGCCTGGCGCACCCTGACCAAGCGCGTGCTCGATTATCCCCCTCGCGACCTGCTCGGCTACGGCCCCACCGAGGGGCTGCCCCAGCTCCGCGAATCGCTCGCCCGCTACCTCCAGCGCTCTCGCGGCGTGCGCTGCACCGCCGGCCAGGTGCTCGTCGTCAACGGCTCGCAGCAGGCCCTCGACCTCGCCGCCCGCGTCCTCATCGACCCCGGCGATGTCGTCGCCGTGGAGGAACCGGGCTATCCGGGCGCCCGCGCCGTGTTCGCCGCCGCCGGCGCCCGGCTCGTCCCCGTCGCCGTCGACCACGAGGGCATCCGCGTCGGCGACCTGCCCGCTGCCGCGAAGCTGGTCTACGTCACCCCCTCGCACCAGTTCCCCTCCGGCGCGGTCATGTCGGCCACGCGCCGGCTCGAACTGCTCGAATGGGCCGCGCGCCGCGGCGCCTACGTCATCGAAGACGACTACGACAGCGAGTTCCGCTACGAAGGCCGCCCGCTCGCCGCCCTCCAGGGGCTCGATGAAGCGGGGCGCGTCATCTACACCGGCACGCTCTCGAAGGTCCTCCTCCCGGCCCTGCGCCTCGGCTACATGGTCGCTCCTCCCGCCCTCCAGCCGGCCATCGCCGGCGCGAAGTGGCTGACCGACCGTCACGTCGCCCTGCTCTACCAGGCGGTCCTCGCGCTCTTTATCGATGAGGGCCACTTCGAGCGCCACCTGCGGCGCATGCGCAAGGTCTACGAACAGCGCCGGTCAGCTCTCATCGAGGCCTTCGATCGGCACTTCGGCGACCGGGCACTCGTCTCGGGAAGCGAAAGCGGGATGCACGTGCTGGTCAACCTCGCCGGCGTCCCCGATGCCGGCACCTTCATCGAACAGGCGCGCGAACGGCGCGTCGGCATCTACAACGCCCGGCCGTACTTCATGACCGAACCGCCGCCCGGTGCCACCTTCCTCATGGGCTACTCGAGCCTCACCGTGGAGGATATCCGCCAGGGCATCGCCATCCTGGCCGAGGTGGCGCGCGCCGCGGGCCGCTAAGCGGGGTCAACCCCGGTGCAGATGCCCCACGCCTGCCCGAACAGCCGCCGGGCCACCTGCGAGCCCGGGCAGTGGTTCTCCACCGGCACGCCCTCGAAGCTGCCGTAGTAGCGGGTGAAGATGCCCGGTTCGGCGTCCATCCGGGCACGGGTGTCGCGGTACGCTTCGAGTTCGGACGCTCCGGGGCTATGGGTCCCGGGCCCCGCGGGGCTCGTCCAGAGGACCGCATCGACCAGGGCGGCGACGGAATCGACCCCCGCGCGGACCTCCGCCACCGCATCGGGGTGCAGGCCCTGGCCTTCGGCGGCCTCGCGGACGAGCGCGGTGATCGCCAGGCGCCACCCCTCCGCCCGCGTCAGGGCAGGGTCGTCCCGGACCAGGCCCTCGAAGCGCGCCGCCACCGCCGCCGCGTCGAACATCACGGGCAGCCGGTCGATCGTCTCGTGCAGCCTCGCCGCGAACCCCTCCTCGAACTTCGAGACGAGGATCGACGACGGTGAGCGGCGCACCACGCGCCGCGGCTCGAGGACGCCGGCGGCATCGCGCAGCCAGCGCAGGATGTCCTCGCTGCCCGTCATTCGATGCGCGCCCGGTACTGGATGCTCTCGCCCATGTGGGCCGTCTCGATGCGGTCGCTCCCATCGAGGTCGGCAATCGTGCGCGCGACTTTGAGGAGCCGGTGGAACGCCCGGGCCGACAGGTTCAGGCGTTCCACCGCGAGCTTGAGGACATCCGCGGCGCCCTCGGCCAGTTGCCTCTGCGCGTGGTCGCGGACCTCCGGAGGCGTCATCTCGCCGTTCACCCGGGTGGCACTGTTCGCGAAGCGCTCGGCCTGGATGGCCCGGGCCCGGGCGACGCGTGCCCGCACCGCCTCGGAGGGCTCGCCGCGCGCAACGCTCGCGAGCTTCTCGAACGGCACGCGGGGCACATCGGTGAACAGGTCGATGCGGTCGATGAGCGGTCCCGAGAGGCGGCGCTGGTAGCGGCTCACGTGGGCCGGCGGGCAGACGCACTCGCGTTCGGGGTCGCCATAAAAGCCGCACGGGCACGGGTTGAGCGCGGCGCAGAGGATGAAGCTCGCCGGGAAGGTGACCGCCTGTTTTGCCCGGCTGATGGTCACCGTCTTGTCTTCGAGCGGCTGGCGCAGCATCTCGAGGACGCGTGGGTCGAACTCGAGCAGTTCATCGAGGAAGAGGACGCCCCGGTGGGCGAGGGTGATCTCGCCGGGCCGTGGGACCGAGCCGCCGCCAACCAGCCCGGCGTTCGAGATCGTGTGGTGGGGTGCCCGGAACGGCCGTGTCGTGATCAGCCCGGGCCCGCTGCCGAGGAGCCCGGCGACACTGTAGATCCGCGTCACTTCCATCGCTTCCTCGCTCGTGAGCGGCGGCAGAATCGACGGGACGGCGCGTGCCAGCAGAGTCTTGCCGCTGCCCGGCGGGCCCTTCATCACGACGTTGTGACCACCCGCCGCCGCGACTTCGAGCGCGCGCTTCACATGCTCCTGCCCCACGATGTCGGCGAAGTCGGCCAGCCCGGCGCCGGCGTCGTGGGGTTGTGCCTGGGTGGTGGCCTCGTGGCGTTCGAGTGGGACTGCCCCCAGGAGGTGAGACGCCAGCGCCGCGAGGCTCGGGACAGGGTAGACCGCGATGTCACGCACGAGGCTGGCCTCCGCGGCGTTTTCGGCGGGCACGAACGCCCGCCTGATGCCACGGTCGCGCGCCAGCATCACCATCGGCAGAAGCCCGCGGACGGGCCGGACGTCCCCGGTGAGTGCGAGCTCGCCAATGAAAACGGCGTCCTCGACGTCGGCGACTACCTGTCCCGAGGCGAGAAGGATGCCGGCCGCGATAGGGAGGTCGTAGGCCGGGCCCTCCTTGCGGAGGTCGGCCGGGGCCAGGTTGATGGTCACCCGGCTGTTGACCGGCCAGGTAAGCCCGCTGTTGCGGATGGCCGAGCGGACGCGCTCGCGGGATTCCTGGACGGCGGTATCGGGCAGGCCCACCACCGTGGTTGAAGGAAGCTGCGTGCGCGAGATATCGACTTCGACATCGACGAGTTCGCCATCGAGCCCGACTACCGCACAGCTGAGGACCTTCGAGAGCACGGGCCGATTCTGGGGCGGCGGCGGAAGGGGGTCAACC
>DAOKYT010000037.1:4574-27629 GCA_035326025.1 Tepidiformaceae bacterium
GAGCACCCTCCGTTCTTCGTCCGAGATGCGGCGGCCGACGCCATAAGGCTCGCCGGCCGCCGCATCGGCGACGGCCTCGGCGCGGGCTCGCGTGCTGGACCGGAGCTGCTCCCGGGCAGCGGGGTCGAGGGCCGGGAGGATGCTCGTTACGTATTCCGCCCACGTATCGAACAGGCCCGGTTCCGGCGGGGCCTCGAGCCAGTGCGCGAGCAGGGCGTTGGCTTCGTCGCTCATGTCGAGCGTGCGGGCATAGCGGAGGACCTGGGTGCGCTCGCCTTCCTCGAGGCGGCCATCGGCCCACGCGACAGCGACGAGTGGCACGAGCGCCGTGGC
Source organism: Tepidiformaceae bacterium (assembly GCA_035326025.1). Taxonomy (GTDB): domain Bacteria; phylum Chloroflexota; class Dehalococcoidia; order Tepidiformales; family Tepidiformaceae; genus Amarobacter. The sequence continues at coordinate 4,908 of DAOKYT010000037.1, forward strand.
GGTGAGGGTCGCGGGTGTCATGCCGGCATCGATAAGGTGCTGGAGGACGCGGTCGTCTTCGATCCCGGTGATCTTCCGAAGGTCAGCTTTCCTCTGGTCGGTCTCGGCGCTGGCGCGCATGGCTTCGAGGAGCTCGGCGTTCTGCCTGGCGAAGAACTCTTCCTCCAGCGCGCGGCGCCTTTCGGCGAACAGTTCGGACATGTGCTGCACCTCCCCGGAGTGTGGACCTGATCCATGATGAGCACCGGGGCGAAGGTGCGAAACGGTCCGTGGGGAACGGTTGGGTGGCCGGAAGTCCGTCGCGCTACGGCATCACCGCTCTCCGAACCACCTCCGCGCCTGGAGCTTTTCGGTGGTCTGGTGGACCAGGAGGAGCGCGACGAAGTGTTCGAGCGCGTGGACAACGCACTTCTCGGCCACCCAGGCGAGGTCGACCTCGCCAGCCGGCCACACACCCGTGCGTTTCCATTGCTCCGGCGCCAGCGATCGGAACAGCTCCACGGTCGCCTCCCGCTGCCGCATGAACTCGCCGGCGAGGTCCGCGATTTCGCCCTCCGGGCGGTAGACGGTCGCCATGTAGCCCTCTTCGTCCCAGGGTTCGAAGACTGGCCGCTCCTGGGCGAGCATCCGCCGGATGCGTGGCTGAAACACGCTGGTCTCGACCGCGATGAGGTGGGCAACGTGCTGGTGTGCCGACCACTCGCCATCGGCCTGCTCGTGCTGCCGGCGCGCGACGAGTGACGAGGCCCAGTCGACGCCCTTCACGCTGAGCTGAAGGCGAGCCATGAGGGTGGGGTCGGGAATTCGCTGTTCGGCCATGTCGGAACCGCCGGGATCGGGGATTCACCGGGCGCGAATCGGTCCGGGTGCCGATGCGCCGGGTGGCTCCAACGGTACTAGGCTCGCGAGGGAATGGCCATTGATCCAACTGCCGCGGGTGCCCCGTCCGGAGCGCACGTCTCGTTGCACGAGGCGGGCGCGATCGCTCGCAACCGCGGAGCTGCCGCGGCTGCTGCCTTTTCCGGGCTCCTCGCGCCGTCCACGGAACCAGGGCCTGTCCGCGGCGCCACCCGCGCGCCCGCCGGCCCAGCCGCACCCGGCTCAGCGTCTTCGGCGAGAGACGTGGAGCCGCACACGCCGATCCGCTCGAACAAACCCGCCGACCCGGACCAGTGGGACGGCATGCTCAACCGGCTGGGCCAGAAGTACAACGTGCCGCCGCTCTTCCTGAAGGCGGTGATGCTCATCGAGAGCGGCGGCAGGCCGGATGCCATCGGCGACAACGGCCACTCGGTGGGGCTGTTCCAGCTCCACGACCAGGGCTACGGACACGGGATGGGCGATCTGCGGTTCGACCCGGAGGCGAATGCCGATCGCGCCGCGCGCGGGCTGGCGGAGGCCTGGCACGCGGGCGAGCGGGCAGGCTACACCGGCGAATACGCCGTGCGCGCGGCCTACAATTACTCCTTCAATCCCGGTGGCGGGTTTGCCTACCAGGGCGACGCGCTGGTGCGTGCCTACAATCGTCTCCTTGCGGAGCAGGGATTGCCGGGACTCACGTAAGTTTCACGTTGGTGTCCGTGGGCATGGACCGGGGTGGTATCATCGTTCTTCGCGATGACGAAAGAATGATGGGAGGTGACCCCGATGGTGACCGCCGGATACCTTGAGCGAAGCGTCTCCGTCGATGGGCTGAAGCTGGCCTATCAGGAGTGGGGGAGCCCCACCGCACCGCCGATCGTCATGCTCCACGGTTTCGGCGTTTCGGGGCACATGTTCGACGAGTTCGCCGAGCGGATGCAGGACCAGTACCGGCTGCTCGCACTCGACCAGCGTGGGCATGGCGATAGCGACTGGTCCGCCGAGGGGGACTATTCGCGCGATGCCTTCGTATCCGATCTCGAAGGTTTTCGAAAGGCGCTCGGACTCGATAGCTTCATCTTGATCGGGCACAGCATGGGTGGGCTCAACTCCGTGGCCTACGCGAACGCCTACCCGCAGCACGTGCGGGCACTGGTGCTGGTCGATGTTGGCCCCGAGGCCGCCAGGGAAGGCGTCGACAACATCGTCCGCTTCACGCGCGGCCCGGATGAGCTGGAGTTCGAGGAGTTCGTCGAGATGGCGCACCGCTTCAACCAGCGGCGCACGATCGAGAACATCCGTGAGCGGATGCGCCACCGTTTGAAGCCCACCGAAAGCGGTAAGTGGACGTGGAAGTTCGACAGGCGCTTCCGCGAGCCCGATGCCGGGTTGAAGATCGGCAGCAGCCTGGGCGATGACGAGTCGTGGCAGCTGTTCCGGAACATCAGCGTACCCACGCTCCTGGTTCGCGGCGGCGAGAGCGATGTGCTCACCCAGGAAGTCGCCGAGCGTTGCACGCAAGAGATCCCGCGTGCGCGCCTGGTGGTGGTGCCCGGGGCAGGCCACAGCGTCCCCGGTGATAACCCCGATGCCTTCACCGAGGCCGTCCGCGAGTTCCTGGCCGACGTTGAGAGTGGCCAGTTCGAACCGGTCCCGGAAGGCCCACCGCTCCAGCAACTGGTGGAAGAGCACACGGCCGCGCGCCGGCGCGGTCCGGGCATGGTCGCGCTCGTGCTGGCGGGGATCGGCGCCGTGTTCGCCCTTGCCGGTGCTGGTTACCTGGTGAGGCGCAGCACCCTCAAGAGAAAGCGGAAGAAGACCGTTCGCGCACGCGCGGCGGCTGCCGCGAGCCACGTGCCAGCGCTCCACGCCGTCGATGTCGAACAGGCCCGTGAGCGGGCGGCGGAGGTTGTCGCACGGCTGGGCGCCGTTGGGGCGACTGGCACGCGGCGCGCGAGGAAGTCACTCAACGAGGTAGACATCGAGAAGGCACGCCATGCGGCGCAGGAGGCCCTGGCATTGCTCTCGGAGACCTCGCGGCATGCGCCCGAAGCTTTCCGCGGCGCCGCGCAGCGGGTAGACACGAAGGCTGTGAAACGGCGGAGCACGTCGGCGCTCTCACGCGGCCGCCATGCGGGCGGGACCGCGATGCAGCTGGCCACCCGCCTCGCCCATCGGCGGCAACGCAAGCATCACCGGGTGATGCGGTGGCGGAACTGACGGTCAACGGGGTGGTCCTGTCGTTCGACGACGTGGGCGCTGGCAGCCCGGCGTTCGTGTTCGTGCACGGTTTTGCCTGCGACCGGGGGGCCTGGGCGCCGCAGGTGGCGGACCTCAGCCGCGACCATCGCTGCATCAGCGTCGACCTCCGCGGCCGCGGCCAATCCGCGGCGGTGCCCCCCTTTGATGTCGTGACGGCGGCCGATGATGTCGCAACTATCATCCGCGAGCTCGGCGTGGGACCGGCGGTGGTCGTGGGCCATAGCCTCGGCGGGGTCGTCGCCCTCCTGCTGAATGAGCGCCACCCGGAGCTGGTGCTCGGTACGGTGATCGGCGATTCGCCAGTGTCTCCAATCAGGGCGGAGCGGAGTGGTCCCGGCCTGCCCGAGCGTATCCGTGAGGCTGGCTCGATGGAGCCGGCCGCCCGGATGGTCGAGCGCTTCTTTCACGAGCAAACGCCGCCCCGCGTGCGCGCCTATGGTGAAGTGCTGATGTCGTGCCCGCCGGAGGTCGCCGCGGGAATGCTCGACGGGTTCGAGCCGGTGGCGATGCGGTTCAAGGAGCTGGTTCAGCTCGCCGACCGGAAGCCATTCATGGCCATCTGGTCCGAAGCACCGCTGGGTGACCCGGCGTGGCTGCGCGACGTAACCATGTTCGTGCGGCAGGAACCGATCGCCGGTACCGGGCACTTTTTCCAACTCGAACAGCCCGCGATCACCAATGCCCTTCTGCGGGCGTTTCTCGATGACATCGCCCGCGACCCGCGCGTTTCCGGGAACTGAACCCGCCCCGGGTGGGCCGGAACCGCGATGAGCAGTAAGGTTGGGCCAATGGCGAAGTCCCGGCCACGGCAGCAACGGAGCAGCACTGTCGGCGGACGGGAAAGCGCCGGTGCGTGGCCAACGTACTTCGCGTGGGCGGTGCTCGCGGTCGCCGTCAGCTTCATCGTCTTTCTGATCGTCGCGGCCGATAGCCTGGGCGGTGGCGGTGGCGGGGCCGCAGGGCCCGGGACTGAACCGCCGGCAACCGCCGCTGGCGAGACGGCGACGAACACGCCCGCAACGCCGGCGCCGGGTACTGATGAGCCGACTGCCACGCCCACGAGCGAGCCCGGGCCAGACGGTTCGATTGTGGTCGCCTGTGGCGACGTGCTGGCGCCGCTCGACAAGCAGCACCGCCTGCCCGCGGACTGCGTACCGGGCGACCTCGTGGAGCTCCCGGCCGAGATTTCGGCACAGGGCGCGCAGTACCTGCGAAGCGAGACGCTTACCGCCCTCGGAGAAATGTTTGACGCCGCCAGGGAGGAACAGGGCTACCTCCTGGTGGTGAACTCCTCCTACCGGAGCTACCAGACCCAGGCCGACACGTACACCTACTGGGTCCAGACATACGGGAAAGAGCAGGCCGACCGCACCAGCGCACGCCCGGGGCACAGCGAGCACCAGCTCGGCACGACGGCCGATGTCGGGGCGCGCGGGCTCTACCTGGAGGCGTTCACCGGCACGCCGGAAGCGGCGTGGCTGGCAGAGAATGCATGGAAGTACGGCTTCATCGTGAGCTACCCGGAGGGCAAGGAAGACGTGACCGGGTACGCCTATGAGCCGTGGCATGTGCGCTACGTCGGGAAGGATGTGGCGGCAGAGGTCCATGCCAGCGGACTGACCCTGCGGGAGTACCTGCTGCGCTAGCGCCGGTTGGAAGTCGCCTTCCTGGGGCATGTACGCAACGCGAACCGGAGCTCGGACCCGTGAGTAGGCCACCGTCGACCACGGCTGCCGCCGCTCCTGGGGAACGGCTTCGGGCTACATCCGGTTCTTCAAGCTTTCGGGCAGGTCGCCGGGGAGTTCGCTCACCGGCCTGGTCGCGGGTGAGATGGTGATGTCGAACAGGTCGCCCCATGCGGCCTCGTAGTAATCCCCGGGGCCTTCATCTTCGGCTTCCCAGGCGAGGACGACCTGGGGCATGCCTTGCGGTGCGTTGACCCAGTATTCGCCGAGGACGTTGGCGTGGAGCGGGTGCTGGAAGGTCTTGCGGCGTTCGAAGGCGGCAAGGCCCTGGAGCACGCTCGTGCCGGGTTTGAAGTTGAAGTAGGCCACGTAGAGCGGCATGGGCGGGATTATAGCGTGAGCCGCCGGGCCGGAGGGGCCGATTCTGCTAGACTGTCGCCCGGGCCGGGCCGTGACCCCGGTGACCCGGGAGATGCCGATGTATCGACGAATCCTCGCTGGCATTGTGGGCCAGGGAAAGACCAGCGCCTTCCTGGCTGCCATGCGCGAAGCCAGCGAGTATCAGCTGGGGCGCGGGATCCGCGCGCGCACGGCCATCTGGGGCGCCATGACGGGCCAGAACAATTCGGTCGTCATCGCGGCGGACTTCAACACCCTGGACGACCTTGAGAAGTGGACCGACCTGTCGACCGAGGACGCGCGGTTCGCCGTCGTGCGCAGGGCGGTCCGGACGCACATGGTGTACGAAGGCTCCACCGTATCGATCCACCGGCTGGCCTACCACTCGGAGGGACTCATCACCTCCGAGGATGCGACAGCGCCGCGCAAGTACATGCGCGTGCTGAACGGAGAGGTACAGCCGGGGCACCACCGGGACTTCGTGCTCTCGGTGTCACAGGCGCTCGATTACCAGAAGCAGCGCGGCATCGATGCGCACACGAGTGTCTGGTCCGCGATGACGGGACACACCAGCGCGGTCTCCATCGTGGGCGAATTCGATTCGCTGGTGGAGCTCGAGAAGTTCGATGAGCTGGTGGTGACGGACGCGGAATTCGGGCGGCTGCGGGCGGCGACGCGCGCCTCGATGGTGTTCCTCACCAGCGAGACACAGCTCATGCGGAACCTCATGTAGCCCGCGGCTCCGTGGGCAGGTAACAAACCCAGAAGGGCTGGTCAATTCGGCCAGCCCTGGCTGCGTCCCCGCCTGGCGGTCTTGTGCCTAGCAGCAGGCGCGCGGCTGGCCGCTGCCATCGCCGGTCTGGAAGCTCGAACCGCAGGCGCACGACTTCACGGCGTTCGGGTTATAGATGCTGAAGCCGCTCTTCATGATGTCGTCGACATAGTCGATCTCGGCGCCCTGGAGGTACTGCGCGCTTTCCGGGTCGACAACAATGCGGACGCCGAACTTCTCGATGACGATATCGTCATCCTCGGATGAGCGGGCGAGGGCCATGCCGTACTGGTAGCCGGAGCAGCCGCCACCCGCGACGAAAACGCGGAGGGCGCCATCGGGCAGTTCGCGAGCTTCGAGGAGGGCCCTTGCCTTCTCGGCGGCCTTATCGGTGATGTTGACCAGGGTCACGCTCGTTTCGGAATCGATCGTCATGTGCGGCCTCCACGGCGGGTGTTGGTGGCGAACTCCGTGACGCGACCGTGAGCGACCGCAATCACTATGGAAATCATAGCGCCGCCGCGGCCGCCCGTCCATGCCGGGTATTTCCCGGGTTCTGGCCTCCGCAATCAGCTCGGAGTACCCTCGGCGCATGACTCAGCCCTCACGCGTCATCTATCTCCCGCCGGGGGTTGTTGCCTCGGCGCCAGCGCCCACTCAGCCCGCCGCCGCGCAGGCAGGCATCCCGTTCGACCGCCACTTCTTCGAGAATATCCTGCCACCTTCAATCGCGGGCTTCTGTCAGCAGCTCCGATGCGACGTCCCGGTCGTCGAGGTGAGTACCGTCGATGGCGTCACCCACTACGTGAATGGCATCAGCGGGCTTTCGGACACCTGGGTGGCGCTGCAGACGGCACGGCCGGAGCACACGCATCCGACGCAGGTGTTCATCCCCTACCAGACGATCTACCGGGTGGAGATCCACCCGGAGGACGACGAGCACCGCCGGCACCTGGGGTTCGTGCGGCCAACGAAGGCGCGCCGGAAGGCCCGGCCTGCCGAGCTTCCCAAACCAGGGGAGGTAACTCCCGGGGGTTAGGCGAACACTTGTGCTATGGGTGTGGCCTTCTGGCACAATACGGGGATGACCGCCCCGGCCACGCCTTCGGCACTCGATCGGTTCAGCCCCGCCGCGAGAGCATGGTTCCGCGACACGTTCGCCGCGCCCACCCCGGCCCAGGAAATAGGGTGGGATGCCATCTCGCGGGGCGAGCACACGTTGCTCCTGGCGCCGACGGGGTCGGGGAAGACGCTGGCGGCCTTTCTCTGGTGCCTCGACCGCCTGGCGGCGCGCCCGCCTTTACCGCTGGACAAACGGGGCCGGCCGGTTCGCGCGGGCGTGTCGGTCGTCTACGTTTCGCCGATCAAGGCGCTGTCGTATGACATCGAACGCAACCTGCGGGCCCCACTCGCCGGTCTGCGCATTGCCGCGGCACGGGAAGGCCTGCCGCTACCCGACATAACGGTTGCGACGAGGACGGGGGACACGCCCACGCGGGAGCGCGAAGACATCCGGAAGGATCCCCCGGACATCCTGATCACCACCCCCGAGTCGCTCTACCTGATGCTCACCTCGCGCTCTCGTGAAGTCCTCGCCAGCGTCGAGACGGTCATCGTCGATGAGATCCACACGATGGCGGCGACGAAGCGCGGGGCACACCTCGCCCTTTCGCTCGAACGGCTGGAGCGGCTGGTGGGACGTCCGTTCCAGCGTATCGGGCTCTCGGCAACGCAGCGCCCGCTGGAGGAGGTCGCGAAGTACCTGGGCGGCGACCGGCCGGTGCGGATCGCCGATGCGGGCGCTCGCCGCGACCTGGACCTGAAAGTCGTGGTCCCCCTGGAGGATATGACGCGGCCCGCCGGCTTCGCCGTTGGTGGCCCGGAGCCCGGACCGGAACAGCGAAGTTCGATCTGGCCGGCGCTCTACCCGGAGCTCCTGGACCTGGTACGGGCGCACCGTTCGACGCTCATCTTCGTGAACAACCGCCGGCTGGCCGAACGGCTGGCGGCGCGCATTAATGAACTCGCCGGCGAGGAACTGCTGCGCGCCCACCATGGCTCCATTTCCCGCGAGCAGCGGCTGGAGATCGAAGAGCGCCTGAAGGCCGGGATGCTGCCGGGGCTGGTTTGCACCAGCTCGATGGAGCTCGGTGTCGACATGGGGGCGGTCGACCTGGTCATCCAGGTGGAGTCGCCGAAGTCCGTGGCGCGCGGCCTCCAGCGCGTTGGCCGGGCGGGGCACCAGGTGGGGGGCACGAGCACCGGGCGCATTTTCCCCAAGTACCGTGGTGACCTCCTGGAATGCGCCGTGGTTACGGGTCGCATGCGGTCCGGCTTGATCGAGAAGACGGAGGTCCCGAAGAACCCGCTCGATGTGCTCGCGCAGCAGGTGGTGGCGGCGTGCGCGGTGGAGGACCTGGCGGTCGATGAACTCCTGGCGATGGTTCGCAGGACGTATAGCTTCGCGACGCTCAGCCGAGAGCAACTCGAAGGCGTGCTCGGCATGCTGGCCGGTCAGTACCCCTCGGATGAATTCGCCGACCTGAAGCCACGGATCATCTGGGACCGGGAGGCCAACGTGCTTTCGAGCCGGAGGGATGCGAAGACCGTCGCCGTGGTGAATGCCGGCACGATTCCCGACCGGGGGCTGTATGGCGTGTTCCTCGGCGTGGGTGGCCCCCGTGTGGGCGAGCTCGACGAGGAAATGGTGTACGAGTGCCGGCCGGGGGAAACGTTCCTCCTGGGCGCGACCACGTGGCGGATCGAGCACATCACGCGAGACCAGGTGATCGTCTCGCCCGCGCCGGGCGAGCCGGGAAAGATGCCCTTCTGGAAGGGCGACGGCGTCGGCCGGCCACTGGAGTTTGGCAAGGCCATCGGCGCGTTCACGCGCGAAATCCTTGCCGTGCGTGACCCCGAGGCGGCGATGCACCGCCTGGTGGCGGAGCATGACCTCGACGAGAACGGCGCCCGTAACCTGATGGCCTATCTCGAAGACGAACAGGAAGCCACCGGCGCCGTGCCAACGGACCGCACGATCGTGGTGCAGCGGTTCCGCGACGAACTCGGCGATTGGCGCATCGTTATCCTCACCCCGTTCGGCGGGCGAGTGCACGCACCGTGGGCGCAGGCGATCGAGGGGATGCTGGTGGAGCGGACCGGGTTCGATGTCCAGACCATCTGGAGCGATGACGGGATCGCTATCAGGTTTGCCAGCGGCGACGAGCCACCACCAACCGAGGCGCTGTTCCCCTCCCCGGGGGGGGTGGAGGAACTGGTGGTATCGCGCCGGGCGAACACGGCGTTGTTCGCGGCCAGGTTCCGCGAGAACGCGGGCCGGGCGCTGTTGCTGCCCCGCCGGCGGCCGGGCGCCCGCTCGCCGCTCTGGGCGCAGCGCCAACGGTCAGCGAACCTGCTCGCGGTGGCCAGCCGCTACGGCTCGTTCCCGATCATCCTGGAGACCTACCGGGAGTGCCTGCGCGACGTGTTCGATTTGCCGGGACTGGTGGAGGTCCTGGCGGCGGTCCGGGGCCGTGAAATCGATGTCCGGCCGGTGGAGACCAGGGAGGCCTCGCCCTTCGCGCGCTCGCTGCTGTTCGACTACGTGGCGGCGTACATGTACGAAGGCGATGCGCCGCTCGCGGAGCGGCGCGCGCAGGCGCTGACGCTCGACCGCAACCTGTTGCGAGATCTCCTTGGCGAGGCCGAACTGCGCGAATTGCTCGATGCGGGCGCGGTTGAGGAGGTTGAGCTCGAACTCCAGTGCCTGGCGCCAGCCCGGAAGGCACGAAACGCGGACCAGCTGCACGACCTGCTTCGCCGGCTTGGCGACCTCGACCAGGCGGAGATGGCGGCCCGCGTGACGGAGCCGGGCGCCCTGGGTGAGTGGCTGGCCGTCTTGCAGGCAAGTCGCCGCGCCTGCCCGGTTCGCGTTGCGGGCGAGGAGCGCTGGATACCGATGGAGGACGCCGGGCGCTACCGCGACGGCCTCGGGGTTGCCGCGCCCCTCGGGGTGCCCGAGGTGTTTCTCCGGCCGACGCCCGACGCGCTGGATGGCCTGTTGAGCCGCTACGCGCGCACGCACGGGCCGTTCGTGGCGCGCGCACCCGCGGCGCGCTGGGCCGTCCCCGAGTCGATGGTGCGGGAGGCGCTTCGGGAGCTGGACGCCGCCGGGACCCTGCTCCACGGCGACTTCCGGCCTGGCGGCACCGAGCGCGAATGGTGCGACCCCGGCGTCCTGCGAATGCTGAAGCAACGGTCGCTCGCGCGGATCCGCCGGGATGTGGAGCCGGTGACCGGCGCCGCCTATGCGCGCTTCCTCCAGCGCTGGCATGGCATCGGCAGCGCGAGCCAGGGAATCGACCGGCTTCGGGACGTGCTGCTCCAGGTCGAAGGGCTGCCCATCCCCGCGTCGGTGCTGGAGCGAGAGGCGCTGCCGGTGCGCGTCGCGGGGTATGAACCGGCGCTGCTCGACCAGCTCGGGGCGGGTGGCGAGGTCGCGTGGTTCGGGGCCGGTCGGCTCGGGCGGGATGACGGGCGGGTCGTGCTCGTTCGGCGCGACATGCTCGATCACTTCGCCCCCAGGGCCGAACCGGAGGCGCCCGCACCGGCACACCGCTCGATCGTCGATGCACTGACTGCCCGGGGCGCCCTGTTCTTCACGGACCTCGTGGCCGCGGCGTCCGCTCCGCTGGGCGAGGTGCTGGAGGCCCTATGGGACCTGGTGTGGCAGGGTGCCGTGACGAACGACACGTTCGCACCGGTGCGGGCGCTCTCGTGGGCGCGGAAAGGGCCGGGGCCCGCGCCCCGCGGACGACTGGGGCGGCTCCCGCCGGAATCGGCGGGACGGTGGTCGCTGGTGCGCGGGACCAGCGCAACGCCGGGGGCCGCGGCCTCAACGGCGCGGGTGCATGCCGTCGCGCAGTCGTTGATCGAGCGGCATGGGATCGTCACCCGCGAAGGTGTCAACGCGGAGGAGCTCCCTGGCGGGTTCTCATCGGTCTATCCGGTGCTGAAGGCCATGGAGGATGCGGGTCGCGTGCGGCGGGGCTACTTCATCGAGGGCCTGGGCGCGGCGCAGTTCGGCCTCCCCGCCGCCGTTGAACGCCTGCGAGCCGAGCGCGAGACGCCCGAGCAACCCGTGGTGACGCTGCTTGCGGCCTGCGACCCGGCACAGCCCTACGGTGCCGCCGTACCGTGGCCGCGCCGTGAGGACGACGACCGGCGGCCGCTCGCGCGCGCCGCTGGCGCCAGGGTAGTCCTGGTCGACGGGGAGCCCGTGCTGTACATCGAGCGCTCCGGGCGCGGCCTCCTCTCGCTGCCACGCGCGGAGGATAGCGACGCGCTGGAGCTGGCCATCCGGGCGCTCGTGGCGGACGCCACAACGAACCGTTCGCGCGGCCTGGCGATCGACCGGATCGATGGGCGGCCCGCCGCCGAGTCGCCGTTCGCTGGCCGCCTGAAGGCGGCGGGGTTCACGGCCGGATACCGGGGGCTCACGTACCGTCCGTCTCGATTCGAGGCAATCGTCCGTGCCTGAGGGCGACGCGCTCTACCGGTTCGCGGAAAAGGTTGGCGCTGCGCTGGCCGGCAAGGTGATACGGAATGCGCGGAGCCATGGGCCCGGGCCCGTGCCCCAGGTCCACCGCGTGGTGGGCGCCACCTGCACCGGCGTCCGCTCAACCGGGAAGAACCTGTTCATCAGCTTCGACAACGGCCTGGTCCTGCGGGGCCACCTGCGCATGTACGGCACGTGGCATGTGTACCGGCCGGGCGAACCGTGGCGGAAGCCAGAGCGCGAGGCACGCCTGGTGCTTGAAGTGGATGATGCGGTCGTCGTCAATTTCAGCGCCCCGGTGATCGAGCTGCTGGAGGAGCGCGCGCTCGAACACCATCGGCCGGTCGCCAGGCTCGGGCCGGACCTGCTGGATGACCAGTTCGACGTCGACGAGGCGCTCCGGCGGTTGCGCGACCCGGCCCGGGAGGAGCTGACCATCGGCGACGCGATCATGGACCAGCGCGTGGTCGCGGGCGTGGGAAACATCTGGAAGCATGAGTCGCTGTTCCACTGCGGGATCAACCCGTGGCGGCGAGTCCGCGAGCTCTCGGATGACGAGTTGCGCGGATTGCTGCTCAAGGCACAGGCACTCCTGCGGGCGAGTGTGGGCAAGCCGAACGCGCTCGGGCTGACGCGGAGGCCCGGCATGTGGGTGTACATGCGGGCCGGCCAGCCGTGCAGGCGCTGCTTTACGCGGCTGCGTTCGGGAACCCAGGGAGTCGATATCCGCCAGACGGCGTGGTGCCCGAAGTGCCAACCGGTGGCAGGGGGACAGCTTGAGCCGCCAATACGCCGGCGGCAGCCCCGGACGGGGTGAATCAGCGGGCGCCCGCCGGTTCATCGGCCGGGGCCGCGAAGAGCGCGGCAACCGCGCCGGCGAGAGTAGCGTCTCCTGATTCGCGCAGCCGGGCCGTGGGCGCGTGGAACACCTGGTCGAGCAGGGAACGGGTGATCGTGTCGATGACCTCGGGCGAAAGGCCGGGATGGAGGCGCTGGATGCGTGCCACCTCGCGACGGCGGACGGCTTCGACTTCCATGCGCATTCGGCCGATGGCCGATTGGCTGTCGGCCGCCGCGCTGGCGAGCCGTTCGGCCAGGATGGTGTCCAGGCGTTGGCGGAGCGCGGCGCGCCTGGCGGCGGCGTGAGGCCGGCGCTCCTCGGATTCCAGCAGCGTCGCAATCGTGACCAGGCCGGGGCCCTCGGGCTCGATGAAGTTGCGGGGGGTGCCGAGGTCGATGACCAGGCGGGCCCGGGGCAGCATGCGAAGGGCGATTTCGCCCGCGCCGGAGCCGAGACAGCCGCAAAGGACATCGACCTGCCGGAGTTCGATGGCGGCCCCGAGCTCGACGAAGCGCCAGGGGAAATGACCGGCCGGCGGGCGCCGGGCCGCGACCACCACATCGAAGCCAAGCTCGTGACCACGGGTTGCTACCAGGCGTCCCATCGCGCCCGCGCCGAGGACAAGCAGCGTGCCGCTTCCAGGCTCGACCACCGACAGGCGGAGCGCGCGGTCGAGGAGGTGACCGGCGTGGCTATCGAAGCGGGTCTCGCTGCGCAGGGCGCGGGCCGCGCTGAGCGCCAGGCCGCCGCACTGGCGGAGCTCGGCGCTGGCCCGGGCGAAGGCCGCGCGAACCTGGCCGGTGATCTGGTCTTCGCCGAGGACCACGGAATCGAGGCCGGCCGCGACCGCCGCGAGCCGCTGGAGTGCCTCGACGCCGCGATGGCGCACGGGCGCACCGCAGTCGCAGTCGCCGAAGCCAAACGCTTCGAGCCGCTGGCAGCTTGTCACGATTGCGTCATCCCGGTGGGCGGCATCCACGGCCGCGCGCACAGCCACCATCTCGGCCGCCCGCAACGAGACGGTACGCCATGCGCACACGCGGAAGGCATCCAGGGTGTCGGCCAGCCTCATAACGTTGACTGAATGAGGATATCAACCCCTACCAGGAAAGGACAGGCCTACTCGTGCATCCGTTGCCATTGGAGGAGTTTCCCGAGGGCGACACCCGCCCGCGCGATGCCCGGGTAGGTCGCCAGGCCCGCACGCCAGCACAGTTCCTGGAAGTCGGCGGCCTGTTCGAAAGCGTCGGCCGTTGTGGATGGCCGGATGCAAACGACGACTGGCTTGCCCGACTCCTGCTGGATGTGAGCGAGCGTTTCGGCCTGGCGGCGCAGGCGGTCGCGCATTCCGACGAAGCGGACGCTCGGTCCGCCTCCACCGAAGCTTGTGTGGTAGAGGAGCAGGGCGATGTTCGCAGCGGTGGCACACGGCATGAGGGTGGCCTCGAAGCCCTGGTCTTCCCACAGGCTGGTGGTATCGATCGGGTTGCGGATGCTCGTCCCGGCTTCGTGGGTCACCTTCGCGAGGGCTTCCTGGGTCTCGGGCAGCAGCGGCGGCAGGTTGAGGCCGGCGGCGGCGAGGTCGTCTGCGGCGAGCACGCTGGCGCCGCCACCACCGCCGACGACCACCACGTTGGGGCCGGAAAGCCGCTTCACAAACTGAAACGTGACGGCCATGTCGACGAGTTCCTCAAGGCTCTCGACACGGAGCGCGCCAGCCTGCCTGCAGAGTGCGTCGAAGACCTGGAGGGAACCCGCGAGCGAGGCGGTGTGGGAGTTTGCGGCTCGTGAGCCGGCTTCGGTGCGGCCGCTCTTGAGGATGACAAGGGGCTTGCGCGCGCCGACCTTGCGGATGGCGCGCGCAAGGCGGGGGCCATCCTGGATCCCTTCGAGGTAGGCGGCGACGATTTCGGTCTTCGGATCGTCGGCCAGGTAGTCGAAGAAGTCGGCGGCTTTGAGGTCGGCGCCGTTGCCGAAGGAGATGACTTTGGAGCAACGGACGCCGCGGGGTATGGCATAACGGACGAACTCGCCGGCGTTCATGCCCGACTGCGAGACCAGCCCGACGGGCCCCTCTTCCGGGACCTGGCCATTCATCATGGCCAGGCGGGATTCGGGGACATAGAGGCCCATGCAGTTGGGGCCGATGAGGCGGATGCCGGCTTCGCGGGCGCGGGCGACGACGGCCTGCTCCATCTTCGCTCGTTCGGCGTCTCCCGTTTCGGTAAAGCCCGCGGTGAACAGGTGCAGCACGCGGACGCCCTTGGCGATGCAGTCCTCGAGGAGCCCGGGCACGAACCGGGCGTTCACCGATGAGATGACATAATCCACGGTATCCGGGATGTCGCGCAGGCTCGGGTAGCACTTGATGCCGCGGATGGCGGGCGCGGTGGGGTGAATGAGGTAGATAGGGCCGCGAAAGCCGATTTCCTGGAGCGCGGAGACGAAACCGCCCCCGCCGAACACGGTCGATTCCTTTGCCGAGACGCCGGCGATGGCGATCGACCGCGGGTGGAAGATGTAATCGAGTTCTGGAGCGTGGGCAGGGGCGGTCATAGTCGCTTCTCCGGTGGGTTCATAGCAGACGAAAACCCGGCGGGGCCGGGGATGTCGAGTTTACCAGAGGTGCGGTGCTGAGTCTGGTGCGCGGATTGACCGACGGGCCGCGGCGGAAGACGATCCTCCCGCAGGCTTACGGGACTGCACCGCGCCCATGCCGATCCTTTCACGCCTCGCCGCTGCCCTGTTCGTCGTCTCGCTGCCGGTCTTCCTGGTGACCGCCAACGTGCGTTTCCTTGCGAGCGACATCGCGTACTACAGGCATGGCTTCCGGGAGTTCGATTCGAGTGGCCGCACCGGGTTACCGCTTTCGGACCTGGACCGTGCGGGCGAGGAGATCATCGAGTACTTCGAGGATGACGCCGGGACGCTGCGCATCCTGGTCAGCATCGACGGCCAGGAGGCTTCGCTCTTCAACGCCAGGGAGACGGACCACATGCGTGACGTGAAAACGCTGATTCGCGCGGTTTACCGGCTGAACGAAATCTCCCTGGCGATCGTGCTGACCTATACGGCCTGCGCTGTCCTGTGGGCAGGCGAACGGAGCGTGGCCGGGCTGGCGCGGTTGTCGCTGGCGGGCGTGGGATTCGGGCTGTCATTGGTGGGTGTCGTGGGCGCATTCGCGCTCACCGGGTTCGACCAGGCGTGGACGACGTTCCATAAGATCGCCTTCCGCAACGACCTCTGGCGGCTGGACCCGGATACGGACCGGCTCATCCAGATGTTCCCGGAGGGGTTCTGGCAGGAGGCCACGTTCGTCGTGGGCGGGCTCACGCTGGCTGAGGCGACGCTGGTGGTGGTGGTGAGCCTGGCCTACCTGGTGTTCAGCCGCGGCAGAGATGACAACCAATCGCTCAGGCGCGCCGCCGGGACCATGGAACCGCGGGCGGCCGAAACCTAGTTCGCGCAGGCGCAGCCGCCGCCCCCGCAGCAGCCACCGGCAGCTGGCAGGTCGGCGACGGCGACATCACCCCCGGAGCGCGGCGCGGCGAAGGCAGAGATGGTACGTTCGGCGCGGTGGCCCTTCCGGCAACTGGCGGACGCCGAGGCCTCGGCCATCGGGCGGCGCGCTTCGAACTTCTCACGACAGGTGGGGCAGTAGTACTCGTAGATGGCCATGCGCTGAGTATAGCCGCCGCCGGGGCATCAAGCAGCGCGACTGGCGCGGCGCCGGCGGGTGCGCTGGGCGGTCCGGGTTGCTGGCTGGGCGCGTTGTGGGAGCGGCAGTACCGGGGCCGGCGAGTGGACCGGCTCGACGACGGTGGCGGGAAGTTCGAGGGGCACGCTGCCCAGGACCGCGCGTGTGACGGCGTTGGAGGGCTCGACCCAGCCGGCATCAGCCTCGCCCCCGAAGCGGAAGCGGGAGAGCAGTGCCGAGAGCCAGCGGAACATCCATGACATAGGGAGTAGACGATAACCCCGCCGTTTCCCTAATGGCAACCGGTTTTTAACGATCGATGCCTGCGAGAAAACCCCTGACGACGCGGTTCCATTCGCCAGCTCGCTCGAAGTAGCAGGAGTGGCCGGCGGCCTTGATCTCATGGAACTCGGCCCCGGGGACGAGTCCGCGCGCCTCGCGGATCATCTCAGGGGAGGTGATGAGGTCGTGTTCGCCGGCGATGTAGAGCACCGGCACATTGAGCCGGGCGATCAATTCATGGGTGCTTCCGCGGTAGGTTGGGGGTGGGCGGCCGAGCATGCCCCGGGGACGGGGTGGATTGATCGCGCCGATCTGGCGGTAGAGCAGGGCGAGGCCCGGATTCTCGGCTTCGAAGCCGGGCGCGAGGGCGAGCTCCCGGAGGCTGGCATCGCCGCGCCGATCGCGCAGCTCGTCCTGGAGCTCGCGGACGCGGTCGTTGGTGGCGCCAGCGGTGGTGCCGCAAAGGACCAGCGAACGGACGCGAGACGGCGCCAGGCGAGCGGCCCCGGCGACCCCCCGGCCACCCATGCTCTGGGCGACGATGTGCGCGCGTTCGATGCCGAGGTGTTCGAGCAGCGCCACCAGGTCGGCTCCGAGAGACCAACGCCCCGGTGCCATGTCGCCGCGGGAGAGGCCCCATCCGCGGGCATCGAACGTGGTACAGCGATAGTCGCGGGAGAAGTCGGCGACCTGTTGCCACCAGCTGAGGTGGTTTCCGCCCGCGCCATGAAGGAAGACGACGTCCGGCCCGCTGCCATACTGTTCGTAGTAAAGCTGGGCTACGTTGGCGCGCGCGTAGGGCATGGCCGAAGTGTAGCGTCGACGGGAATTGGGCTCAGCCGGCGGCGCTTGAGCGGGCCACGCGCCCGCGGAGGGGTTCGCGCAAGCGAAGAGCGGGCCCGGAACCGGCGCCGGGGCCGCATGCACGATGGGCCCTCTGTAAGGTCATGGTGCTGGTGATCAGGGGCCCGGCCGCCGATAGATAGGTATGGGTGGGGCTGCGCTCCACGCGAATCGAGACATGCACCAGGTATGCATCGAGGGCACCGGCATTGTGGTTGCCTCGCGGGTCGCCCCGGCCCACGGGTTGTGGTCTCGCACCCGCGGGCTGATGTTCCGTGGCGCGCTCGCCGATGGCGAGGCGATCGACATCCGGCCCTGCTCGTCGATCCACATGATGTTCATGCGGTTTGCCATCGATGCGGTGTTCTACGACCGGGAGTTCCGGGTGACGAAGGTCGCGCGCGGCGTGAAACCGTGGTTCGGGCTGGCTTTCGGCGGCCGCGGCAGCCGGGGCGTCATCGAATTGGCATCGGGGGCCGCGAGCCCGGTGAAGCCCGGCGATGTGCTGGTGTTTGAGCCGGTGACCGAGGATTGCCGGGCAAGCACGGAGGTCCGGGCGCACGCGGGTGTTGCGCCCGGTGGACAGGGGTGAGGTGAGGTATGCCGCCAGGCAAGGGCTTCTACGGGCGTGACTTTCGGAAGGCCGGGCGCGGATCGCGTGAACGCCGGATGGCGCCGCTGTATCTGTTGGCGGCCCTGCCCGTGCTGGGCGTCGTCGCATGGGTCGGCATGGCCGTGCTCGGCGGCGGGTCGGGACAGGAGCCCGCCGAAACCACATCGCCGCGGGACGAGACGCCGACCGCATCCCCCACATCGACGCCGCCTCCGATCGCGCCCACCCGCAACCCTGCAAACCGTGCTGGTGGCAGCCACGAGGGGACTGCCGAGCTCCCTGCCAACCCGCCAAAGCCCGGCATCACGGAATACCTGATCGCGGGCGGGAAGCGCTTTGAACTGCCCTTGACAGCCCACGCGGGAGTTGAGGACGACTTCGGGACGGACCGCGGAGACGGGCTGAAGCACGCCGGAGTCGATTTCTCGCTGGTCGGCTTGAAGACCATCACGGTCGAATCGGCGTGTGAGGGAAGCGTGGTCGAGACTGGCACCAGCGATGCCTACGGCCTGCACGTGATCGTCGATTGTGGGGGCGGGTTCTCGACGCTCTACGGTTGGCTCCAAACGACACGAGTGGCCAGGGGCAACCTGGTCTCGAAGTCGACGGTGGTGGGGATGGGCGAGCCCGATGGGTTCCTCCACTTTGAGATTCGCTACAACGGCGTGCCGATCGACCCGGCGGATTTCGTCCAGGTCCCGGGGCGCGAGGTCATCCCGTGGACGCCGACGCCAACCCCGACGCAGACTCCCACGGTGACCCCGACGAAGGAGGCCACGGCGACGCCGACACCGAAGCCGGGGTCGAAGAGCACGCCATCCCCTGGCGGCGCGGGCCCGCAGCCGCCCACGGCGACCTCCACGCATACGCCGACGATGGGCCCGCCGACCGCAACGCCGACGATCACCCCGACGCCGACGCGGACCCCAACCCCGACGCGGACTCCCGTCCCGCCGAAGAACACGCCGACACCGCTGCCACGCGCGTATTAGCCGGCAGCTCTCCGTTGACGGCCCGGTTCCGGCCGGCGAACGATGGAGTGGTGACGGACCGGCGCTGGGAGCCTGGCGATGAGGTGATGCTGCGGTACATCACGCGCGTCGATGGTGTGGCCGGGATGACGTGGCCGGCATGGGTTGTGCGCGACGACGAGGTGCTGGCCCTGTACGTGCCACGGGGCACGACCGTGATGTCATGGCAGCAGACCCCGGGAGAACCCCGGAGGCTGGTCGAGCGGGAGTGGCGGCGGGACATGCTCCGGCTGATGTTCCCCGGGCAGGCACACTCCGTCTGGTGCTTCTGGGAAGGGGATGGCCGGCAGTTCGCGCGGTACTACGTGAACATGGAGGAGCCGTTCCGGCGGACGGGGATCGGCGTCGACACGAACGACCATGCGCTGGACATCGTGGTGGAGCCAGACCTCTCCTGGTCGTGGAAAGACCTGGACGAGTTCGAACAGCTCGTTTCCACTGGCGCGTATTCGGCGGAGTTCGGCGAAACGGTGCGCGCCGAGGCCGCGCGGGTCATCGAGGCGATCGAGCATCGGCGCGAGCCGTTCACCGCTGGCTGGGATCGGTGGCAGCCCCCGAGGGAATGGCTTATTCCGCGCCTGCACCCCCGCTGGCGCGATGAGCCGCCGGCGCTCTGGGAGCGGCGGCGGTGGGCCTACCGCGAGGCACGGCAGGGCGGTTGACCACCCGGCGTGAGTGGGGGCACGATCTCCGCATGGCACTTTACGAATACCTTTGCCCAGGCTGCGGCACGCGCACCGAAAAGCGGATGCCGATGTCGGATGTAGTCCAGTTCATCCCCTGCCCGAAGTGTGGGAAGCAGGCATCGAAGGCGATCGGCCAGTTCGCGGTGGTCGGGGTTGCCCAGGCGGGCGTGGAGGATGGCCCGGCGCCATGGGACGCGGAAGGCGGCGATGGCGGCGACCCCCATGGCCACGAGCATGGCCACTCGCATGACCATGGGCACGGCCACAGCCACTCCTTCGACGATCTCGACTTCTAATCGCGAGCGACGTTGGCGGTGACGATGGTGAAGTCGCGAGGCAACGACGGCGTGGGCGTTGGTGTGGGGTTGGTGCTGCCCGGGTAGGCTGCGATGAGGCCCTGGCGGTCGTCGCCGGCCAGCGTGCGCTTCTGGGCGCCCGCCTTCAGCGAGGCGTACATCACGGCCGATCCGTCCTGGGTGTGGCCGAGCCCGGCGGCATGGCCCATCTCGTGCAGGATGGTCGACCAGAGGTCGTAGCGGTTGGCCGGCGTGGTCTCGTCGATGGACCACCGCACCTTCGAGCTGAGCTCCATGTCGAACTCGACGAGGGGCGCGCTGGCTCCGCCGGAGACCGACCAGACCGTGCAGGTTTGGCCGAGCGTGCCAAACGGCAGGTCATCGGCGAAGGTGACCGTGTTGATGCCGTCGCGCTGCACCGAGGCGCCGCAGGAGCCGGCCGAGCCGGTGGAGTTGCCCGCCCAGGCGAACGAGAACGACTGCGGGGCGATGGCGTTCCACTTCGCGATGGCGTCCTGGAGGAGTGGCGCCGCATCGATGCCTTCCGGGGCGCCGGAGGCGTTGTAGGCAACCGTGACCGGCATCGACGCGGCGGCCCAGCGGTGCTTGTTGACCGTGTACTGGGCGTTGACCGAGCCGGGCGAATCGTGTTCGGGGCGGCTGATGACGTCGCCGTCGAGGAGGACGTGGCGGAAGACCACGTATCCACTGGCTCCACTGGCCGGGGGTTCGGGGGTGTTTGCTCCGGGGCTCCCCACCAGGAGCGCGGCCGCGAACAGCGCGAAGCCGGCGGCGGCCAGCGCGGGGACCTTCAAGACGCGGCGGAGGCACGACTCCCGGAGCATGGGAATTCAGCTTCTTCCTTCTCGTCGCAGCGCGCCACTCAAGGCGCAGGCGGTTTACCTCGGGACATCAACAGAGGGGACGCGCGCGTCCCCTCTGTCTTCGAACGGTGAAGGGCTGGCGGAAGCCAGGTTACCCGGTGAACGAGAAGTCGGCGTCCTGGCAGTGCTCGTTGGTCTCGGCGATCTTGCTCAGCCGCTCACCTGCCTCGGCCGGGGGCTCGGGGAAGGGGTTGTCGCCGGCGAAGACGCCGCCCTCGAGGTCGCCGTCCTTGAGCTGCTGCACGCCGTCATCGAGCTGCTTCGAGGACTCGCTGTGCCATTCCTTGAGGTCGGCCGGGGGCCTTGCCTCCGCGAAGTCGTTGGCAAAGGCCTCGAAGGCGTCGGAGAGCTTCTCGATCGCTTTGTCTTCGTCGGCCAGTGCCGAGGGGTCGCTGAAGACTTCCTGGAGGGCCTTGCTGAAGTCGGCGCCCGCCCTGCAGATGTCAGCGACGAAGTCCTCATCGCTGCCGGTTCCGCCCGGACCGCCATCGTCGTCGCCGCCGCACGCAGCGAGAAAGGTGGCGGCGAGGGCGACGGGGACGAATCCCGTCCAGATGGCCAGTGTGCGAAAGTTCAATGTCCTCTCCTGGTGTGCTTCCCGCCGTTGAGGCATTGTCTGGGTTGGCGGCGGCACGCGCCAATTCGAGCCCTTTAAGACACGGCGAGGGGGATGGCCTGAATGGCCATCCCCCTGTGTTTCGGCAATTGCCGGCGCGAGGATTAGATCTCGAGCATCTCGGCGACGCGCTCGCGGTGGTAGTCGCCGTCGCCCCAGAAGAGCTCGGCGCGCTTCTGGCGGCGGAAGTAGAGCTGAATGATGTAGTCCTTGGTGAAGCCGATACCGCCGTGGATCTGCTGGCCGTGGGCCACAATGCGGCGGCTGGCGTCGCTGCACCAGGCCTTCGCCATGGCGGTATCCATGTCGGCCGAGTCTTCGTTTTCGCTGGTTGCCCAGGCGGCCTTGTACATGATGAACCGCATGCCATCGACATCGGTCACCATGTCGGCGGCCTTGTGCTGGATGGCCTGGAACGAGCCGATCGGGCGGCCGAACTGGACGCGCTCCTTGGCGTAGTTGACCGAGATCTCGAAATCGCGCTGGGCGAGACCGACGAGGTAGGCGCATTCGAGGTTGGTGGCCATGTTGCGGAGGCGCGAGGCCGTCTTGTCGTCCATGTCGATCACGTCCGCGGCGGCAACCTTCACGTCTTTGAAGGTGACTTCGGCCTGCTTGTCGCTGGCGATGGTCTTCAGGACGGTGACGGAGATGCCGGGCTGGTCGCGCGGGACGATGAAGGTGCTCAGGCGGCCATCGGGCTTCCAGGCGAGGACGTGGAGGTAATCAGCCACGTGCGCATCGGGGACGAAGAGCTTCGTGCCATTGAGGACGAAGTCGGAGCCGCTGGCGGCGGCCTTCATTTCGATGCCTTCGCGGTTCCAGCGCCCGCTCGGCTCGGTGATGGCGTAGGTGTGGATGGCGGAGCCATCGGCGATCTTCGGGAGGTACTTTGCCTTCTGGGCATCGCTACCGGCGAGGATGAGCTCGGTGGCGCTGACGGCGTTCGGGATGAAGGGGCCCGGGACGAGGGCGCGGCCGAACTCTTCGACGAGCACGCAAAGGTCGAGGAAGGAGAAGCCGGCGCCGCCGTGCTCCTCGGGGATCATGAGGCCCTGCCAGCCGAGTTCGGCCATCTTCTTCCAGAGGGCGGGGCTGTAGCCCTTTTCATCGTCTTCCATCGCGCGGACGTGCTCTTCGGGGCACTCCTTCTCGAGGAATTCGCGGGCGGAGTTTTTCAGCAGTTCCTGTTCTTCGCTGAGGCCGAGGTCCATGTAGTGGGTGTCCCTTTCACATAGTGGCGGCCACGCGGGACGTGGCCACGGAGACCCGGGAGCGTCCCGGGCAACCGGTATTGCGGGCGGGATTGTAGCAGGATATTTGGCGGGGTGCGAACCAGCGGGAGGCGGGGCGCCCTCAGAAGACAGAAGTTACTCGGGTGAGAGATTCCGATCCTC
>DAOKYT010000038.1:0-27079 GCA_035326025.1 Tepidiformaceae bacterium
GCCCCCGCCAGCGCCCCGGCCACGCCACCCGCCATCGCCAGGTCGATCCGTCGTCGCTGCAGGACGAGGCCGGCCAGAGGTATAGCCAGGCCAACCGCCGTCTGCCGCCCATAGAACGCCAACGCCCACAACGCCCCGGCGGCAGCGAAGGTCGTTGCCCGGTACTTCCAGCTGCGATCGCGGGCGTCCAATCCCTGCCAAAACACGAGGATTGTGGCACCTGAGAAAAACGCCATGACCGTGTCGGGCAGGAACTGGGTTGAGTTGATCACCATCAGGGGGAACACCGCCACGATGAAGGCAGCGATCAGTCCGGCGACATGATCGCGCGTCACCTTTAGCGCCATGAAGTAGGCGACGACGCACGACCCGAGCGAGCAGACGATGGGAAAGAGTGTTGATTGGACCTCCCCGGCGCCGAAGATCCTGTAGAAAAACGCGGCTGGAACGATGAGGCTGAGCCGCAGGTACTGCGTGTAGTAAAGGCCGCCCACGATGTCCGGGTCGAACACCGGCTGGCCACGCGCGATGCTGGCGGCCGCGTCCGCGTACGCGTACGGATCGACGTTGACCAGCCCGTACCAGTACACGATCCGGAGCACGAGCGCAGCCAGCAGAATGGCAAGGAGCCCCGCGCTCGCTGGATGAAACCGGACTTTCATTGGTGGCTGCGGCCGCCAGCCGCCGTCGGCACCGAGGGATCCATCGGCCTCGGGCATTGCATCAGTTGACCAGGAAAATGATGCTCCAGAGTCATCGGTCCCGCCCGTTCCCGGCCGCGTCAGGGCGGCCACTGCGCAGCAGAATACTCCCATAACCAGAGGATGCCCGGCAATATGACTGGGGTGACTGCCCGCGGGCACCAGGTGGGCTTGTCGCCGGAGGAACCCCACACCTCCTCCTTCCGGCTCTGCAAACTCCCCGCTCCGAGCCACGCCAGGAATCGCGTGCCGCGGCCCCCCGCCCGGGCCCGCAACCCGCCACCCCGGGGGCGGTCCGGGCGGGGACTTGTCCCTTCTCCCTTCTCCCTTCTCCCCTACCCTGCCGGCAACCGCACCCGGAACGTCGTCCCCTTCCCCACCTGCGACTCCACCGCAATCCGCCCGCCGTGCGCCTCCACAATCCACTTCCCGATCGCCAGCCCCAGCCCCGTCCCCCCCTTGCCCCGCGTCCGCTCGCTATCGGCCCGGTAGAACCGCGCGAAAATCCGCTTCTGGTCGGCCGCCGAAATCCCCGCCCCATCGTCCGTCACGCTCAACTCCACACGCCCGCCATCCGTCCCGCAGCGCACGTGCACGTTTCCGCCCGCGTTCGCGTACTTCAGGCTGTTGTCCACCAGGATCAGCAGTAGCTGCCGCAGCCGCGCCCGGTCGCCGTTCACCTGCGCCGGCCCCGCCTCGCAGGTCAGCCGCACCTCCAGCACGTCGGCCAGCGCGCCCATATCCCGCACCACCTCTTCGGCCAGCGCGCCCAGGTCCACCGGCTCGATCATCAGGTTCGCCCGGCCCTCATCCGCCCGCGCCAGCGTCGTCAGGTCGCCTACCAGCACCGTCAGGTGATCGAGCTCCGCCGCCACCGCCTCGGCCTGGTCGAGCTTCGACTCAATAGTCGCCTCCGGGTCATCGAGCAGCAGCGCCGTGTTCGCCTTCGCCACCGCCAGCGGCGTCCGCAGCTCGTGCGAGGCATCGGAGATGAACCGCCGCTGCGATTCGAGCGCCCGCCGGATCGGCCCGAGCGTGCGGCCCGCCAGCCACCACCCGCTCCCCAGCGAGACAACCAGCCCGATGAGCCCCCCGCCCACGAACACGCCGCGCAACGTCTTCAGCTGGTGCTCGGCCAGCCGCAGCGAGCGCCCCACCCCCAGGTACGTCCCGTCCCCCATCTCCTCGATCAACACCCGGTAGCGCGCCTCCGCGCCGCTCACCTGCTGGATCGGTTCGTCGCGCGCCACGCGGGCCGCCCCCGCCAGGTCGATCCCGTCGAGGTTCACCCCCCGCGGGTTCGAAAGCACCGCCCCCGAACCATCGAACGTGAAGAAGAACAGGTCGCTCGAAAGGATCGCGAGCCGCTCCCGGTCGTGGTCCTCTTCGTGCTCATCCTCCTCGCGGCCGTCGTCATCGTCGCCGCCCGGGACGCTCGCCGGCGTCGGGCCCGCGATGGGAATCGCGTCCGGCCGGTCGATCTCTCGCGCGGCCGCCCGCAGGCTGTCATCGATCTCCGTCTTCAGGTCATTCCGGATCAGCAGGTAGCTCGCCAGCCCAATGCCCGCCAGCGTCACCACCAGCGCCGCCGCGTACGACGCCGTCAACACGAGCCGCGCACGCTGGAACATCATCCCTCCCGGATGGCGTACCCAACGCCCCGCACCGTGCGGATGAGCTTCTGGTCGAAGTCCTTGTCGATCTTGTTGCGCAGGTAGTGGATGTACATCTCCACCACGTTCGAATCGGTCAGCACCTCGTAGTTCCACACCGTGTCGAGCAGCCGCGAACGCGTCATCACGTGCCCCGCATGGCGCATCAGCGCCTCGAGCAGGACGAACTCCTTGGCCGTCAGCTCGATCCGCTTCCCCCCGCGCGTGGCCTCCCGCGTCCGCACGTTCAGCTCCAGGTCCGCCACCCGGAGGATGTCCGATTCCGGGTTTACCGCCGCCTGCCGCCGCCCGAGCGCCCGCACCCGTGCCAGCAACTCCTCTGGCGCGAACGGCTTCACCAGGTAGTCATCGGCCCCCGCGTCCAGCCCGTTCACCCGGTCCCGCACCGAATCCCGCGCCGTCAGCATCAGGATCGGCGCCGTCTTCCCCGAAGCCCGCAGCCGCCGCGTGATCTCGAACCCGTCGACCGAGGGCAGCATCACATCCAGCACGTACACGTCGTACGGCTCCATCCCGGCCTGCGCCAGCGCCTCGGCCCCATCCGCCACCCAGTCCACCACGTGTCCCTCGGCCGTAACGATGCGCTCCACCGCTTTCGCCAGGCGCTCGTCGTCTTCCACAAGCAGCAAATGCATGGCCCTGCAATCACACCACATCGCGCCGCCCTGTGCTTTTGAAACTTCTTATTTTCCGCTCAGGGTGTTCTTAGCTCCGTGCCTCACCATTTGCCTCATCTTCGAACAATGAGGCAACACCATGGACGTGAAAATCGCAGTGATCACCGGCGCGGCGTTCGCCGGCGTCCTTGTCGCTGGCGCGCTCGCCGCCCCGCGCGGCGGTAGCGGAGATGATGGCACCGCCACCGCCGGCGGCCCCACCTCCATCATCAACACCGATGCCGCTGGCAACTTCGTCCTCGATCCCGCCCCTGCCTGGCAGGACGACGATGACGAGGAGTGGGAAGACGGCGGCCACGACGACGATGACGACGACCGCTACGAGCGCGGCCACGATGACGGCGACGACCGCGAGGATGATGACTGATGGCCGTCCGCTACCAAAAGGCCCGGCTGGTCATCGCGACGGCGCTCGCCGCCACGGTCGTGGGTGGCACCGCCTACTTCGCCGGGCCCGGCGCGCCGGCGGCCGAAAGCGCCGCCACCACCGCCACCGGCGACCAGGTCTTCACCGGGCAAACCACCACCCGCCAGCAACCCGCCACCACCAGGGTGAAGCGAAGCCGGGGTTCCTGATGAACGTCAGGCCCACGACGCTGCTCTCGTTCTTCCTGGCGTCCTTCCTGGGGGCCTTCGCGCTCCAGGGCGCCGACCTCGGCCAAATCCCCTGGGCCGTCAGCCGCGCTTCGGGCCTCGCCGCCTTCGCCGTACTCAGCGCCTCGGTCATCATGGGCCTCCTGATCAGCACGAAGGCGAGCGATGGCCTCCTCAGCCGCCCCTTCGTGTTCGACATGCACCAGTTCCTCTCCGTCACCTCGCTGGTCCTGGTCAGCGTCCACGCCGGCAGCCTGCTCTTCGATGGCTTCCTCAATTTCACCCCGCTCGACGTGCTCGTGCCGTTCGTCTCACCCTACCAGCCGGCCGCCATCGGCGTGGGCATCATCGCGGCCTGGCTCTGCGCCATCACCACCGCCAGCTTCTGGATGCGCTCACGCATCGGCCAGAAACGCTGGCGCACGCTCCACTACATCACCTTCCTCGCCTACGCCGCCGGCCTCTGGCACGGCCTCGCCGCAGGCACCGATACCCGGCTCCCGCTGGTCTACTGGGGCTACATCTTCTCCCTCGCCGCCGTCACCGCGCTCACCGTCCTCCGCGTCAGCGGCTACAAGAAGGTGACTCGCCGGGCCGCCCCCGCCCGCCCCTCCGCCCCGGCGTCGTCCCGGGCGCGCGCCTGACTCGTGGGGCGCAGCCACAAGGGCGGCCGCCGTACCACTCCCTCGGATGCGGCGGCCGCCCCCCCCGGTGCCTGCCGCTGTCTCTGGCGCTGTCCTTTTCCCGTTCACAGGCGCGCACCCGGCCCGCCCTACCCCCCGCCGAGCACTCGCGCAATCGCCTCCGAAAGCTCCGACGGCGTGTACGGCTTGGGCAGGATCCCCGCGAACCCCAGCTCCGCCGCCTTCGCCAGCACCGGGTTGTCCGAATACCCGCTTGAAGCAATCGCCCGCACCCCCGGGTCGATCTGCCGCAACCGCGCGATCGCCTCGTACCCGCCAATCCCCCCCGGCACCGTCAGGTCCAGGATCACCAGGTCGAACGGCCGCCCCCCGGCGAACCGCTGCTGGAACAGCCGTACTGCCTCCTCGCCGTCCGCCGCCAGCGTCACCCGGTGCCCCTGGCGCGAGAGCACCTCGCTCATCCCCCGCCGGATCGTCTCCTCGTCATCCATGAACAGGATGTCCGCGCTCCGGGCCGCCGCGCTCGGGCCCGGCCCGCCGTCGCTGGCCGCCGCTGCCTTCGCGGCCGGCAGGTAAAGGTGGAACATCGCCCCACAGCCGGGCCGCGATTCCACCGTCCGCCCGCCGTCGTGGTTTTGCGCCACCGCGTAAGCCACCGCCAGCCCCAGCCCGCTCCCCCGCTCCTTCGTCGTGAAATACGGGTCGAACAACCGGTCGACGAGTTCCAGCGGCACGCCCGGGCCCTGGTCCTGCACCGTGATGCGCACGTAGCGCCCCGGCTCCAGGTTCGCCCCGGCTACCTCGTCCGCGCCCACCTCCACATTCCGCGCCGAGATCGTGATCAGCCCCCCATCCGGCATCGCCTGGCTCGCGTTCAGCACCAGGTTGTGGATCACCTGGCCAATCTGCCCCTCATCGATGTCCGCCATCTCCAGGTCCGGCGCGAGGTCGAACGAACACCGCGACGGCGACCCTGTCGCCGCGAAGGTCGCCGTCTCCCGTATCAGCGGGTCGAGCGCCACCGGCCGCCGGATCGGCATCCCCCCGCGCGAAAACGTCAGCAGCTGCCGCGTCAGGCTCGTGGCGCGCCGGCACGCCTGCTCCGCCTCCGTAAGCACCCGGTGTGTCTCCGATTCACCCGGCAGGCCCAGCTTCGCCAGGCCGATATGCGCGATGATCCCCGTCAGCGCGTTGTTGAAGTCGTGCGCGATCCCGCCCGCCAGCACCCCCAGCGATTCCAGCTTATTCGCCCGCTGCAGCTCCCGCTCCAGCCGCTTGTTCGCCGTTTCATCGCGAAACACGAGCACCACGCCCGCCACCTGCCCCGAGTCGTCGCGGATCGGCGCGGCGCTGTCGCCGATGATGTGCTCCTTGCCCTGCCGCCCAATGAGCACCGTGTGGTTCGCCAGCGCGACCGGGTTGCCCGTGGCGATCACCCGGTCCACCGGGTTTTCGCACGCTTCGCGGGTGTGCTCGTTCACGATGTGGAACACCTCGAGCAACGCCCGTCCGCGAGCCTCCTCCTCCCGCCAGCCGGTCAGCTCCTGGGCCACCGGGTTGAGCATCTCCACCCGGCCCTCACTATCCGTGGTGATCACCCCATCGGCGATCGACCGTAGCGTCACCATCAGCCGGTTGTGCTCGCGCGCCAGCGCCTGCTCCGCCCGCCGCCGCCGCACAAACGTCCCCAGGCTCGTCCCAAGGGTCGAAACCAGCGAGGCCAACGCGTCCTCGTCCTGCCTCCGGGCCCGCGCGAAGAACGCCAGTACCGCCAGCACCTCGCCATCCGAAACGATCGGTACGGCAAACCCCGCCTTCAGGCCCGCGCGCCTCGCCGCCTCGCGCCGCACGAAGTTCACGGCAGTCGAAGTGACATCATCCTGCCATTCCGGCCGCATGCTGGCCCACACCCGCCCCGGCAGCCCCTGCCCTGGCCGCAGCATCAACGTCCGCGAAGCCGCGGCAAAGTCCTCCAGCGGCGCCTCCGGGCTGTGCCACAGGGCCACGCAGCGCAGCGTTTCGCCCTCCGTCATCTCCCACGCCTCGCCAAAGCTCCAGCCCGTCAGCTGGCACACCAGCTCGATGACGGCCTGGTATGCCGAGCCCAGATCGCTCGCCCCGGCGATGGCGCGCGTCGCCGCCTCCATCAGCCGCAGCCGGTCGTGCGCCCGCCGCCGCTGCGTCACGTCCTGCGCCACGCAGGCGAAATACTCCGGCCCATCCGGCCCGTTGCCGATGGGCGTGATGCTCATCGCCTCGATGTAGAGGCTCCCGTCCTTCCGGCGGTTTACCAGCTCGCCCCGGAAAACCTCCCCCGCGAGGATGGTGCCCCACATCTCCTTGTAGAACGCCGGCCCCTGCCAGCCCGAACGCAACAGCCGCGGCTGGGCTCCCACGCTCTCCCCCGCCGTGTACCCGGTCATCTCCTCGAAGGCACGGTTCACGAAGACGATCGTCCCGTCGCGCCGCGTGATAATCAGCGCCTCCGGCATCCGCGCGATCAGGTCCGGGATGAGCGCGCCAAGGAACTCGGGACTCGCCAGCACCTCCGCCGTACCGCTCGCGGCGGAACGCCCCCCGTCCCGAGGGGTATCTTCGGCCTGCGCCTGCCGTACCGGGCCGGGCTTCTCCTCCAACTCTGCTCCCCCTGGAGGCGGGCACGAAGCCTCCCGCCAGTGCTGCTCGGTCGCCGCAGCGTAGGCGGAGCTTACTCGCCCATCCATAGGGGAAATACCCGGCTCATGAGTTGAATAATTCTTTCTGGTTTATAACGAAGTTCCCCGGCGCCGCTCGCCTCTCTTGATGACGGAAGGCCCGATCGACAACGCCCCCGCGCCAATCGACAATCACGCCATGACAGACCTCCGCATCGTGATCTCCGGCGCCGGCCGGATGGGCCGCCAGGTTGCCGCCGCCGTCCTCGCCGAGCCCGGCATGGCCCCCGTCGCCTTCCTCGATGGGCTCGCCACCCCCGGCGTCCTCGATGGCCTCCCCCTCTACCGCGACGCCGAAACCTGCCTGCGCGAATCCAAACCCGATGCCGTCATCGATTTCACCAACCCCGCCTGGACGCCCCGCCTCGCGGAGGCAGCCCTGGCCGCCGGCACCCGCCTGGTCATCGGCACCACCGGCCTGGGCGCGGACTTCATGCAATGGCTCGAACGCGAAGCCGCCGCCCGCAAGACCGGCGTGGTGGTCGCCGCCAACTTCGCCATCGGCGCCGTCCTCATGATGCACTTCGCCCGCCAGGCCGCCCGCTTCTTCGATTTCGCCGAGATCATCGAGCTCCACCACGACCAGAAGGTTGATTCCCCCAGCGGCACCGCCCGGACCACCGCCGAAGGCATGCTCGCGGCGCGCGGCCGCCCCTTCACCCACCCCGAATCGGAACTGGAACCGCTCCCCGGCGCCCGCGGCGCCGACCTTGGCGGCATCGCCATCCACTCCGTCCGCCTCCAGGGGCTCGTCGCCCACCAGGAAGTCCTCTTTGGCGGCCTCGGCCAGACCCTCAGCATCCGCCACGACACCACCGGCCGCGATTCCTTCATGCCCGGCGTTATCGCTGCCACCCGCGCGGTCATGCAGCAGGAAAAGCTGGTCGCCGGCCTGGATGAGTTGTTCGGGCTGAAGTAAGGCGGCTGGCCCGTGGTGTACCCTTGGGAGAGGACGTATCTCCGTGGCAGTCACGACCAGGACCTACGAACAGCTCGCCCTCGAAGAGCCCGCCACCGGCTGGGAGCTCTTCGCCGGTGAACTGCGCCGGAAACCGCCCATGACCATGGAGCACTACGACCTCGCTTTCGAGCTGGCCTACGCCATCCGTTCGCAGGTCAGCCATGCCGAGTACCACGTCCGCTGCGACCAGAGCCGCCTGAAGACAGGGTCGAGCTACCTCATCCCCGACGTGTTCGTCGTGCCCGCGCCACTCGTCGGCCAGTTCCGTGGCCGCAGCGACGTGCTCGAAGCCTATGCCGACCCCCTGCCGTTCGTCGCGGAGGTGTGGTCCCCTTCCACCGGCGAATACGACGTGACCGCAAAGCTTGCCGCCTACCAGGCCCGTGGCGATGCCGAGGTCTGGCTACTGAACCCCTACGAGCGGACGCTGGCCACGTGGGTGCGCCAGCCCGATGGCTCCTACGCCCCTTCGGCCCATGCCGACGGCCGTGTCGCTCTTTCAGCGATTCCGGGTGTGGTGATCGACCTCGACCGGCTCTTCGGTCGCGAATAGCCCCCCGCGATCACCCACCCGCGCAGACTGGCTCGAACGGGTCCTCGTCCTTAAGCACCGATCCGCGCAACGGGGACCGGTCTGCTGGCTCAGCAGTTTCCTCGAT
The DNA here is from genome assembly GCA_035326025.1 of Tepidiformaceae bacterium. Lineage (GTDB taxonomy): Bacteria > Chloroflexota > Dehalococcoidia > Tepidiformales > Tepidiformaceae > Amarobacter. Next base: position 8,624 of record DAOKYT010000038.1, read on the forward strand.
CTCGCGGACGACGATCTCGACGTCCTTCCCGAGCAGTTCCTTCGCCGCGGGCAGGTAAACCGTCTCCGAGTCGAGATGGCGCCGGACACGTACCGTGGCTTTCATGCCCGTCATGGTACCACTGCCGCCGGGCCCTTCCGCGCGTCCGCGCTTCCCGCATCGCGCACACCGGGTGGTCGCTGGCTTGAAACTTCCGGCAGCAGCCCATGGCCAGGAGCCCCCCGCCCGGTCCCGGCCCCGGGAAAGTGGCTTCACGTGCATTTCCCCTGGCACTCGATCGGCCTTACGCAAGACACCCCCGGCCGAATCGGCCGGGGGTGTCGGGGGAAGCCGTGCTGTTGGGCTAGTAGTCCTCGGGCGGCGGCGGTGGCGCCGCCGGCGGCTGCGGGATCTCCGCCACCAGCGTCTCCGTCGTCAGCACCAGAGCCGCAATGCTCACCGCGTTCTCCAGCGCCGAGCGCGTCACCTTCACCGGGTCCACGATGCCCAGTTCGAACATGTCGCCCCAGGCGTTGTTCTCCGCGTCCCAGCCGTGGTTCGCCTCGGTCAGCTTGCGGACCTTGTCCACGATCACCGAGCCCTCGAGACCGCCGTTGTCGGCGATCGTCCAGGTCGGCGCCTCCAGCGCCTCGGCGAGCAGCTTGATGCCCACCTTCTCGTCGTCGTTCTTCGTCTTGCTCGCGAGCGCCTCCAGCGCCTTCGTCGCGCGGATCAACGCAACCCCGCCACCGACCACGATGCCCTCGTCGACTGCCGCGCGAGTGGCGCTCAGGGCGTCCTCCACGCGAGCCTTCTTCTCCTTCAGCTCCACCTCGGTCGCCGCCCCAACCTTGATGACGGCCACGCCGCCGGCCAGCTTCGCGAGCCGCTCCTGCAGCTTCTCGCGGTCGAAGTCGCTCGTCGCATCCTCGATCTGCGCCTTGATCTGCTTGATCCGGGCCTGGATCGCCTCGTCGCTCGCCATGCCCTCGATGATCGTCGTGTCGTCCTTGCTCGATACCACGCGCCGCGCCCGGCCAAGGTCGGCCACCGTCGCCGCATCGAGCTTCAGCCCGATGTCCTCGGTGATCAGCGTGCCACCCGTCAGGATCGCGATGTCTTCGAGCATCGCCTTCCGCCGGTCGCCAAAGCCCGGCGCTTTTACCGCCAGGATGTTGATCGTCCCGCGCAGCTTGTTCACCACAAGCGTCGCCAGCGCCTCGCCATCCACGTCGTCGCAGATGATCACGATGTCCTTCGTCACCTGCAGGACCTTCTCCAGCAGCGGCAGGATCTCCTGCACCGCCGAGATCTTCTTGTCCGTGATCACGATGTACGGGTTCTCGATCACCGCTTCCATGCGGTCCGTGTTCGTGACGAAATACGGCGAGACATAGCCCCGGTCGAGCTGCAGGCCGTCCACGAACTCCGTCTCGAACTTCAGGCCACGCGATTCCTCGACGGTGATCACGCCATCCTTGCCGACCTTCTCCATCACATCCGCGATGAGGTCGCCGATCTCCTTCTCGTTCGCCGAAATGCCGGCGACGTGGGCGATCTGCTCCTTGGTCAGCACTGGCCGCGCCTGGTTGCGCAGGTCCGTAATCACCTCGCGCATCCCCGCCTCGATGCCGCGCTTCAGCGCCAGCGGGTTCACGCCCGAGGTCACCACCTTGATGCCGCCCCGCACCAGCGCCTGGGCCAGCACCGTCGCCGTCGTCGTGCCATCGCCGGCGACATCGTTCGTCTTGGTCGCCACCTGCTTGGCCAGCTGCGCGCCCATGTTCTCGAACGGGTCTTCCAGTTCGATCTCCCGGGCGACCGTCACGCCGTCCTTGGTGATGTTCGGTGCGCCGAATTTCTTATCGATGACCACGTTCCGGCCGCGCGGGCCAAGGGTCACCTTGACCGCATCGGCGAGCGCATCGACGCCATCGCGGAGCCGGCGGCGCGCCGCCTCGTCGAAGATCAGTTGCTTTGCAACCACGGGTTAACTCCCTTTCACGCAAAACGCAGAGGCGTCCGGCAAGCTGGACCCCGCGGGACCAGGGCTTCCCCGCCTCTGCGTCCGAAGCTCACTCGGTTCTAGACCTCGAGCTTGCAGAGGATGTCCTTCTCGTTCAGCACGATGTAGTCCACCCCGTCGATCTTCACATCGGTGCCTGTGTACTTCGCATACAGGATGCGATCGCCGGGCTCGACATCCATCGGGACGCGCTTGCCGCTGTCGTCGAGCCGGCCCGGCCCAACCGCGATGACTTCGCCCTGCTGCGGCTTCTCCTTCGCCGTGTCGGGAATCACCAGGCCGCTCGCCGTCACTTCATCCTGCTTCAGCGGGGTGATGACGATGCGGTCGGCGAGGGGAATGAGCTTGGACTTGGCTGCGGCCTTCGCCGCGGTCTTGGCTGCCATGGGATGCAATTCCTCCTGGAAAGTGCAGGTGTTGGTGTCGTAGCGATCCGCGATGTTAGCACTCACCGGTGGAGAGTGCTAGAGGCAGCGTACAGGCTCTTGCCACCACGCGAAAGTCACCCTCCCCCCTCCTCCGCCCCCCGCACGCTCCCATCCGGGAAGATCGTCCCCCCCAGCTTGCCCCGCTCGATCAGCTGCGGCGTCACCTTCGCCCCCGTGAAGTCCGCCCGCGCCAGCGTCGCGAAGTCCAGGTTGATGCCCGGCCCAACCGCGCCCGCCAGGCTCGCACCCCCAAGATTCGCCCGCACGAACTTCGTCGCGCTCAGCGCCGCCCGGGCCATGTCCGCCTGCCGGAAGCTCGCTCCCGTGGCGTCCGCGTGCGAAAGGTCGGCCCAGCGCAGCCGCGCCCCGCTCAGGTCGGCCCCGCGCAAATCCGCCCGCCGCAACGAGGCCGCCTCCAGGTCCGCGCCCTGCAGCCTCGCCTCCCGCAGGCAGATCCCCGCCAGGTCCAGCCCCCGCAGGTCGGCCCCGCGCAAGTCCGCCCCCGTGCAATCGGCCCCCGCATCCACCGTCACCCCACCCACGGTCACCGGCCCCATGCGGTGCCCCGCCGGGATCCCGGCGCCGGGTTCCGGCTCCTCCGCCGCGGGCGCCGCGCCCCTGGCCAGGTGCTCCTTGCGCGCCCGGTCATACGCTGCCCGCACGTGCGGATCGCCCAGCACGCTCCAGGCGTCCTTCATCGCCTGCCGCCGCCGCGTGAACTCCGTCGCGCTGATGCGCGCGCCCTCCAGCTCGCCCGCCATCCGCGAAAGCACCCTCAGGATCTGCTGCCTTGGCGTATCGGGCCGCACCCCCAAAACCCCATACCAGTCGATCGACGCGTCTCCCGTGTAAGTGGCCGGCCCGGTGCGCGGCGCGTCCTCCGCCTGCTCGAACCCCCGTGGCGGCGCGTCCGGTTCCACGCCCGCTGGCCGCCGAGGCGGCGGCGTCCGCCGCACGGTGCGCGTTACCCGCCGCGGGGGCGCCGGGCGGGGCCGCGCCCGGTCATAGGCCGCCCGCCTCTCCGGGTCGCGCAGCACCTCCCACGCCTCATTGATCTCCCGCATCCGCTCGATCGATTCGGGGCTGCCGCTCGTATCGGGGTGGTGGATCCGCGCCAGCCGCCGGTAGGCGCTGCGCACCTCTTCCGCGCTGGCCGTTGGCGCCACCTCGAGCAGGGCGTAGTAGTCCGGCGGCGCGGTCACCCGCCGATCGTACCAGCGCCCTCACCTTCCGGCTGATCCCGGCCATCACGCTAACTTCACGTTTGCGTCAAGGTATGATAGGCTCGCCCAACGAGGGGGGCTCTCCGTGCGCTGGCTTCTGCGCCTCATCCCGTACTTCAAACCGTATAAGGGCCGCCTTGCCCTGGCCTGGCTCTGCGTCCTGCTCGCCGGCGTCTTCGTCATGGTCAGCCCGCTCCTCGTCCGCTACGCCATCGATTTCGGCCTCGACCCGCAACGCGATGAAAGCGGCAGGCTCATCGGCCTCGGCGGCGATGAAACTCTCCTCGTCGCCGGCGCCCTCGCCATCGTCGCCTTCGCCATCGGCCGCGGCCTCGCCTCCTTCGGCCAGCAATACCTCGGTGAATCCATCGGCCAGAACGTCGCCTACGACATCCGCAACCAGATTTACGACAACCTCCAGCGCCTCAGCTACGCCTACCACGATAAAGTCCAGACCGGCCAGATCATGTCCCGCGCCACCCAGGATGTGGAGAACATCCGCATGTTCATCAACATGGGCGCCCTCCGCTTCGCCTTCATCATGCTCATGCTGGCCATCTCCGTCGCCGGCATGTTCATCATCAACTGGCAGCTCGCGCTCGTCAGCATCATCAGCCTGCCCATCCTCGCCTGGCGGTCCATCGTCACCAGCCGCCGCCTTCGCCCAATCTGGCAGGAGATCCAGCAGAACCAGGCCGAAATGACCCAGGTCGCCGAAGAGGGCCTCACCGGCATCCGCGTCGTCAAGGCCTTCAGCCGCGAACCGTTCGAAAGCGAGAAGTTCGCCGCCGCCGCCCGCAAACAGGCCGACCTCAGCTACACCTCCTCCGTCATCCAGGCGCACAACCAGCCCCTCCTCCAGGGCATCTCCGCTGCCCAGGTCGGCCTCACCGTCGGCGTCGGCGCCTGGCTCATCTCCAGGGGCAACGCCCAGGCCTCCGATATCATCGCCTTCACCCTCTGGCTCAACATCCTCCAGATGCCGATGCGCATGCTCGGCTTCATCATCAACATCTTCGCCCGCTGCATCAGCTCCGCCGAACGCGTCTTCGAACTCATCGATGCCCAGTCCGTCGTCCAGGAAAAGCCCGATGCCAAACCCCTCGAAAACGTCGCCGGCCATGTCGTCTTCGATAACGTCAGCTTCGCCTACGACAACCTGAGCGCCGTCCTCAGCAACGTCACCATCGATGCGAAGCCCGGCCAGGTCATCGCCCTCCTCGGGCCCACCGGCAGCGGCAAATCCACCATCGTCAACCTCATCCCCCGCTTCTACGACGTCACCGGCGGGGCCATCACCATCGATGGCGTCGACGTGCGCGATGTCACCATCGAGTCGCTCCGCCGCAACATTGGCATCGTCCAGCAGGATGTCTTCCTCTTCATCGGCACCATCCGCGATAACATCGCCTACGGCCGCCCCAACGCCTCCCAGGAAGAGATCGAGCGCGCCGCCAGGGCCGCCCGCATCCACGACTTCATCGTCAGCCTGCCCTATGGCTACGACGAATGGGTCGGCGAACGCGGCGTCACCCTCTCCGGCGGCCAGAAGCAGCGCATCGCCATCGCCCGCACGCTCCTGCTCGACCCGCGCATCCTCATCTTCGATGACTCAACCGCCAGCGTGGATACGCAGACCGAGTTCCTCATCCAGCAAGCCCTCCAGGAGCTCATGAAAGGCCGCACCACCTTCGTCATCGCCCAGCGCCTCCGCACCGTCATCCGCGCCGATGAGATCATCGTGCTCGACCGCGGCAGGGTGGTGCAGCGCGGCAAGCACGCCGAGCTCCTCGAACAGGAGGGGCTCTACCGCCGCATCTTCGATCTCGAACTGAAGGACCAGGAAGAAGCCCTCGGCCGCGCCACCCCCCCGGCCGCCGCAACCACCGGCAACGGCGCATCCAGCGAGCGCCCCCGGCCCGGCCCCCAGGTCCTCACCGCCTCGCCCGGCCAGTCGGGCGCCGGGGGTGCATCGTGAGCGCATCGCACCGGCACCCGCGCTTCGCCGCTGAAGGAGGCCGCTAATGGGGATGTGGGGCGGCGCCGGCGCCGGCGGCTGGAGCTCGGGCATTGGTGGCCAGGCCACCGGCCCCATGCGTCACAGCCGTGGCGCCGATGGCTGGGACGACGAATACCTCGGCAAGGCGTACGACGCGCAGGTCGTCCGCCGCATCCTCCCCTACCTCAAGCCCTACAAGAAGCAGGCCGCCCTCGCCCTCGCCTGCATGGTCATCTCCGCAGTCACCAGCTTCATCCAGCCCCTCCTCATCGGCCTCACCGTGAAGGCCGGAGTCGAGGGCGACACCGGCCGCATCTGGGTCCTCCTCGGCGTCATGGTCGGCGCCGCCTTCGTCACCTGGATCTCCGCCTACATCCAGCTCCTCACCACCGCCTGGATGGGCAACCGCCTCCTCCTCCAGCTCCGCAGTGAAATGTACGACCACATGCAGGGCCTCTCCCTCAGCTTCTACGACGAAATGGAAGTCGGCCGCATGATCAGCCGCCTCACCAGCGACGTCACCGTCATGCAGGAGCTGCTCACCACCGGCTCGCTCACCTTCCTCGCCGATTTCGTCGGCCTCGGCGTCGTTGTCACCGTGCTGCTCATCCTCGATTGGCAGCTCGCACTCGTCACCTTCGCCATCGTCCCGCCCCTCGTGCTCATCATGGTCTGGTGGGCGCGCCACGCGAAGGCCGCCTTCGTCAACGTCCGCGTCAAGATCAGCGCCCTCTATGGCACCCTCGCCGAAAACGTCTCCGGCGTCCGCGCCGTCCAATCCATGTCGCGCGAGGATGAAAACGCCCGCCGCTTCGATGCCCTCAACCAGGAAAACCGCCGCGCCAACATCTGGGCCGGCATGCTCAGCGCCGCCATCATGCCCGTCATCGAGCTCGCCGTGGCCATCGCCACCGCCGCCGTCGTCATCGTCGGCGGCATGCGCGCGCTCAACGCCTCCGATGTCGACGTCGCCCACCTCCTCGGCGTCCTTACCAGCTTCACCATCTACGTCGGCCGCTTCTTCGACCCGATCCGCGACCTCGTGCTCCAGTACACCATGCTCCAGCGCGCCATGGCCGGCGGCGAACGCATCTTCGAAGTGCTCGATACCGAGCCCCGCATCAAGGACCGCCCCGGCGCCATCGAGCTCGAAGAGGTCGAAGGCCGCGTCGATTTCGACGACGTCCACTTCCACTACACCGAAGGCGTGCCCATCCTCCGGGGCATCGACCTCCACGTCGAGCCCGGCGAAACCATCGCCTTCGTCGGCCCCACCGGCGCCGGCAAAACCACCATCACCTCGCTCATCAGCCGCGGCTACGAAGTCACCGGCGGCGCCATCCGCATCGATGGCCACGACATCCGCGACGTGAAACGCCGCTCACTCACGAAGCACATGGGCGTCGTCCTCCAGAATCCCTACCTCTTCAGCGGCACCGTCCGCGAAAACATCGCCTACGGCCGCCCCGATGCCACCGACGAGGAGGTCATCCAGGCTGCCACCGCCGTCGGCGCTCACGACTTCATCAGCCGCCTGCCCGATGGCTACAACACCGTCCTCCAGCAACGCGGCCAGAACCTCTCCGTCGGCCAGCGCCAGCTCATCAGTTTCGCCCGCGCCATCCTTGCCGCCCCCCGCATCCTCGTCCTCGATGAGGCGACCGCCTACGTCGATACCCAGACCGAGGTCATCATCCAGAAGGCCCTCCGTGAGCTCTTGAAAAACCGCACATCCTTCGTCATCGCCCACCGCCTCTCCACCATCCGCGAGGCCAGCCGCATCGTCGTGCTCGACCAGGGCCGCATCGCCGAGATCGGCACGCACGAAGAGCTCCTCGCCAGGGGCGGCATCTACGCCAACCTCTACAGGATGACCTACGAACAGGAGCAGGCGCAGCAGGCTGCCGCCATGATGGGCGAGGACGAAGCCTTCGCTCGCCGCCGCCGCGGCGAGGTCCAGGCCCCGCCCCATTCCGCTCCCTCGCCCGCCGCCGGCAGTTGAACCCGCTCCCCCGCGCCACTCCCAACCTCCACCCCCACCGCCGTCCCGCCCACGGCCCAAGAAAACCGGGGCGGGCCAATCATGACCCGCCCCGGCGAACGCCGTCCGGCCCCGCTGCCACCGCGCTCACGCCAGCATCTCGAGCACCTGCCTCGCGATGAACCCCGGGTCTTCCATTGGGATGAAATGGCTGTACTGCGGCAGGAACACATCCTCCGCGTGCTGAAAATGGCTCGCCAGGTCTGGCGCGGTCGGCGAGCTGCTCATGTCCGGCGGCCCCCCCTCGGCCCGCTGCCTGGCCCGCAGGATGCGCACCGGGATCGTGAGCGACTCGATCGCCGGGTAGATGTCCGTCGCCATCGCCGCGGCGTAGGTCGCCGCCTCGACGTTCGGCGGGCAGGCGAGCACGTAACCCGCGCCACCAGGGTTCGGCAGCAGGCCGTACTCGCAGTAGTCGCGCAATACCTCCGGGTCCCAGCTGTTGAACGGCGGCCGGCCCTTGAACCGTTCGTACATCTCCCCGGGCGACGACCACTCGTTCCGCCGCCGCGCCGCGAAGTGGTCGTCTTCCAACGAACGGCGCGGTTCGCGCAGCGGTGGCCCGATCGCCGGGTCCACCAGCAGCAGCTTCGCGAAGATGCCCGGCTCGAGCGAGGCCGCCAGCGTCACCGCGTGGCCGCCTTTCGAATGGCCCACCGCCAGCGCGCCCTCCAGCCCGATGTGGCGCGCCACCGCCGCCACATCGCGCCCGAAGTTCGTCCAGGGATAGGGCGGCGCTGGCTTGTCGCTTCGGCCGTGGCCCCGCATGTCGAGCGCGTAGGCGTGGATGCCCGGTAACCGCGCGATGACGCGGTCCCAGCACCTCGCGTGGAACCCCGTGGCATGGGCGAAAAACACCACCGGCCCATCGGCCGGCCATTCGTACAGCTGCAGGCCCACGCCGTCGACGCGGACGCGGGAAGGTATCGGTTCAGGCATATTGGGAAGTATAGGCAACTTTGCAGGGCTTGCAGACTCAACCCGCCCCGCATGGCGGCCGTGCGTGATCCCAACCCCCATACCAAAGGGCCCGTGACGTCCGCCACGGGCCCTTCCTGTCGTCGTCCCCTTCGCGGTCTACGCCACTCCCGGCGGCACCTCGACCGAGCCGTCCTGGATGGCCATCGCCGCCGGCTTCACGCTCACCTCCAGCAGCTCCGCGATGTCGTACGCCTTGATCGTCCGCTTCTCCTCGTCCGGCTGGATGGCCGGGATGCCATCGTCGAACATCTGGATGCAGAACGGGCAGGCCGTCGCCACGATGCTCGCGCCCGTGTTCGCCGCCTCTGCCGCCCGCAGGTGGTTGACGCGTGTGCCCGCCTCTTCCTGCCACATGTTCCCGCCGCCCGCGCCACAGCACAGGCCCCGCTCGCGGCTCCGCGGCATCTCCACCAGGTTCACGCCCGGGATCGCCTCCAGCACCTGCCGCGGCGAATCGTAAATGCCGTTCCCCCGCCCGATGTAGCAGCTGTCGTGATAGGTCACCGTCTGCCCGAGCATCTCCTTCGGCTTCAACGCTCCCTTCGCCACCAGGAACTGCAGGAAGTCCGCGTGGTGCGTCACCTCGTAGTTCCCGCCGAAGTCGCCGTACTCGTTCTTGAACGTGTTGAAGCAGTGCGGGCACGCCGTGATCACCCGCTTCACGCCCAGCTCCGCGAACGTCTCCGCGTTCGATTGCGCCATCGTCGCGAACAGGAACTCGTTGCCAAGGCGCCGCGCCGGGTCGCCGTTGCACGATTCCGTCTGCCCCAGCACGCCGAAGCTCGTCCCCGAATCGATCAGCAGCTTCACCACCGATTGCGTGATCGGCACGTTCCGTTCGACCAGCGCGCCCGAACAGCCGACCCAGTACAGGTACTCCTGCGTGCCATCGAAGATCGGGACCTCGATGCCCTCCGCCCGGAGCTGTTCGATCCACGTCTCGCGCGTGAGCTGCGTGCCGCGCCACGGGTGCCCGCGCTGCTCCAGGTTCTGGAGCGCCGCCTGCGCCGTCGCCGGCACGCGCGCCTGCTCCATCACCAGGTAGCGGCGCATGTCGACGATGCTCGGCACGTGCTCGATGAGCACCGGGCATTCCTGCATGCAGGCCCCGCACGTCCGGCACGCCCACAGCGTCTCGTCCTTGATGTACCCGCCGACCAGCGGCTCCGAAAGCTCCGTCTCCGGGTCCTTCCCCGCGATCAGCAACGGCCCGGCATGGTTCATGTACGTCTTCAGGTCCTGGATCAGGGCCATCGGCGAAAGCGGCTGCCCCGCCGTGTATGCCGGGCACACCTCGGTGCAGCGCCCGCAGCGCACGCACGTGTCGGCATCGAACAATTCCTTCCAGGTGAAGTCCTGGAGGCGGCCCGCGCCCAGCCCCGCGCCCTCCTCGATGAGCTTCTCGATGTCGCCCATCGGCGCCAGGTAGAGCGGCGTCGCCGGCCGCTTGAAGAACGCGTTCAGCGGCGCCAGGACGATGTGCCGGAACTTCGTCACCGCCATCAGCGAAAGCAGCACGAACGCCCCGACCACATGGAACCACCAGAACCCCACATGGAAGTCCAGCAGCGCGCTCTCGCTCACGCCGCCAAGCACCTTCGCCACCACCCAGCCCGCCGGCGACCACTTCGACCAGTCTTCGTTCCCGGCCGGGATCTCGTCGCCGCCGATGCGCAGCCCCTCCACCACGATGCCGGTGAACAGCACGATGGCCAGCAGCCCGACGATGATCGCGTCCTCGTTCGCGCGCCTGTCCCAGGTGAGCTTGCTCGGCGGCGAGGCGTAGCGCCGGTAGACCGCCATCCCCACCCCCACCAGGCCCATCACGCCCAGTACATCGCCCACCAGGCTGTAGGCCAGGTACACCCCGCCCTTCAGGAAGGCGTGCTCCGCATCGGAACCGAAGATGAGCGGCAGGTAATCGTCGAGCGCCAGCAGGATCGTCACGATCGTCAGCCCGATGAAGCTCGTGTAGATGAGCCCATGCATCACGCCGGCGAACCGGTCGTTCTTCACCCGGCTCGTCCCGGCGCCCATCGTCAGGGCCTGCGTGAGCCGCGCCCCGAAGTTGTTCAGCACCGGCCGCGGCTTGCCCAGCCGCCAGATCCGCGCGCGCTGCACGAACGCCCCCACGATGATGCCGATCGAAACCACGAACACGAAGTACATCAGCCACGGCGTGCTGATGTTGAAGAACACCTCGCGCGAGGCGTCCGTGGTCCGCGCTGTTTCGAAAGCCGCGATGGCGCCGATGATGGCGAGCGGGACGACGATGCCCCCGGTACTGACCCGCAGGCGGGTCCCCTTTCCCGAGGGCTGGCCGCCGGGCGGGCGGCGCTCTGGCAAACTGGTCATATTCCGAATCCCGGAAGGTAGTGTGGGGCCACCGCGCCGGGTTAGGGAGCGGTTAACCCAGGTGAGCGGATACTACCGGAGCCAGGGGTTCGGGGCGAACGCGCCCCAGCCCCGGCTCAGCCGCCCCGCTTGCGCACAGCCGCCCACCCCGCGACGAGCGGTCCGCCCGCCAACACGCCAACCGCGAACGCGAGCCAGGCCGGGGGCACTCCTCCGCTCCCGCGTGCCGCGCCGGCGCTGTTCCCCACCCCGGGCGGGAGCGGCCCGGGACCGCTTGTCGGCACCTCCGGCAGGCACACCTCGGCCGAATACGGCCCCGTCTCGCCGTTAATCACGGTCCGCACCCGGTAGCAGTAGCTCAGCGACGACGGCTGGACCTGCTCCTTCCAGCTCAACATCCCGTCGACCGCTGTGTTCGCGCCGGCCGTGCCGGCAAGTTGCCACTTGCGTGGCGCGCTCGAACGAAAGGCGGCGGTCCCGTGCTCGATCTCGTATGTCCCGGTGAACCCCGCCAGGTGAGGCCAGGTCACGATCGCCGTGTGCACCTGCTTTTCCGGTGGCAGCGGGAAGTTGTTTCCGTCCAGCAACACGCTCTCGACCCGGACCGTCACCCCGGCCGGCGCGGGCCACGGCGTCCCCGCGGGCGATGGCGAGGGAGAAGCGGTAACGCTGGGAGTTGGCGTCGGCGATGGCACGGGCGTCGTTTCGGCCCGTGCCACCCCGGACGCCGCGGCGGCGAGGATGGCGCCCACGAGGACGCCAACCAGCCCCCCAGGCCGGAAACTGTCGCTCCACACGTTCACGAGGGCCATGCTACGCGCCCTTCGGGCAGGTTTCCCTACCCTATGGGAAAGATTGCACATTGGCGCACCCGGCGCGTCAGCCAGCACGCCGCCACACCTTCGTGAGAATCAGAGGTTTCGGGTTGCGTTAGCCCGGAGCGCCCGCTTCCGCGATCGCCGCCAGCGCCATCTCCCGGGTTACCGCCGGGAACCCTTCCAGGAACTCCTCGAGCGGATCACCTTCCGCCAGGTGGGCGAACAGCGCCGCCACCGGCACGCGCGTGCCCCGGAACAGCTACGGGCTGTTCCCCGCCCGTTGAAGCGCCAACCCAACTCCATAAGGTGTCCAGGCAGAGAACCGGCGCTTAGCTGCCGGTAGCTGCCGCCTCCGCCCGCTCCCGGCGGACCTCCTCGCGGGTTTCCTCGACCATCTCGCGCGTCAGCTTCGCCGCGGGCGACTCGCTCACCGCGACCAGGAACCGCCCGCGCCGCTCCAGGTGGTAGCCCGGCGTAGTCTTCACGGCACCAATCCTACATCCCCGCCCCACTGCCATCGCCACACAGAAAGCGCCGCCCCATCGCTGGAGCGGCGCCCGTTCGTTCCACTGCCAGGGCCGCTACACCCCGTCGTTCGTCGGCGTCCCGTACACCTTCCGCAGGTCCGTCTTCAACACCTTCCCCAGGTGGTTCCGCGGCAGCTCCGGCACGATCGCGATGTACTGCGGCGCCTTGAACGATGCCAGCCGCGACTTCGCGTAGGCGTTGATCGCCTCCGCTGTCACCGTCTTGCCCGCCTTCGGCACGATCACCGCCTTCACCACCTCGCCCCACTCCACATCCGGCACCCCGATGACAGCCGCCTCCTCGATGTCCGGGTGGTCTTCCAGCACGTTCTCGATTTCGCCCGGCGAGATGTTCTCGCCCCCGCGGATGATCAGGTCCTTCTTGCGGCCCGTGATGTACAGGTAGCCGCCCTCATCGAGCTTCCCAACGTCCCCCGTGTGCAGCCAGCCATCGATGATCGCCGTGCTCGTCGCGTCTTCCTGCTTGTAGTAGCCCTTCATCACGCGGTCCGAGCGCACGCAGATTTCACCCTCCTGGCCCGGCGGCAGCAACCGGTTGCGCTCATCCATGATCCCGAGCTCCACGTCCGGCATCGGCCTGCCCACCGATCGCAGGCGCTGCTCCTTCACCGCGGTGTCGGTGCTCAGGTCGTGGTCTTCGGGCCCCAGGAACGTCAGCGTCGCCGTCGATTCCGTCTGCCCATACGCGTTGATGAGCCCGATGCCGCGCGGCGGGAAGATATCGCACGCGCGCCGCACCACTTCGTACGGCATCGGCGCCGCCCCATACGTGATGCTCTTGAGCGACGAGAGATCGTACTTGTCGAAATCCGGCACTTCCATGATGCGCTTCAGCATCGTCGGCACCACGAAGGCGTGGGTAACACCCTCGGCCTGCACAGCCGCCAGCCAGTCCTCTGGCGTGAACGTCGGCAGGATCACCAGCGTCCGGCCGCTCCAGATCGCCAGCATCATCGTCGTCGCCCCCGCGACGTGGAAGAACGGCGCCGAAACCAGCACTTTCTCGTGCACTTCCGGGTCGGCCGGCTGCTGGTTCGTCACATACGCCGTCATGTCCAGGTAGGTCAGCTGCACACCCTTCGGCAGCGCCGTCGTGCCCGAGGTGAAGATGATGATCGTCGCGTCCTTGTCGTCGACCTCCGTCCAGATCTCCTCCTCCGAGGCGTTGGCCATCAGGTCGTCGTAGTCCAGGAAGCCCGCCACCTTGCCGCCGTCATAGGCGATGTAGTGCTGCGTGTGCGTCAACGTCGGCCGGATGCGCTGCACCAGGTCCAGGTACCGCTCCGAAACGAACACGGCCTGGCACTGGCTCACGTTCAGCATGTGCGTCAGCTCCTCATCCTTCGCCCGGTAGTTCAACGGCACGAAGGTGACGCCCAGCATCGCGCAGGCGTAGTACGTGAGCACGTAATCCGCGCTGTTCACCGACATCGCGGCCACGTTCTGGCCCCGCTCGATGCCCAGGCCCTGGAGGGCGTTCGCGAGCTTCACGACCAGCGGGTACATCTCCGCGTACGTGATCCGCTTGTTGTTTCCGCCGAACTCGACCAGCGCCTCACGGTCGGGGACCACGGCGGACGAGATCTGCAGGAACTCGATGGTGTTCATTGATTCTCCGGAAGTGGCTCAGGGAGCGTTTGAGGCCGGATTCTACCGGATACCGGGTAGTTGGGCGAACCTGAACGATGGCCCGGCCCCGGCGCTTCGCGCTTCGCGCTCGGCACTCCATACTTCCCCTCACCTCCATGACCGTCGCCGTCCTCCGCATCCACCTCCGCCTCCCCTCCCGCACCCTCAAGGAGAAACGCGCCATCGTGAAATCGCTCGTCGAACGGCTGCGCAACCGCTTCAACGCCTCCATCGCCGAGGCCGGCGCCCTCGACGAGCCCGCCATCGCCGTCATCGGCGCCGCCGTGCTCTCGAACAGCGCCCGCCACGCCACCGAACAGGCCCAGGCCATCGCATCCACCATCGCCGAATGGCGTCTCGATGCCGAGCTCATCGACATCGAACTCGAAACAGTCGACGTCTGACCCGCTCGCCCGGCCCCAATCGCGGATTCACGATTCACGATTGCCGCTCCCCACTCCCCCACCCCCTGGCACTAAGCACTTCTCCCTCCTCCCTTCTCCCTTCTCCCTTCTCCCTCCCCTTTGCTACACTGAACCCGAGCTCTTAGCACTCGGTTCTTTGGAGTGCTAAACTGGGCCAACAGGGTTGATAATGTCATTGTCAGAGCGCCGGTCGCGCATCCTCGCTCTCATCGTCGATGACTTCGTCGGCTCCGCTCAGCCGGTCGGGTCGCAGGCGCTCGTCGAACGCCATCGCCTCGGCCTGTCCAGCGCCACCATCCGCAACGAAATGGCCGCCCTCGAAGACGAGGGCATGATCACCCACCCCCACACCTCCGCCGGCCGCATCCCCAGCCACCGCGGCTACCGCTACTACGTCTCCAGCCTCATGCCCGAGCGCGCCCTCACCCCCCAGGAACAGTTCACCATCCTCCACCAGTTCCACCAGGCCTCGCGCGACCTCGAGGAATGGATCGGGCTGGCCGCCAGCGTGCTCGCCAATCACATGCGCAACGTCGCCCTCGTCACCCAGCCGCGCCTCATCGAGGTCCGCCTCAAGCATCTTCAGCTCGTCGAGCTGCTCGAAAACCGTGCCCTCCTCGTCGCCGTCACCAACGACAGCGGCGTGCACCAGCGCACCATCGACTTCTCCGTCCCCGTCCACCAGGAGCAGCTCTCCCGGCTGGCGGCAAGGCTCAACGCCGAGTTCGGCGGCAAGGCCGTCGCCGAGTTCCCCGCCCGCGATGGCAGCGAACCCCTCAGCCAGGTCGAAGCCTCGGTCATCGCCGCCCTCACCGACCTCCTCCTCAAGGAGCAGGCCGCCCAGGTCGATGCCCCCATCGTCGAAGGCGTGCGCGAAATGCTTCGCCAGCCCGAATTCGGCCAGAGCGACCGCATGCTCGATACCCTCGACGCCGTCGAAGAGCGCAAACTGCGCCAGGCCATCCCCACCGATGCCCTCTCCCAGCCCGGCGTCGCCGTCGTCATCGGCGATGAAAACCGCGAAGGCCCCTACCAGGACATGAGCTTCGTCCTCGCCCGCTACGGCCCCGAAGGCGGCGCCGGCGGCATCGTCGGCATCCTCGGCCCAACCCGCATGCAATACGGCGACGCCGTCGCACACGTCCGCTACGTGAGCGACGTCCTCACCGAGCTCATTCGCGAGTTCTACGGCGAGGTCGACTGACCCCGAGACTCGATCAACCAACCGCGCCCATACGGCGCCATCATGGAGGTGGATATGGCGGACCAATCCGATGAACGCATCGTCGATAAGCGCGCCGCCGCGCGCATGCGCGATGACCCCGGCCCCGGCCCGGCCGAATCTCCCCGGCCCGAGAGCGAAGCCGACACCAGGTCCGAACTCGAAGCCGAGCGCGAAAAGGCCGAGACCTACTACAAAAACTGGCAGCGCAGCGCCGCCGACTTCATTAACTACAAGCGGCGCGTCGAACAGGAACGCGGCGAGATGGCCCGGCTCTCCAATGCCGCCCTCGTCATCAACCTCCTCCCCGTCTACGACGACCTCGACCGCGCCGTCGAATCCGTCGACTCCACGCTCGCCGGCCTCAACTGGGTCCAGGGCATCGTCAACATCCACCACAAGTTCAGCCGCCTCCTCGAAGCCATGGGCGTCACGGAGATCGCCGCCGAAAACCAGCCCTTCGACCCCGCCCGCCACGAGGCCGTGGGCCGCCAGCCCGGGGAAGAAGGCCGCGTCCTCCACGTCGTCCAGAAGGGCTACGAAATCCAGGGCAAGGTCATCCGGCCCGCCATGGTCATCGTCGGCGAGGCACCGCCCCCATGACCGCAACCACCGCAACCCACGAGCCGCCATCCCGGCTCGCTATTACCACCACGCACCACCCGCGGCACGCAGCCCGCGGCGAACAGGAGTGACAGATGGGCAAAGTCATTGGAATCGACCTGGGGACGACGAACAGCTGCATGGCCGTCATGGAAGGCGGCGAGCCCGTCGTCATCCCCAACGCCGAAGGCGCGCGCACCACGCCCTCGATCGTCGCCGTCACCAAATCCGGTGAACGGCTCGTCGGCCAGGTGGCCAAGCGCCAGGCCGTCACCAACCCCGAAAACACCATCTTCAGCATCAAGCGCTTCATGGGCCGCAAGCTCGATGACCCCGAAGTCCAGCGCGACCTCAAACTCGTCCCCTACGGCGTCTCCGCCGCCCCCAACGGCGATGTCAGCGTCAAGCTCGGCGGACGCAGCTATAGCCCTCCCGAAATCAGCGCCATGATCCTCCAGAAGCTCAAGGCCGATGCCGAGGCCTACCTGGGCGAGCCTGTCACCGAGGCCGTCATCACCGTCCCCGCCTACTTCAACGACGCCCAGCGCCAGGCCACCAAGGACGCCGGCAAGATCGCCGGCCTCGAAGTGCTCCGCATCATCAACGAGCCCACCGCCGCCTCCCTCGCCTACGGCCTCGATAAGAAACACGACGAGCTCATCGCCGTCTACGACCTCGGCGGCGGCACCTTCGATATCTCCATCCTCGAACTCGGCGAGGGCACCTTCCAGGTGCTCAGCACCAACGGCGATACCCACCTCGGCGGCGACGACTTCGACCAGCGCGTCATCGACTGGCTCATCGATGAGTTCAAGAAGGCCGAAGGCATCGATCTCCGCCAGGACCGCCAGGCCCTCCAGCGCCTCAAGGCCGAAGCCGAAAAAGCCAAGATCGAGCTCTCCAGCGCCCAGCAGACCGAGGTCAACCTCCCCTTCATCACCGCCGATGCCAGCGGCCCCAAGCACCTCAACATCACCCTCACCCGCTCGAAGCTCGAACAGCTCGTCGGCGAACTGCTCACCGGCACCCTCGAACCTGTCAAGAAGGCCCTCGCCGATGCCGGCAAGAAAGCCTCCGATATCGACGAAATCGTCCTCGTCGGCGGCCAGACCCGCATGCCCGCCGTCCAAAAGCTCGTCGCCGACTTCTTCGGCAAGGACCCCCACAAGGGCGTCAACCCCGATGAGGTTGTCGCCATCGGCGCCGCCGTCCAGGCCGGCGTCCTCAAGGGCGAAGTCAAGGATGTCCTCCTCCTCGACGTCACCCCACTCACCCTCGGCATCGAGACCCTCGGCGGTGTGATGACCCCGATCATCCAGCGCAACACCACCATCCCAACCGCCAAGAGCCAGACCTTCAGCACCGCCGCCGATAACCAGCCGAGCGTCGAAATTCACGTGCTCCAGGGCGAACGCCCCATGGCGGCCGACAACAAATCGCTCGGCCGCTTCATCCTCGATGGCCTCCTCCCCGCACCCCGCGGCATCCCCCAGATCGAGGTCACCTTCGATATCGACGCCAACGGCATCGTGAACGTCTCCGCCAGGGATAAGGGCACCGGCCGCGAGCAGAAGATCACCATCCAGTCCTCCAGCGGCCTCTCGAAGGAAGAGATCGAGCGCATGCAGCGCGAAGCCGAGCTCTTCGCCGATGAGGACCGCAAGAAGCGCGAAGCCATCGAGCTCAAGAACACGGCCGACTCCATGGCCTACCAGGCCGAAAAAACCCTCCGCGATAACGCCGACAAAATCCCCTCCGGCCTCAAGGACGACGTCGAAGCGAAAATCAAGGACGTCCGTGCCGCCATCGAAGCCGGGGACGCCGACCGCATGCGGAGCACCACCGAAGCCCTCAGCGCCTCGCTCCAGAAGATCGGTGAAGCTGTCTACGGCGCCGCCGGCGCCGATGCGCCCGGCCCCGATGGCTTCGCGGGCGCCGAACCGGGCGCGACGGGCGGCGCCGGGGAAGGCACCGTCGAAGGCGAATTCCGCGAAGTCTAGCGATCGCCGGAAGACGATCGCCGCGTGACCCCGGGGGCCGCTCTCGCACAGGGAGCGGCCCCCGCTCGATCCACCCCTCGATCATTCCACCGCCCCGCGCCACCCCCACAACCCACTGCCCGGCGCACTTCGCACTTCGTCCTTCGCACTTCCCCCCCACACCCCCCCGCGCCACCCCC
>DAOKYT010000039.1:0-1742 GCA_035326025.1 Tepidiformaceae bacterium
GATTGCGGAACTCTCGCTGCCGGACGGCGTTCTCGTCTCGTGGTTCTCCTCCAGCGAGGGTGTCCACGCTGTTAGCGCCGATGGACGTGGAATGTTCCAGCTCGGCGCCGGTGGGAAGGGCTGGTGCGAGAACGTAGGGGCGTTCAAGGTCGAACTGGCGCCGTTCGATGAGTGACATGGCGGTGGGTAAAGCCCGTTGGAGCGGGCTGCTGTCGCCCTAACGAAAATTCCGTTACCCTGCACGATGTGGACGGGGAACAGCTCAACGCGGCCGAGCGCATCATCCGCCGCTTCGGCGGCCAAAGCGCCCTCGCGGCCCTGCTCGGCAAGCGCCAGAGCACCGTCCAACACTGGGCAAAGACCGGGCGCATCCCCTCGCAATGGCACGGGGTGCTCATGTCGGTCGCCCGTCAACGAGGTGTCGTGTTGGAACCCAAGGATTTCGTGCAGCCAGCCCCAAAGGAGATCAGGCCCGCCAAAGGAAAGCTCGGTGTGCTCCTGGTCGGCCTTGGCGCGGTCGCCACTACCTTCATCGCCGGGGTGGAGAACGCCCGGCGCGGCAGCGGCAGCCCCATTGGTTCGCTCACCCAGATGGGCACCATCCGCCTGGGCAAGCGCACCGAAAAGCGCAGTCCTCTCATCAAGGACTTCGTCCCGCTCGCCGGACTCGACGACCTCGTCTTCGGCGCCTGGGACCCTATCCCCGATAACGCGTTCGAAGCGGCCGTCAAGGCCGGCGTGCTCGACAGGCACGAACACCTCATCCCCCACCAGGCCTTTCTCGAGTCGATCAAGCCGATGCCCGCCGTCTTCGACCAGTACTATGTGAAGCGGCTCCACGGCACCAACGTGAAGACCGGTAAGAACAAGCTGGAGCTGGCCGAGCTCATCCGGAAGGACATCCGCGACTTCAAGGCGAAGAACGGTTGCGACCGCCTGGTCATGGTCTGGTGCGCCTCTACCGAGATTTTCATGGAAGAGACCGCCGCCCACGCCAACCTCGAAGCCTTCGAGGCGGCGATGGAAGGCAACGACGAGTCCATCGCGCCCTCGATGATCTACGGCTACGCCTCGCTGATGGAGGGCGTGCCGTTCGCGAACGGGGCGCCCAACCTCACCGTCGACATCCCCGCCCTGGTCAAGCTCGCCCACGACAAGGGCGTGCCCATCGGCGGAAAGGACTTCAAGACCGGCCAGACACTCCTCAAGACGGTCATCTCGCCGATGCTGAAGGCGCGCATGCTCGGCGTGGCCGGCTGGTACTCGACCAATATCCTGGGCAACCGCGACGGCGAAGTCCTCGACGACCCGGAGAGCTTCAAGACCAAGGAAGAGTCGAAGCTCGGCGTGCTCGAATACATCCTCCAGCCGGACCTCTACCCCGAGCTCTACGGCGATATCTACCACAAGGTGCGCATCAACTACTACCCGCCGCGGGGCGACAACAAAGAGGGCTGGGACAACATCGACATCTTCGGGTGGCTCGGCTACCCGATGCAGATCAAGATCGACTTCCTCTGCCGCGACTCCATCCTCGCCGCTCCGCTGGTGCTGGACCTTGCGCTCTTCTTCGACCTGGCCCACCGGGCGGGGATGAAAGGCATCCAGGAGTGGCTGAGCTTCTACTTCAAGAGCCCCCAGCACGCCCCGAACCTGTATCCGGAGCACGACCTCTTCATCCAGCAGACGAAGCTGAAGAACACGCTCCGCTGGATGATGGGCGAGGAGCAGATCACGCACCT
>DAOKYT010000039.1:1842-26692 GCA_035326025.1 Tepidiformaceae bacterium
CCTCTCCCGCCGCGGCGGGAGAGGGGTTCTTCTTTCCGGCGAGTCGCTGCTTCGGGCTCTTGACATTCGTGTTACATGGTTACCTACTCATGGAGGTAACATACATGGCTGGCCAACCAGCACCAGTAGCCGAAACCGGGGTCGAGCGCGTGCCGCTGGGCGTGCGGATGGAGAAGCGGATGGTCAAGGTGCTCAAGGGCCTGGCCGAGTTCCAGAACGTCTCGTTGGGGCAGCTGCTGGAGAACATCGTGCTGCACTCGTTCGAGCCAATGCCGGGCGAGGAGGGGGAGTGGGCGGCGAGCCCGCACGGCAAGAGGGCGCTGGCGGCCATCGCCGACCTGAAGCGGGTGTACGGCATGGACTACGACGCGCACGCGGCGCACGGGTTCCGGGAGCGTGATGGGGCGGAGGGATAGGCGGGGGCACGGACCACCACACGGAGAGCGCGCGAAGCCTGAGTCCGTGTGCGGGGTCCGCGCGTGGGCTTGATGCACTCTGCTACAATTCGCGGCCACGGCGCTGCGGCGAAAGGGTCAGGCATGAGCCACGCGCGGACCACAGCCTCGAACACCCCCTCCGCCGAGGCGACCGCCTCGCATCGTTCAACGGCGCCCGAGCCGGTTGTGGGCGACGGGTTCGAGAACCCGGCGGCGGCGCTCAGCAGGCTCGTCGCACTGCAGAGGACCGCTGGCAACCAGGTGGTACAGCGGATGCTTCGGGGGGCGAAGCCGGGCGCAACGGTGGCCCTGCGGGGGCGGCCCCCGGCCGTGCAGCGCCACGACGGCCCCACCATCCTCTCACCCGAAGGCGAGGACAAAGGGAAGGGCGAGGCCGCAGAAAAGACCCCCGAAGCCAAGAAGATGGAAGACATCCGGGCGATGCTGGACAAGAGCGCTGCCGGCAAAGCCGCGATCGCGGTCATCGACAAGTACAAGGTGCCTGTGGACCTGAAATACCCCGGGCCGGGGTCCGTCTTCCAGGGCCCGGCGCCGGGCAAGATCAAGATCCTGGCGACCAAGACGGTCGCGGAGGCCGCGTTCACGCTCGTACACGAGGCGAACCACGCCGAAGCCTCGAACCTCGGGACCAAGGCCGACATCAACAAGCTCGGCCGCGAGCAGTACGTGAAGTCGATGCTGGACGAGGAGACGACGAGCACCGTGAACGCAATCCTGTCGAAGCTGGGCATGGGCGCGGACGACCGGAAGGGAGTGACGGCCTCGCCGGTGTTGCAGGCCCGCTACGAGAAGGCGAAGAAGGCAGCGCTGGACGCCAAGAAGTCGGCGGTGGAGGCGGAGAAGGCCGCCTGGCAGAGCATCCGGGACGCGTTCACCGATGGCACGCTGGTCACGTCGAACACGAAGGAGGCGTACGACATCTACTACGGCAAGGCATGGGACAAGGTGCACAAGCCGCCAGAGAAAGAGAGCCTCTAGGTGGCCATCACGCGGGAGGACATCGCGCGGGCGATCGAACCCCTGCGCCCGGACATCGCCGAAGCGCTGGCTGACCGGAAGACGTCCGGCATCGAGCGGGTCGAGTGCCCGGCGCTCTCCCGCTACCGGCTCTATGAGGTGACCGTCTTCGCGCCGCACGCCCCGATCGTGCACTACCTCGCCTACGCGGAGGGCGGTCCGCCATTCGTGCTGAGCGAGGACCCTGCCGCGTTTGCGGCGATGGCCGCCGCCGATGGGGGCGTGGAGATCAAGACTCCGGAGGCGGCGGCGGCCTATGCGGAAGTCTTCCTGAAAGTGACCCGCCCGCTGAGCCGGCTGTCGTACCTGGTGACGGCGCTCGCGGATGTGTCGTTCCGCCCGGGGCTCGAGCCGGACGAAGTGGCGGCGCGGAAGAGCTTCGAGCGGAAGTATCGCGCGGTGATCAAGCCGCCGGCGGGCCGCAAGACGAAGGACGGTTTCGAGGTGACAGCCTACCGGGTCACCGAGCAGAGCCTGGAGCGCGTGACCGTACAGGTGACGCCCGCCGGCGCGGTAGCGATGGACGCGGAGGTCCTGGAGCAGGACCTCCCGCTGGTGATTGGGGGCGCGTAGCTATAGCGCCGCCAGCGCCTTTTGCAGCCGGTCGCGCGCCTCCACGGCTACCGCCTTCACCGCCGCGTCCTGCACGATGCTCATGGCGGCGACGGGATCCATCGCTTCCACCACCACGTTGCCGTCGTCCGTCTCCCGGACAACCACGTTGCACGGGAGCAGCATGCCGACCTCCGGGTTGGCCGTGATGGCGCGGTGCGCCAACGGCGGGTTGCACGCCCCCAGGATGATGTAGGGCGGGACATCCTCGCCGATCTTCGCCTTGAGCGTGGCCTTCACGTCGATCTCCGTCAGGATCCCGAAGCCCTGTTCCTTCAGCGCCGCCTTCACGTTTTCGATCGTCTCCGTGTAGCCCGCCGCCGAATCGCGGCGCAGTCCGAACGTCAGCTGTTCAATCGCAGTCATGGCAATACCTCCACGGATCGACCGTAGCAGGTGACCGCCTCACGAGGGAGGACCACCCGGCCCCCGTGCTGGCGGCCCGGCGGCCACCCCCCGCCCTCGCGTAAGATCGCGCCACCACGCCAAGGAGCGCGATCTCCCATGCTCTACCCTGCTCCCACTGTCGTCCTCGACGGCTTGAAGTTCCCCGAAGGGCCACGCTGGCACGATGGCCGGCTGTGGTTTTCCGATATGCACGCCCGGCGCGTGATGACCCTGGACCCGGACGGACAGACATCGGTCATCTGCGAGGTGCCAAACAAACCATCCGGGCTCGGGTTCCTGGAAGACGGGCGCTTGCTGGTCGTATCGATGGCCGACCACCGCCTGCTCGTGCTCGACCGCGACCTGGGCCTCCGCGAAGTGGCCGACATCTCCCCCTTCGTGGGTGGCGACGCCAACGACATGGTCACCGATGCGTTGGGCCGCTCCTATATTGGCAATTTCGGATTCGATTTCGCCGGCGGCGAGGATTTCCAGGCCACCACCCTCGTCCGCGTCGACCCCAACGGCCAGGCGTGCGTGGTCGCGGAGGACCTGGCCTTCCCCAACGGCGCCGTCATCACGCCCGATGGCAAGACCCTCATCGTGGCCGAGACCTTTGGCCGCCGCCTCACCGCCTTCACGATCGCGGAAGACGGTGGGCTTTCCGGCCGGCGAACCTGGGCCGACCTTGGCCCGGCCACCCCCGATGGCATCTGCCTCGACGAAGAAGGGGCCACCTGGATCGCCTCGCCAGCCACCCGCGAGTGCCTCCGCGTCCGCGAAGGCGGCGAGGTCCTTGCCCGCGTCCCCATGAATGAGGGCCGGGGCGCCTATGCCTGCATGCTCGGCGGCGACGACCGCAGGACCCTCTACATCTGCACCTCCGAGGGCGACGAAGCCGACCGCCAGGCCGGGCGCTCCCGCGGCTGGATCGAGCAGGTGCGGGTCGGCGTGCCGGGCGCGGGGCTGCCATAAGTCCACTTCCCGCGCGTTCGCGCCGCCCTTCGCGTGCCATCGCCCAATACCCCCGGGGAGGTACCCGTGAAAGCTGCTGTCTACTACGAAACCGGCGCGCCCTCCGTCTTCAGGTACGAAGAGGTGCCCGACCCGGCGTGCCACCCGGCTGGCGTCATCATCGATGTCAGGGCGATCGGCATCCAGGGTGGCGATACCCTCCACCGCCAGGCCGGTGTCATGGTCACCCGGCCTCACATCGTCGGCTACCAGGCCGCGGGTGTGATCCGCGAGGTCGGCGAACGCGTCACCGCCCGCAAGCCCGGCGACCGCGTGGTCGCGACTATGCCCCACGGCTCGCACGCCGAACTCGTCTCCGTGCCCGCCGAGGCGACCTGGCTGGTGCCCGAGGGCATGGACCTCGGCGTCGCCGCGTCCATCCCCATCGAGTTCGGCACAGCGCACGACTGCCTCTTCGAGTTCGGCCACCTGAAAGCCGGCGAAACCGTCCTCGTCCAGGCGGGCGGCGGCGGGGTGGGGCTCGCCGCCATCCAGCTCGCGAAGCGCGCCGGCGCCACGGTCCTTGCCACGGCCTCGACCGATGAGAAGCTCGAACGCCTCAAGTTCTTCGGGCTCGACCACGGCATCAATTACCGCGCCGAGGACTTCGTCGCCCGCACGATCGACCTGACGGGCGGGCGGGGCGCGAACCTCATCGTCGACTCGGTCGGCGGCAGGACGCTCGAAGGCAGCGTTGCCGCGCTCGCCTATCGTGGGCGTATCAGCTGGGTTGGCAATGCGGGACGCGACGGCCACGTGCCGAACCTCGGCGGCCTGGGCCAGAAGAACGCCTCCGTGACCGGCGTCTACCTGGGAGCCGAGCTCACGTACAACGCCGCCCGCTGCCGGCCGATGATCCAGCAGCTGCTCGACGACGTGGCCCGGGGCGACCTGAAGGTCATGATCGACCGGACGTTCCCGCTGAGCGAAGCGGCCGCGGCCCATGCGTACATCGAAAGCCGGGGCGCCTTCGGGCGCGTGTTGCTCATCCCGCCCCGGGGGATGCCGCCGGTGCGGTAGCCGCTGCCCGGGGAGCGGGGGAGGAGTCAGCGCCGCTCGAAGACGAACAGCCCGTGCCCCTGCTCCAGCCGCTCGTAGCGCTGGACCAGGCTGCCGAGCATGTCGAGCTGGGCCAGGTAGGGCCGCGTGCCGTAACGCGCCTCGAAGTACGGCCGGCGGCGCACCAAATCGGCCTCCGCCGCGCGCCAGGTGTTCGTCGCCTCCAGGCTCATCTGGCGATGGGCCGCCGTCCGCCAGCCATACGCCTCGAGTTCGCCGATGAACGCCTCCACGCCACCGCGCCCATCGACCGGGACCTCGCAGCAAAGGCAGAGTGTCGCGTCCGGCGTGGTGATCCGCGTGAGCTCGGGGAGCGAGATATCGGCATCGAGCACCCAGGCGCTATGGAATACGCCATCGCGGAAGGGCAGCCTGCGCGAGTTCGCGGTCACCCAGTGCACCAGGTTCCCGCCGTCCATGGCGCGCCCCGTCTCCAGGAAGTCGCGGTTCAGGTCGACCGCCACGGCCGTCGCCCCCGTCGTCCTCGCCGCCATGCGGGCCGAAGCGCCGACGAACGCGCCGCAATCGGCCATCAGGCGCCCCGGGCCAAGCCGCGCCCGCTCGAGAAGCCATCGGGTGGCATCGGCGCCGCCGATGTGGTTGTGCTCGCCAAGGATGTCGATCCACCAGGCGGCATACTCCTCGGCCAGGTGGCCGAGCGGGGATGTGGAAATGACCATGGTGATCCAGAAGGTACGCACGGCGGGCGAAATGGCAAAGGGCCGCGAGGTCCCGGTTCGGGGGGCCCCAGTGGCCGGGTCCCGCCCCCCGGCGAGGGAATTCACACTCGCTCCACTGCAGATCGGCCGAATGCGGGCGTATATTCATGTAGAGGTTTGGTGAACGGGGGCCGCACGTGCGCTTTCCACTGCGCAGACAACAGCAAGTCGAACTCGCCGGTGCGGCCGCCGCCGCTCCCGGACCCATCCCGTTCCCGCCGCAACCGGGCGCGAACGCTCCCGATGGCGCGGCTGGCACCTGGGAAGAGCTGCTGAATCGCGCCGCTCCGGAGATCCCCCTGCGCGGGCAGATGACCGGCTCCGACGCGCGCGCCGAACGCCTGGTCCGCCAGGTGCGAAGCGATGTCGAACGGCTCCAGAAGGTGCTCGACGCCCTTGGCCAGGAACAGGGCGAGCTGGTGGAAGCCGACCCGGCAGCAATTGCCGCCAACCCCGATGCCGCGGCGACGCTCGCGCCCGGCCTGCTCGTGCGCGCGGTCATCGCCGCCGAAACGGAGAACCGCCGCCTGCGGAAGCGCCTGGCGAAGGCCCGCCAGCGCGAACAGAAGCTCCAGGGCCGCCTCCAGCAGATGGAGCTCGCGAGCGCCGCCCGCAAGAGCCGCCTCGACACGATCGAGGAAGTGCTGGCCGCGCTCCACGGCAACCTGCAAGACCTGCGCCAGGAGCGCGAGTTCCTCCGCCAGTGGGCCCCGGCCCAGGTCAGCGCCCGGCCCGAACTGCCGCCCGGCGGGGAGAGCCGGTGACCAGCCTCACGCGACGCACCATGAGCCCCGCGCTGCCCCATGGCCGCGGCGATGTTGGCGCCGAGATTCGCCGCCTGCGCTCCGAGGCCCAGGCGCGCGTGACCGAGGTCGACCTCCTGGTCGCCGCCCTGCAGGACCACATCAAGGACCTCCGCGCCGAGCGCGACTGGCTGCGGGCCGAGCTCGCGCGCGTGCGCTCAGCCCAGGACGTGGCGGCGGCCGGGTGGCTCCACCGGGGGCTCAAGGGCGGGCACTAGACACACCAGCTGATGCAGGTAGCGAGTCCGCGCGCCGGCGTGGTGGCCGGGTCGGCGATTCGTTGAGACCGGGCGCGCTCACGGCCGGTATTCGCTAGCGATCGCGATTCCAGCGGCGATGTCGTCGCTCACGGCCGCGTCCAGTCGTCCGATTTTGTTTCTCAATCGGTCGACGGAAACGGCTCGCACCTGGAGGAAGTCCGCCGCTGAGTCAGCGCTCAGCCCGTTCGCGGCCGAAGCGTTCACGAAGACCTTGTTGAGCTGATTGGCGAACCTGGGTTGCCATGTCGTCAGCGGAACGACGATCCGCATGGGCAGCGAGTCGAACACCGGAGCGCTCATCAACACGACTGGCCGGGTCTTCTGGTTCTCGGAACCCCTCGTGGGGTCGAGCTCACACTACCAGGCTTCACCGCGCGTCGGTGACGTCACCCGTCCACATCCACGTCGAGTGTGGTGCCGGCCTCCCATTCAGAAAGCTCGGTCGAGTCGACCTCGGGAGGTTGTCTGCGGACCGCCTCCGCTCGTTGCTCAGGACCGAGTCGAGCCAACTCTGACAGGGACAACTCAGCACGGCCGAGCCTGGCCTCCGGTGCCATGCCGTATCCGGGCAGCAACTCATGCGCTTCGCCCCCGCCAGCCATTAATCCCAATCCTCGTCCTCGAACTGCGAGGGCGGCTCGCGGAACGTGCGGATGTAGCGGTCGCCGTCGCGGTACCAGGAGCGGTCTTCCAGTTCCTTGCGGAGGTGGTCGAGCGACGGCACGGCTGGCAGCTCGGCGGTGTGGTAGCCGTTGGTCTCGGCGTAGAGGGCGGCACGCTCGATCATCCAGACTTCGAGCGTCCGGCCGCGGTAGTCGTCGCGCAGCACCGGCTCGCTGATTGCGGCGAGCCCGCCACCCGCGTCCCGGCAGGCGATCACCCCCACCACGCGGTCGCCGTCGGCCGCGACGAACCAGCCGGGCCGCGCCCCCTGCTCGAAGACCCACGGGTCTTCGCCGGTCAGTTCGCCGATGGCAGCGGCGTCGGCGCGGCGCTGTTCGCGGACGGTGAGCAGCGGGAGGCGGCGTTCGACGACGAGGAGCGGTTCGCCGGAGTCCGAATCGGCTTCGCGCCCGATGGGCAGGAAGCCCTGGCGCGCGAAGTATTCGGGCAGCGGCCAGCGGCCGGGCACGCGGCTGCGCGCGAGCCGGATTCCGCGGTCCTGCGCTCCCCGCACTACCGCGCCGATCAGCGCCCGCCCGGCGCCCGGCACCACCGCTGCGAGGAGGTCGAACCAGGTGATGCCCTCGTCGTCGTGGAAGCGCACCACGCCCGCCAGCCGGCCCCCGGTCTCGGCGACCAGGAAGGCGTGCCCGACCTGGGTCATCAGTTCGAACTCAGCGGCCGACCGCGGGGCGCGCGCGAGGCCCGATCCGCCGTAGAGGGCCGCCGCCGCCGGGGCGTCTTCGCTGGTTGCAGGCCGGAACGTGAACCGTGGCACCCGGCGAGTATAGGGCCGGCGGCCGCTCACGCCCGGGGCTGGCTGCCCGCGTCGCTGGCGAACGTATTCGGGTTGACATACGCGTCGGCGTGCATCCACATCACCCGCGAGTAGTGGAAGGAGACCGGCATGAGGACCACCACCAGGGCAACCGCCACCCCCAGGATCGGCCCGAGCCCCGCCCCGGCCAGTAGCATCCCGAGCCAGGCCGGCATGGTGGTGACGATCCCGAGGAAGTAGCTCGCGTACATCGCACCCGTGAAGTAGCCGGGCTCGCGTTCGAACTGGAGGTGGCACTCCGTGCAGGCGCGCCGCATCCGGAGCAGTCCCGAATAGACCGCGCCCCGGCAGCAGCGCGGGCAGCGCATCGCCGCGATGGCCGCCAGCCGGCGCGGGACGGAGAACCGGGGGACACTGGCCGTAGTCATCTGCCCGCGGTGCACGTTCCCCGTGCCTTTACCACCAGATCTTGCTCTCGACATCCTCCGGCTGGTCTTCCCAGTCGGTGGTCCAGAGGTTCGATGAAAGGTACTTCCAGCCGCCATCCGCCAGCAGGCAGACGATGTGTTGTTCGCCTTCGAGCCGTTCGGCCGCCTTGATCGCCGCGCGCACCACCGCGCCACAGCTGATCCCCACGAAGAGCCCCTCGCGCTGGGTGAGCTCCTTCGACATCGCGAAGCTGCTCTTGCTATCGACGACGATCTTCCCGTCGAGCACCGACTCGTCGAAGATCGGCGGGATGAAACCGTCCTCCAGCGCGCGCAGCCCCTGGACGAGGTCGCCCGGGTGGGGCGCCGCGGCGATGACCTTCACGCCGGGCTTGTAGTCTTTCAGGTAGCGGCCCGTGCCGGTAAGCGTGCCGCCAGTGCCCAGCCCGGCCACGAAGACGGTGGTCTGGGGCAGGTCGCGCAGGATTTCCGGGCCGGTCGTCTCGTAGTGGGCGCGCGGGTTCGCCTCGTTTCCATACTGGTAGGGGAAGAAGTACTTGCCGGGGTTTTCGGCCACGATCTCCTTCGCGCGGGCGATGGAGCCGTTCGATCCGAGCTCGCCCGGCGTGTAGATGATCTCCGCGCCGTAGGCCTTCAGGAGGTAGGTGCGCTCTTCGCTCACGCTTTCCGGCATGACGCAGACGACATGGTACCCCTTCACCCGGCCGATCATGGCGAGGCCGATGCCGGTGTTGCCGGAGGTGGGCTCCAGGATGGTGGCGCCCGGCTTCAGCTCACCGCTCTTCTCGCCCGCGTCGATCATGTACTTCGCGATCCGGTCCTTCACCGAGCCGGTCGGGTTCTGGCCTTCGAGCTTGGCGTAGATGTGCACGCCCGGCCGGGGCGACAACTTCCGCAGCTCCACCATCGGTGTGTTGCCAATCAGGTCCAGGACTGAGCTATAGAGCGCCATGAACTCCCCCCGCCGCCATCTCGCCGGTGGTACCGCGATGATCAGCAGCCGCCGGCGAGCGCCGGCAACACGTCCAGCACATCACCGGCCTTGATCGCCGTTTCCACCCCGCCCGTGTAGCGGATGTCTTCATCATTCAGGTAGATGTTGACGAAGCGGTGGGGCTTGCCATCGGGGCCGTACACCTGGGCCTTGAAGCCCGGAAAGCGCTTCTCGATATCGTCGAACACCTCGGCCACCGTCGCCCCATTGGCCTCCACGGTCTTCTGCCCACCCGTGACCTTCTGGAGCACGGCGGTTAGCCGCACCTGGATTGTCGCACCTGCCATCGTCGTCATTGTTCTCTCTTTCGTGTCTTGCGCTCGCGAGTGGGGCGCGGATGCCCGGAAAGGCGCACGCGCCCCGCGATTTTGGAAGCGTGCTAGGCGTTGGCCGCGTGGGGGATCGGCGCGCCGCAGAACTGCTCGTAGTCGATCAGTTCGTGGATCGTCGGGTTGTCGCCGCAGAGCGGGCAATCCGGGTCGCGGCGCACCTTCACGATGCGGAATTCGAGCGTGAGCGCATCGTACAGGAGCAGCCGGTTCACCAGCGGCTCGCCCACTCCCAGCACCAGCTTGAGGACCTCGGTGGCCTGGATGCTGCCGATCGTCGCGCACATCGCGCCGAGCACCCCGGCTTCCGCGCAGCTCGGGACCATGCCCGGCGGCGGCGGCGCGGGGTACAGGCAGCGATAGCAGCCCTTCCCCGGCAGGTACGTCGTCGCCTGGCCGTCGAACATCAGGATCGATCCGTCGACCAGCGGCTTCTTGAGCAGGTAGGCCGCATCATTCACCAGGTAGCGTGTCGCGAAATTGTCGGCACCGTTCACCACGATGTCGTACTGGGAGATGATCTCGAAGGCGTTGTCGCTTGTAATCGGCGTCTCGTGGAGCACCACGTCGATGTTCGGGTTGTGGGCCAGCAGCGTCTCCTGCGCCGAAACCACCTTCGGCTTCCCAATGTCGGCCGTCTGGTGGAGGATCTGCCGCTGCAGGTTCGAACGGTCGACCACGTCGAAGTCAACGAGGCCGATCTTCCCGATGCCGGCGAGGGCCAGGTACAGGGCCACGGGCGAACCCAGCCCACCGGCGCCGATGATCAGCACGCTCGCCTCGATGATCTTGCGCTGCCCCGAGCTGCCCACCTGCGGCATGATCAGGTGGCGGCTATAGCGCTCCACCATCTCCGGCGTGAGCACCGTGGGAGCGCCACCCGCCAGCGCGGGGATGACCGCGACCTCGTCGCCATCCTTGAGGGTGGTCGACTCACCCGCCAGGTTCTCGATCTCCACCTGGTTCACGTAGATGTTGATGTGCGGCGCCCGCCCGCCGCTCGCATCGACGACCTGCGCCTTGAATCCCGGGAACTGGGAGTCCAGGTCGTTCAACAGGTCCGAAACGGTGCTGCCGTTCGCCTTCACGCTGGCGCGGTTGCCCACCAGGTGGCGGAACGGGGTGGGGATGTAGACGTTTACTGACATGTGGGGCCCTCCTTCGGCGGCGGTCAGCCAGATCATAGTTGCACAACGAAACGCACGGTGCCTGCCGGCACGGCGCCAGAAGCGGCGAGACTAGTTACATGTTGACACTGAGGTAGCGCTCCCCCGTATCGCAAATCACCGTGACGACCGTCTTGCCCGCGCCGAGCCGCTCGGCGACCTTGCGCGCGGCGAACACGTTCGCGCCGGCCGAGATGCCGGCCAGGATTCCTTCCTCGCGAGCGAGGCGCTTGCTCCAGAGGATCGCGTCCTTGTCCTCGACGCGGATGATCTCGTTGTAGAGGGCCCGGTCGAGCACCCCCGGGACGAAGCTCGCGCCGATGCCCTGGATGGCGTGCATGCCCGCGCGCCCGCCGCTCAGCACCGGCGAACGCGCCGGTTCGACCGCGACGAGCAAGACGCGGTCGCCGAGCGCTTCGCGGAGCGCGTGGCCGACGCCCGTAATCGTGCCGCCGGTGCCAACACCGGCGACGAAGGCGTCGATGTTGCCTCCCGTGGCTTCGAGGATTTCGCGCCCGGTGGTGCGCTCGTGGATCTCCGGGTTCGCCGGGTTTTCGAACTGCTGCGGCATGAAGTAGTCGGGGTGTTCGCGGCAGAGTTCTTGCGCGGCGAAGACCGCACCGGTCATACCCTCGATGGCGGGCGTCAGCACCAGTTCGGCGCCGTAGCGCTCGAGCAGCCGCCGCCGCTCGACCGACATGTCCTCGGGCATTGTCAGGATGATGCGGTACCCCCTCACCGCCGCGACCAGCGCCAGCCCGATGCCGGTGTTGCCCGAGGTCGGCTCGACAATGGTCGAGCCGGGCTGGAGCCGGCCAGCGCGCTCCGCATCCTCCACCATCGCGAGCGCGATGCGATCCTTCACGCTGCCGCCGGGGTTCAGGTTCTCCATCTTCCCGAGGACGGTCGCCGCCCCCTGGGGGATCACGCGGCGCAGCTTCACGAGCGGCGTTGCCCCCACAAGGTCGAGCACCGAATCGGCCACGAGCGGCCGCGCCGTGGGAGCGGTCATATCACCCACCTCCCGCTGACCGCCGTGGGCTCGCGCTCCAGCAGGTCGGCGATGGTATATGAATCGAGGATGGCGGTCGTCGCCTCGCGGATGCGCTCCCAGATCTCGCGCTGGCCGCAGTGGTGCGGGTGGTCCGTCATCTCGGGCGGCTCATCGAGCCACGCCACCGGCGAGAGGCTGCCTTCGAGCGCCTCGATGACTTCCCGGACCGTGATGGTACTGGGGTCGCGCACCAGCTCGTGCCCGCCGGCGGGCCCGCGCACGGAGCGGATGAAGCCGGACTTGCGAAGGGCGGTCAGGAGCTGGTCGAGGTACTGCTCGGGGATGTGGCGCCGGAGCGCGATCTCGGCGGATTGCAGCGGCCCGCGGCCGTACTGGCCCGCGAGTTCGATGAGGGCCCGGAGGCCATAGTCACTCCGTGTCGAGACGCGCATGGGGTTGTCCGAAGCCTTCCGTCGAGCCACCCGGGATAAAGTAGAGTAACTCTGTCAACAATCCTAGTTGATAAAGGGGCGCCGGCGCAATGGGTGGGGCCCTAACCAAACCGCGGCGGCCGCTTCTCCTGGATCGCCCGCGCTCCCTCGGCCGGCGCCCCGCTGAAAAACCCCAGCATCTCCAGCGCGAGCGAGTAATCGAACGCGGTAATCCCGCCCAGCCGCAGCCACTGGTTCAGCGACTTCTTCGTGAACCGCAGCGCCTGCTGCGGGCCATCCGCCAGCTTCCGGGCGATTGCCATGGCCTCCGGCATCAGTTCGGCCCGTGGCACGGCCTTGCTCACCAGCCCGATCCGCTCCGCCTCCCGCCCATCGATGAACTCGCAGGTCAGCAGGTAATACTTCGCCTTCGCCATCCCGCACAGCAGCGGCCACACCATCGCCGCGTGGTCGCCCGCGGCCACTCCCAGGCGGGCGTGGCCATCGGTCAGCCGCGCCTCCTCGGCGATGATCGAGATATCCGCCATTAACGCGACGGCCAGCCCGGCCCCCACCGCTACCCCGTTGATCGCCGAGATGATGATCTTCTCGCAGTTCACCATCTCATACACGATCGCCTCCGCCTCCTTCATGATGCGCATGGTGGCTTCGAAGCGCCCCGCCGCAGGCAGCGCGGCGCGCGCCTCCATGTCGCTCAGGTCGCCGCCCGCCGAGAACGCCTGCTCGCCCGCGCCGGTCACGACGATCACGCGCACCGCCGGTTCGCTATCGAGGTCGCGCCACACCCGCGTCAGCTCGCCATGGAGCACGTCGTTTGTCGCGTTGAAGACTTCGGGCCGGTTGATGGTCACGGTCGCAATGCCGTCCGCGACGTCGATGAGGAGGTGCTGGTAGTTCGCGGGCATGGTGCCTCTCCGGGTTTCGGATGGTTCGCGGTAGACTAGCACGTGCGATGCCGCACCGGGTGGCGAAGGGCTGGCTGCCCCCGGGGGCACGCCGAGCGTTACCGCTCCCCCGGGGCTCGATGTCGTTCATGTGCCCGCGCACCGGCCAGCAAACCTGCCCGTTGGCGCCGGATCAATATGAGCTCGCACGGGAGGCGTTCATGAAGCTCCCGAAGCCGTCCATGCGCCACTGCTGCGCCGGGACGGGCCGCACGGGCCGCATCGCGAGCTTCGTCGTCTCCTGGTCCGATCCTACGGGAATCGAGGGTGCGGCTGGCGGCTGACGCCCTAGCGGAGGTTCGCCCACTCCGACTGCCGCGCGAAGAGCAGGTCGTGCATCTCCCAGAACTTGCCTTGCTCGCCCGCGCAGATCGCCACGAGGCTCGCGTTCCCGGCGTTCGCGTGGATCTGCGTGATGGGGAAGTGGAGGAATGCCATCGCCACGTCGTCCCCGAGCCGTGAGCGGATATCGGCGATCGACGACTCCGTCCAGCGCTTGCAGAACGGGCACTGGAAGTCGCTGAACTCGGCGATCATCACCTTCGCGTCCGGATTTCCCTCGATCTCGGCATCGCTCACATCGGGCTTCGAATCCATGATCTGGAACCCGGGCGGGCTTGCCGCGGCGAGCTCCTTGATCGCGTCACTGTAACCGTCGAGCGTGGCCGGGCTGCCCTTCAGCTCCGCCTCGATGATCTCGTTCAGGATCGACGTGGGCTGGGCGCCCACGAGCTTCTTGTTATTGATGAAGAACGTAGGCGTGCCCGTCACGCCCAGGGTTGCCCCGCGCTGCAGCTGAGCGTTGATCAGCGAGATGTTCTCCTCCTGGGCGAGGCACTGGGAGAACTTGGCCTGGTCCAGCCCCACCTGCCGTGCATAGGCGTTGAACGTGTCGAGCAGCCCGGCGTTCGATGGCGCCGGGGTTGGCTCCACCGTGCTCACCGCCCCCACCACCGGCGCCCCGTCTCCGCCAGGGCTGGCTGCCTGGTCATCGCCATCGTCGTTGGCCCACCAGATCGCCCCGGCGATGATGCCGGAGCCGATGACCACGGCGACGGGGGTCAGGAAGTAGCTCCAGATCGGCGGCTTCTTCAGGTACACCGGGCCCGCGATGGGGTGGCCGGGGGCCGGAGGCGCGGAATCTGGCGGCGCCTCGCCGTTGCTCGGGTCAGGGCTGTCGGTCACGAGTCCATGGTGCCCGTTCCGCGCCATTCGGGCGAATGACCGCGCCCGGGCGGTTTACCTGGTATCGATCCCCCGCAACACCGCCATCATGATGCGTTCGAGCGTGTCCAGGCCCGTATCGGCGGCCATGGCTTCTTCCACCCAGCGCTTTGCATCCGTCCGCGGATAGCCCAGTGCCGCGATCGCCTCCACCGCGTCGGCCACCACCCGCCGCTGTTCGAACCTGGCGGCGTCGATGGGCTGGGCCACGCCGCCATCGTGCAGCGCCGCCTCCGTCACTACCTTCCCGCGCAGGGTGGCGATGATCTTGTCGGCGCCCCGCGCCCCGATGCCCGGCAGCCTGGTCAGCACGGCCCGGTCTTCCTGCTCGATTGCCCGGGCGATGGTGCTCACCGAGATGTTCATGGCCTTCACCGCCTTCGCCGGGCCGATCCCCTCCACGGTGGTGAACTTGCGGAAGAAATCCCGTTCTGCCCGGCGCAGGAAGCCGACCAGCACCGGGACAGGGTTGTTCGCGGTCGCGTGATAGAAGATGTGGAGCCCGATCTCCGGCCGCGCCCCCTCCGACAGGTCGCCTTCGCCGGCGATGGCCTGGATCTCCGGCCACAGCACCAGCGGCACCAGCACCTCGTAGGTCACTCCCGCCACCTCGACTTCGACCAGCGGCCCGGCGACGTCCATGCGGGCGAGCTGACCCTGCAGGTGCGTGATCACCGGTGGTCCCGGGTGGCGAGCGGCGGGCGGCGAGTCGCAGACACGAGCCGAAGTAAACCACGCGCGGAGCCGTGCTGGAAGGGTGCCCCCGGCGGGCTCCACGCAGCCAAATCGACAACGGACAATCCCGAATCGACAATTGAGCCGTGCCTGAACTGCCCGAGGTTGAGACCATCCGGCGCGACCTGGAGCCGCTCGTCGCCGGCCGCCGCATTGCCGCGGTCGACGTCGACCCGGGCACGATCGATCTGCTTGCCGGAGCCCCCATCGAGGCGCTCCGCGAGAACCTGGTGGGCCGCACCATCGTGGCCCTCGGCCGCCGCGGCAAGTATCTCCTCTTCAACCTCGACGATGGCCGCGTCTTCGTCGCCCACCTGCGCATGACTGGCCGCCTGGTCTGGCGCGAACACGCCGCTCCCGCCGAGCCCTACCAGCGCGCCGTCATCGAATTCGACGACGGCCACGACCTCCGCTGGTGCGACTTGAGGAAGTTCGGCACCTGGCGCATCCATGATTCGGTCGGCGAAGTCACCGCCAGGCTCGGCCCCGAGCCCATCGATGACGCCCTCACCGAGCGCCACTTCCGCGCCGTGCTCGCGAACCGCACCGCCCCGGTGAAGGCCGTCCTGCTCGACCAGCGGCGCCTCGCCGGCCTGGGCAACATCTACGTCGATGAGGCGCTCTTCGAGGCGCGCATCCGGCCGGATACACCTGCCGGCCACATCTCGGCCGCGGCCGCCAGGCGCCTCTTTCACGCCAGCCGCAATGTGCTCGAACGGGGCATCGCCAACCGTGGCGCCAGCTTCAAGGACTACGTCGATGGCCAGGGCAACCCTGGCCAGCAACATATGTATGTGCAGGTGTTCCGCCGCACGGGCAAGCCCTGCTACGCCTGCGGGACATCCATCCAGCGCACCATCGTCGGCGGCCGGGCCACCCACTTCTGTCCCCGGTGTCAGCCGAAGCCCCGCATCCGGAAGGCCGCCCATGCTCGTTGACCCCGTGACCGTCCTCATCATGCTGCGCCTCCCCGGCGATACGCCCGTCGAGATCGAGCCCCTGGGAGAGCTCCCCGGCTCGCCGGAGCGCTGGCGGGTCAGCACGCCCGATGGCCCCCGCAGCCTCATCGTCCGCCGCTCGCTCGACCCCGATGAGGCGATGAACCATGCCGCGATGATGGACGCGCTCACGAGGGCAGGGTTCCCTCACATGCCCGCGTTGCTCGGCTTCGTCGAGGGCGATGCCACCGTCGAAGTCGAGCCAGATGGCCTCACCGCGCTCCAGCTGGTACCTCCACCGGGTGCCGCAGAAGCGGCGATGGAAGCGCTCGCCGCATTCCACTCGCTCCCGCTGCGGGAAGGGCTCGACTGGGGGGCCGCCCCCGCGGACCTTTTCCCCGATGACGATATCCCGCTCCACCGCCTGGGCTTTACCGCCGATGAGCGCGAACCCGCCCGCGAGCCGCTTGCCCGCGCACGCGAGGTACTCCTGGCAAGCCCGTTCGGGCTGGCGCACCGCAATTGCACCGCCGCGAACGTGCTCCTCGCCAGTGGCCGGGCGTGGCTTACCGACTTCACGTCCGCGGGCTACGGCCCCCAGCTCTTCGATGTCGCGGCGTTCCTGCTGACCTCCGGGGTCGAGGCACCGGGCCGCCGCGCCCTCGCCGCCGCCTATGGCCGCGCCCGTGGCTGGGAAGCCCCGGCGACGGTTGACCAGATCGACCTGCTGGGCATGCTCTGGGGCATCCACGAATTGCTCGGGCTGCCCCGCAAGCTCATCGAAACCCTGGGCGATGACGCCGCGACCGCCCACCTGAAACTCGCCGCGAGCCGCATCGAGAAAGGCATCCGCCAGCCCGCCGGGAGCTCACCCATCGCCGCCGCGATCCGCGCCGCGCTCTGGCCGGCCTGATCGACAATCCCCGGGTGAGACTCGACAATCCGCCCGTGACCCCTGCCACTTACCCCGGGAACATGGGCGAGCTGGAATTCGTCGAGGCCTACGCGAAGTCCGCGGTCCGCAAACCCCAGATGGCCGCCGATGCCGCTCTCGGCCGGCTTGTCTTCGCCGAACTCGCCGACCGTGCGATCCTCACCGGGCTCATCGCCCAGGAGCTCGCCGAGGCCTGCCGCCGGCTCGTCGCGGTCTGGGCAGCCCTTGCCGACCGCCGCTACCCGGTCGCCCGGTCGCTTCTCCGCCCGCTCCCCGGCGTCGAGGAATGGCGCACGTTCATCCAGCAGGCGGCAACGTTCACGCCCGAGCAGACCGTCCGCGAGCTCTCGCTGGATGGCGACGCCCTCGACCATGCCCGCGCCCTCCGCGCCCAGCCCGGCCTCGCCGAGCTCAGCGGGCTCGTGGCTGCCGCCGAAACCGGCAATCCCATGCTCCTCATCCCCGGGCTCGATCGGCGCCAGGTGTCCGACCAGTGCTGGCTCGCCGGCGTCGACGCGGGAGGCGAGCCGGTCGCATCGAGCTTCGCCGTGTCCGAAGCTGACGCCACAAACCTCGCCGATCTCACCGCCGATCTCTGCGGCATCGCCCGGGGCCTCCTGCTCTCCTACGTCCATGCCCGCCGCTCGGCCGGCCGCCGTCCCTGACATGACGGCCTTCCTTCACGGCCAGCGCAACGCCATTACCGATGTCCCGGGCATCCGTGTCGGCCACTACACCGACCGCCGCAACGCGACGGGCTGCACGGTGATCCTCTGTCCGGAGGCGACGGCGGCGGCCGTCGATGTCCGCGGTGGCGCGCCGGGCACGCGTGAGACCGACGTGCTTGCCCTGCCGAACATGGTGCGCCGCTGCCACGCCGTGCTCTTCACCGGCGGCAGCGCATTCGGGTTGGCAGCCGCCGATGGGGTGATGCGCTGGTGCGCCGAACACGACATCGGATTCCCAACGGCCGCGCGAAAGGTCCCAATCGTCACCGCCGCCGTCCTCTACGACCTCGGCGTGGGCAACCACCTGGCCCACCCCGGCGCGCGGGAAGGCTACCTGGCGGCCATCCGCGCCCGCCGCGGCGCCGTTGCCGAGGGTTCGGTCGGCGCGGGCACCGGCGCCACCATCGCAAAGCTGCTCGGCGCCGAGCACGCGCTCAAGGGCGGCCTGGGCACGTCGAGCCTCGTGGGGCCTCGGGGCATCGTCGTCGGGGCGCTCGCCGTGACCAACGCAGTCGGCTCCGTGTTCGACCCGGCGACCGGCGAGTGCATCGCCGGCCCGCGCGGCGAACCCGGCCAGTTCCTGGCGATTCCCGAGGCGCTGGAACGCCGCACCGCCCGGATGGACGCCCTCCTCGAGAACACAACCCTGGTCTGCGTCGCCACCAACGCCACCCTGGAGCCCCACCACCTGCAGCGCGTCGCGGCCCACGCCCACGATGGCTTCGCCAGGGCGGTGGTGCCCGCGCACACCAACGGCGATGGCGACATCGCCTTTGCGATTTCCATGGGCGCGCTCGCGGTCGAGCCGCTCGATCTGCTCACCATCGGGACGCTGGCCGCACAGGCGGTCGAAATCGCGGTTCTCCGCAGTGTCGCGTTCGCCACCGGGCTCAAGGGTGTGCCGTCGGCCACCGAATGGCGCCACGCCTGAGCCGGCGCATCCGCATGGTCCCGGGCCATGGCCCGATCAGCCCGGGAGCAGGGCCTTCCGAGGAGTTCGCTTAGATAATGTGATTAACGTCACATCAACGGTATTGAATGGTGCATCCCGCAGGAGTAGGGTCGAACCGGGTCTTAACCCAAATTCCCGGAGGGAGCACCGGAACATGAGAAAAGTCTTGCTGGCATTGCCAGCCCTTGCCCTGGCGATGGTGGCCGTCTTCGCCTCGACAGGAAACTCCGCCCAGGCTGCCGCCGTCACGCTGAAGGTGCGTGCCGGCGATGGCGAGACCGGTTACGCCGTCAACACCTTCCTGCCCGCATCGGTCTACGTCCGCGCTGGCGACACCATCACCTGGTCGTTCCCATGGGACGAACCGCATTCCGTCACCTTTGGCGAAATCCAGGGCAACCCGGAAGAGCCCACCAACCCGGATGATGCCGTCGTCGACTACGATGGCACCGGTTTCGTGAACTCCGGCATGGTGTTCGGCCCGGACGGCCCCGAGTTCTCAGTCAAGTTCACCGCCGAAGGCACCTACGACTACTACTGCTTCATCCACCCGTTCATGACCGGTAAGGTCTATGTCCAGGGCCCCGGCATCGGTGAGCAGGACAACCAGGCCTCTATCGACGCCCGCGGCGCGGCCGACTACACGTCGCAGATCGCCGAGCTCAAGGCGGCCGCCGGCGCAGCCGCGGCCAAGCCTGTCGCCATCTCCTCGAAGGCCGGCGGCGGCAAGAAGTACACCCTCATGGTCTCGAGTGCCAACGACATCATGGTCGGCGATGTGATGCAGTTCTTCCCGGCTACCCTCAACATTGGCGTCAACGACGAAGTCGAGTTCGTCTCCAACGTCCACACGCCTCACGATATCGGCTTCACCCCACCGGGCTTCGACCCCAACGGCCCGCCCCCGCCCGAAGCGGCGGACTGGGACCCGTTCACCGGCGGGTTGAACTATGCGCCAGGGGCGAAGATCGACGGGACGAAGCTCGTTGTCAGCCCCATGATCGGCCTGGAGTACCCCGATGGCGTGAAGGCCTCCTTCACCTTCCCCAAGGCCGGGACCTACAACTTCATCTGCGTGCTTCATGCCTCGCAGGGCATGGTGGGCAAGATCAACGTGACCTCCGGCGCCCCCGGCGCCCCCAATACCGGCGATAGCCTCGCCCCCGCCTCCCGATCCGGCACCAGTGGCCTCGTCTTTGTCGCCGGCATGATTGCCATCGCGATGGGCGCGACCGCCGCTGCCGCCTACGCCGCCCGCCGTTAGCGGACCTTCGACAACCGGGGGGGTTCGGCGCCTGTCCGGCGCTGTTCCCCCTTTTTGATTGCCATCCCGCCGGGGAGCCCCGGCGGGATGGCAGGGAACCCTCGCCATGCACCGCTTCCTCCTCTCCCTTGCATCCGTCCCTGTCCTGGCCCTGGCGGCCTGTGGCGGCTCCGATGGGAACCCGGCCACGCCTGGCCCAACCGGCACGCCAACCCCTGCCGTCTCGCCCGTGGATACGCCCGCGGCAACGCCCGAGGCGACACCGCCCGCGGCCACCGCCTCCGCCACTCCCACCACGGCAGTGCCCGCGACCCCGACCCCAGGGAGCGCCGGCACCACCCCGGTCAGCCATATGGCAACCACCACCCCGCCGCCCGCGACGGTTGCCGCCACGGCCACGCCCCCACCGCCGGCCAACAACCCGGCCAGCGCCGCGGTCGGTGTCACGGGTGTTCGGAGCTACTTCTGGTCGCCGGCGAAGGTCGCGATCGCGCCCGGTGGCTCGGTCACCTGGGCGTGGTCGGGCGAGATGTTCCACGATGTGAGGATTGACAGCCTCGGCTATTCGAGTGGCAACCCCGCCAGGGAAGGCGCCTACACCGTGACCTTCCCCGCTGCCGGCACCTATGGCGTCGTTTGCTCGATCCACCCCGATACCATGCGTGGCACGGTACTGGTCGAATAAGCGCCGGCGGGGCCGCGAAACGCGGTTCATCCCGCCCACAAACGTGAAAGTGGATTGACAACCCCCGCAGGATGTCTACGATCAGGGTGCCGTCTATCCCCTGGGAAGGCGAGCTTGATAACCCTCGCGCGAAGCGTCGTCCGCCTGGACCCTGAGTGGCCGGTACGGACAAGGCCGTTGAGCAGGACTCGGGCGTATTGGCGCCCACCCGGTTCACCCCTTGTGTGCCCCGCTCGCTCCGAGCGGGGTTTTCGTTACGTTCGGGGGCCGAGGGGGAAGCAGTCGTGCGAACCATGATGAGTGGCAAGATCCACCGCGCCACCGTCACCCAGGCCAACCTCGACTACGAAGGGTCCATCACCCTGGACCCGGACCTCATGGATGGGGCCGGGATCCTTCCGTACGAGAAAGTCCATGTTGTCGATGTCACCAACGGCGCCCGCCTCGAGACCTACGCCATCAAGGGCGAACGCGGCTCCGGCGAAGTCTGCATCAATGGCGCCGCCGCCCACCTGGTCCACCGTGGCGATATCGTCATCATCATCGCCTACCAGCAGATGACCGATGCCGAGGCGCGCGACCTCGCACCGCGCATGGTCTACGTCGACGCCTTCAACCGCATCACGCGCACCAGTTACGGCGATGGCTTCTCCCACAACCCGCGAGAAGCTGTCGCCGCCCACTAGCAGACTGGAGGGCAAGGGACAGTGGGACGCATCTCGATACACAAGCTCAAGGAATGGAAGGCCGAGGGTCATCGCTTCGCGATGATCACCGCCTACGACTACCCCTCGGCGCGCCTTGTCGAACAGGCCGGCATCCCCATCATCCTCGTGGGCGACTCCCTCGGCAGCGTTGTCCTCGGCTACGACTCCACCGTCCCGGTGACCATGGACGATGTCGTCTACCACACGCGCGCCGTTGTGCGTGGCACCGAAAAGGCCATCGTGGTCGCCGATATGCCCTTCATGAGCTACCAGGCCGACTCGAACGAGGCGATGCGGAACGCCGGCCGCCTCCTGAAGGAAGGCGGCGCGACCGCCGTGAAGCTCGAAGGCGGCAGCCACATTGCGCCGCTTGTCCGCCGAATGGTCGAATCCGGCATCCCCGTGATGGGCCACCTTGGCCTCACGCCCCAGTCGGTCAACCAGTTCGGCGGCCATAAGGTCCAGGGCAAAACGCCCGCGGCAGCCGCCAAGCTCCTGAACGATGCGCGCGCGCTCGAAGAAGCTGGCGCCTTCGCCATCGTCCTCGAGACGATCCCGGCGCCCCTCGCGCGCATGGTCACCGAACGCATCTCCATCCCAACCATCGGGATCGGTGCCGGCCCCCACTGCGATGCCCAGGTCCAGGTCTTCCACGACCTCCTCGGCATCTACGATGACCAGCGCGCCCTCCGCCACGCGAAGCGGTACGCCGTCATCGGCGAAACCATCCGCGATGCCGTGCGCGCCTACATCGGCGAGGTCGAATCCGCGGCCTTCCCAACTGCTGAACACGGCTTCGAGATGGACGAGTCGACCCTCGCCGAACTGGCGCAGGTCGGTTAACCGGCAACGCGATTCCGGTGGCGGCGCCGGCTGACGCGCGCCGCCGCTCGCCCGCAGGAGGCGGGAGAACAGCATGGCCCATGCGCCGTCCGATTCGGACTACATCGTGATCACTCCGGTCGCGCCCCTCAAGCCCGCGCCGGCCATCCTCACCACACCCGCGGCCATGCGCCGCTGGCGCGCTTCCCACGCGGGCACCCTCGGCCTCGTCCCCACCATGGGCTACCTCCACGATGGCCACCTGGAACTCGTCCACCGCGCCCGCCGCGAGAACATGCACGTCGTCGTCTCCATCTTCGTCAACCCCACGCAGTTCGGCCCACACGAGGATTTCGAAAAATACCCCCGCGATGAGGTGCGCGACCTCAACCTCCTGCGCGATGCCGAGGTCGACGCCGTCTACCTCCCCTCGGCCGCCGAGATGTACCCGCCCGGCTACCAGACCTACGTGAGCGTCGAGGATGTCACGAAGCCGCTCGAGGGAGCGTCGCGTCCTGGACATTTCCGCGGCGTCACCACCGTCGTCCTGAAGCTCTTCAACGCGAGCGCTCCGGACCGCGCGTACTTTGGCCGGAAGGATGCCCAGCAGCTGCGGGTCATCCAGCGGATGACCCGCGACCTGGACCTGGGCGTCGAAATCGTCCCCTGCGATATCGTCCGCGAGCCGGATGGCCTGGCCATGAGCTCTCGCAATGTCTACCTCAGCCCGGCAGAGCGCGCGGCCGCCCCCGTCCTCAAGCAAGCCCTCGACCACGCGCGGGCCCTCTGGGACGCGGGCACGCGCGACGCCGGCGTGCTCCGTGCCGCCGTCCGCTCCCGCATTGAAGCCGAGCCGCTGGCCGCCATCGAATACGTCTCCCTTGCGGACGACGTGACGCTCGAGGAGATCGACGGGCCGGCGAAAGGCCCCGCCCTCCTCTCGCTCGTCGTGAAGTTCGGACAGACGCGCCTGCTCGACAACGCCGAATTGCGCTGACGCTCGGGCGGGGGGCGTGACGTAACGGGCGTGAAATGCGGTAGGCTTGGCTCATGAGCAAGACGCGCCGCCCGCCACGCGCCCTCCTCCCGCTGATGATCTGGGATGGCATCTGGAAGCTGCTCGCCATCCGGCGCGCCGTCCAGCTGAAACACTACAGGATGATCCCGGTGCTCGCCCTCGCGAACACGGTGGGCCTGCTGCCCATGGGGTACCTGTGGAAGACTCGCCGCCAGGCTCCCCCCGGGGACGATGCCGCGGCCAGGACGGTAGCCGTGGATCCCGCCTGAAGCGGGCAGCGGGCCCCCACAAGGGCCCGCTGCGCCGTGCACGCGCTCGGGCGAAGCCTAGCCTGCTTCGCCGAGGTCCCGGAGGGTGGTCTCGTACACCAGCTGCATAAGCCGGTTGTGGTGCCGCGCAAGCGCCATCTCCAGGAGGATTGCCTTCTCGCCAAGCTCGATCATCTTCCAGATGTCGACCTCGCCCGGCGCGCTCGCTTCCTCCACGAGCTGGTCGGCCCTGGCGGCGAAGGCCTCGTGCTCCTCGCGCTGCGCCTCCACCTTCGAAAGCAGGCGCGGCTCCTGGTTCTCCACCAGGTTGAGCGGCGAATCCGGCAACGCGGCTGTCCACATGTGACGCCGAATGTCGGTCCGCGCATCGGCCACGAGCTGCCGGAACGCGGTCTGCCACGAGTGCGGCTGGTGGGCGTGGAATGGGAGCCGCGCAGCCTGCCTCAGCTTCTCGCGTGCTTCGGCAAGCGGGTCCTTGAGGTCGACCGGGCTGCCCTCGCGGGTGGGTGCAAACGTTCCTGAATAGACGGTCATGCGCAACCTCCGTGTGACCGGGAAAGCCACGCGCGGGGCGTGGCCAGCGGAATGATGGGAGGGCCGACGGCTGCCCTCCGAACGCCTGCGGGGTTAGCTGACGGGTTCGGCGTCGGAAGTCGCCTATGCGCGCTGTGCGCAATTCACCCCAACGAATGGGTCCCCCGCTCCTCCCGTAGGGAGGATTCGGCTCAACCACCCTACCTTATTGGGAGTGGAAACGGCGCGGTGTTTACCGTCCCGGGCATTGCAAAACTATTGCGAAACAGCCGACGCGACCGCGGGGCGGCCCGCGCGATTCATCCCCCGGTCAGCGCGCAGCCAACCGCGCATGGGCCCAATGCGTGATTGCCACCGCCAGCGCATCCGCCGCGTCCGCCGGGGTTGGCGCCGCCTTCAGCCCCAGCTGGAGCCGCACCATTTCCGCGACCTGGCTCTTTTCGCCGCGGCCGTAGCCGGCCACCGTTTGCTTCACCAGCGCCGGGGCATATTCCGCGACCTCCAGCCCGGCGTCGGCCATCCCCAGCAGCGCGGCCGCGCGCGCCTCGCCCAGCGCCATCGCCGCGCGCACGTTCTGCCCCACGAAACCCGCTTCGATCGCGCCCGCG
Organism: Tepidiformaceae bacterium; assembly: GCA_035326025.1. Classification (GTDB taxonomy): domain Bacteria; phylum Chloroflexota; class Dehalococcoidia; order Tepidiformales; family Tepidiformaceae; genus Amarobacter. The sequence continues at coordinate 26,359 of DAOKYT010000039.1, forward strand.
CCCGCGCCCCACTCCACCGCCAGCGCGCGCACGGCGTCCCTGAGCTGCCTCAACCGGTCGATTCGCGAATCGGCCGCCCGGGTCCGCACCGTCCCGTGCCGGACATGGACGCACTGGTCCCGCGCCACTTCCACCACGCCGAAGCCGGTGACATTCAGGCCCGGGTCGATACCGAGAATCCGCATAGCTGGATGGTGGGGGATGGAACGCGGAAACGCGAACGGCCGGGCGTCACAGCGACCGGGGCTGGCGGGAAGGGTGGCCGAAGCGGGGCGTGCTACGAGGCGCGGGAGTCGCCGATTATGCCCTCGCGCTTCTCTTCTTCGTAGAGGCG